>NZ_BMYZ01000001.1:1520296-1824356 GCF_014652535.1 Cellvibrio zantedeschiae | reverse complement strand
GGCTTCGTCAAAAGATTCACCATCACGTTGTTTAAGAATCAGCGCTTTAGCTTTGTTAGCCAATTCGGCTTCGGTTGAAACCTTCAAGTTTTTCTTGGCAGCAATGGCTGACAGCTCTTTATTTGCTGCGGTGTGGTCGTTAATCATCTCTTGTGCAAAAGTTTTCACCGCTGGTGAGGTCGATTTTTGCAAAGCAAGTTTACTTGTTTCAATTTCGGCAACGCCTCCGGCAGAAGCTTCGTCTACAAATTTTGCTGGCTCAATAGTGTCTTTTGCCATTGCGGTGTTGCATAGGGCGCCAAGGCTAAATAGAAATGCGCTGGTTAAAAAAAGTTTCGTCATTTTCATTGTTGTTACCTCTTTGATGATTAGCTAAAAAATAGTAATTGTGATGAGTAACTGGAACGCTAATAGCGCACCATGGCTCTAATAATGAATAAGTAAAATACAATTATCAGTGTGTTAGCGCACCATGCCCCACATTACTTATAATTTTTCCTGCCATTAAAAATTGATATTAATAATTCAAAAATACAGAAATGAGCGATTAAAATTTAATAATTAATATTAATTTGCATAATAATGTTGTAATAGTTTTTTCAACTAAATTAAGCATTAGAAAAATATAAAGTAATTGCAAATTGCTCTAAAAATCTATTGAAAGAAATAAATAAGGATGCTTAGATTTAAATGAGTGCTTAGCACTCTAATCTGTTTTCAAAATTCATCGAGAGGTATTTATCATGAGTCCACAAAACGAAGGTAAGGGTTTTGCTAGCAATTCAAAGTTGGCTTCAGAGGCTGGAAAAAAGGGCGGTAAAGCAAGTTCTAAAACCACCTCCAAGCAAGGCGGAAGCTCAAAAGGCGGACAAAAGTCCTAATTTTATTTTCCGAATATCTGGGGTGCGGGCCTTGGCTCGTGCCTCAGTGTGTCTTTTAAATCCTTAAGCATAAGCAGGTAAATCCCGTGAAAAATCTCGAGTATTTAATTTTACGTCAAATTGTATATGCATTAATTCCGCTTGCGGATATGAGTTGTAGATCAGGGCAAGCAACCTCCACTGTCAAAACACCGATATCAATGGCTGGGATGAAGTAGTTAAATAGTTCATCGCAATTTTGGGGAGGATTAGTGATGGTTAAGGAGTTCGCGAACCACATAGCCTGGACTGATGCAATGAGAGAAGGTTATAGCTACGTTGGCTTAATTGAATTTCAACGCAAGCTGCCTTGTTCAATCGTACATGCGCTCTGGGTTATAAATCCTCATTCTATGGATGAGTTTGAAGCTGAAACTGCAGCTATAGCTATGCTGGAAAAAATTGATGAAATTACTGACGCCGACAAAGTCATTTATTGTGATGGTGTGGCTCTTTAATTCAATACTTAAGTTAATTTAAGAATTCGCATAATTTAAGATTTAGTTCAACAAAGGCGATTGATATGGCGCGTGTTATCTGGAAAGGGGCGATCAGTTTTGGATTGGTGCATATTCCTGTGGCGCTGCAATCTGCTACAGAATCACAATCGATAGATTTTGATTGGCTTGATGAACGTTCTATGGAGCCAGTTGGCTACAAACGTATTAACAAGGTCACCGGCAAGGAGATTGCTCCAGAACATGTCGTTAAAGGCATTGAGTACGAAAAAGGGCGCTATGTTATTTTAAGCGAAGAAGAAATTAAAACTGCTCATCCTGCGTCAACCCAAACTATTGATATTTTTTCCTTCATCGACAGCGACCAAATTCCTCTCACCAATATCGATACTCCTTATTACCTTGCGCCTGATAAACGTGGCGAAAAAGTCTATGCGTTACTGCGTGAAACTTTAACCGATACGAATAAGGTCGCTCTTGCGTACGTTATCTTGCACACTCGGCAACACTTGGCTGCTCTTATGCCAATAGATTCTGCGCTGGTCTTGATTTTATTGCGATGGCCTACTGAGGTGCGGAGTTTAGATAGCATAGCCCTAACCAAAACCACTACTGAAGCGAGCTTGACGAAAAGTGAAAAAGAAATGGCGAAGCGGCTGGTCAGTGACATGGCAGGAAAATGGGAGCCTGAAGAGTATCGCGATAGCTTTCACGAAAAAATTATGGAGTTGGTTGAAACCAAAGCGCGTAATGGCGAGATCGAAAATGTGGAAACTGATATTGGCGAAACAGAACGTAAGAGTGCAGATATTATTGATTTAACCGAACTCTTAAAACGCAGTTTGCGTGGCAAAGCAGAAACCAAGTCCTCAAAAAGTGAGGAGTCCAAGTCAGTGTCGGCAAGCAAACCAAAAGCCAAGCCTGAAGCTAAGGCAAAGAAAAAAACTGGCGCTTCTTCTGGAAAATCAACGCAGGGTAAGTCTCCCTCAGCAAAAACAGTTCGGGCAAAATCAGCGAGGTAACTTTAATGGCTAGCGCATTGAGCGAATATAATCGCAAACGCAATTTTAAATTAACCTCGGAACCCGCTGGCGATCTAACTAAAAGTAAAGGAAAAAAAACCGCACACGCCCTGAAATTTGTGATTCAAAAACATGATGCTCGCCGTTTGCATTATGATTTTCGCTTGGAAATTGACGGCACATTGAAAAGTTGGGCAATTCCGAAAGGCCCAAGTCTTGATCCCAAAGAAAAGCGTTTGGCCGTCCATGTAGAAGATCATCCCCTAAGTTACGCTTCATTTGAAGGCTCTATTCCACACGGCCAATATGGTGGTGGGGATGTCATAGTATGGGATCAAGGCATTTGGCAACCGTACGATGATCCAGTCGAGGCACATAAAAACGGCAAACTAAAATTTACGCTTATAGGTGAAAAACTTGCCGGAGATTGGACGTTGGTGCGCACTAATTTGCGCGGTAACGGTGATAAGGAACAGTGGTTGCTGATTAAAGAGCGCGATGAAAGTGCACGTCCTGCTGAGGAATATGATGTTGTAACTGCGCTTCCGCAAAGCGTGGTTAGCGGTGCATTGATTAAAAAATCAAAAAGCGAAAGCCTATCCAAATCTGCACCAATTGAAAAAAAATCTATCAAAAAAACGCCTATAGGCCTTGCCAGTGAATCTATAAACTCATTTAGCAAATCCGCAAAAAATACAGAGGCTAATAAAAAAAGTAAAAAAATAGTCTTGCCTGAATTTCTATCTCCCGAGTTAGCCACTTTAGTCAGCGAGCCACCTTCCGGTGATTGGCATTACGAAATAAAGTTTGATGGTTACCGCATTCTTGCCCGAATACAAAAAGGCAAAGTTAATTTGTTTACTCGCAATGGTCACGATTGGACCCATAAGCTTCCGCTGCAAGCAGAAGCCATAGCAGCGCTTGGGCTTGAAGATTCCTGGCTTGATGGTGAGGTGGTGGTACTGGATGATTCTGGCCTGCCAAGTTTTCAAGCACTGCAAAATGCATTTGAATTAGGCAAAAGTAAAGATATTTTGTACTACTTTTTCGACGCGCCTTTTTTAAACGGTAGAGATTTACGCGAAGAACCGCTTGAAACCCGCCGAGCTGAACTTGAAGCTATTATTCCTGCCCCACGTAAAAGCCCATTGCGCTTTTCATCTGCATTTATGCTAGATCACCAAAATATACTGGCCAGTGCCTGTGCTATGTCGTTGGAGGGAATTATTGGCAAACGTGCCGGTAGTCCTTATGTCAGCAAGCGTAGCGGTGATTGGATTAAACTTAAATGCAGATTACGGCAAGAATTTGTCATCGTTGGATATACAAAGCCCCAAGGCTCGCGCTCAGGTTTTGGAGCATTGCTGGTAGCGGTACACGAAACTATGGGTAAACCTGAATTGCGTTATGCGGGGCGTATAGGGACTGGTTTCGATAGAAAAGGATTAGAGCAGCTATACGACACCATGAAAAAGTTGGAGCGTGACTCAACGCCCTTATCGCATAAATTGCAAAGCTCCCAAATGCGTGGCGTGCAGTGGGTAGAGCCAAAGTTAATTTGCGAAGCTGAGTTTGCGCAATGGACGAGCGAGGGAATTTTAAGGCAAGCGGCATTTGTTGCATTGCGAACCGACAAACCCGTGCGCGATATTATTCGTGAGCAAGCCCGTTTGCCAAGTGATCTACCTCCGCCCGAAAAAATAAAAAAATCTATGACTGGAAATAATAGTGCGCCCATCGAAAAAATTATTGGTAAACACACCTCTAATGCTAGTCAAACCAAGCAAAAGAAATCAGTGGGAGATAATCAGGTTTTCAACATTAAAATTACTCACCCTGACAGAATAGTTGATCCTGATTCCAAATCGACCAAAAAAGATGTGGCGGTGTTTTATAACGAAATTTCCAATTGGATTCTGCCGCATCTAAATGATCGCCCCGTTTCCCTTTTACGTGTTCCCGAAGGGATAGACGGCGAGCAATTTTTTCAAAAGCATGTGCAGCATCTAAGCATTCCCAATATCAAGCAGTTGGATAGGGCACTTGACCCCGGGCACGCTGCGCTCATGGAGATTGATAGCACCGAAGCTCTGGTTGGCGCCGTACAAATGGGTACTATTGAACTTCATACCTGGGGGGCGAAAGTCGATCATATTGAAACGCCTGATCGCATAACGCTTGATCTCGATCCTGACCCCGCATTGCCCTGGCGCAGCATGATTGAAGCAACTCGTCTTACCTTGGCGGTGCTTGACGAATTAAAGTTGGATGCGTTTTTAAAAACTACCGGGGGCAAAGGTATTCATATTGTTATTCCGCTAAAGCCTGATGCGGAATGGGAATATGTAAAAGAGTTTTCCAAGGCAATTGCGCAATTTATGAGTCGCCAGATCCCGGAGCGTTTTGTTGCAAAAATGGGCCCTAAAAATCGCATTGGAAAAATATTTATCGATTATTTGCGGAACCAGCGCGGTGCGAGTGCAGTATCAGCATACTCAGTGCGTGCCCGCAGCGGTTTACCTGTGTCAGTGCCAATAACAAAAGATGAGTTAATGAAATTAACTTCATCCGCACAGTGGAACATAGGAAATTTGCACCAGCGTCTCGAACGATTAAAAACTGATCCATGGGAGGACTATAAAAATAGCCAAACTATTACGCAAGCTATGTGGAAAAAATTGGACGCAAATCGCCCCTAAGTGCACGGCTATTTATTTTTCTAATGTTGTTTGGCGTACAGTTTATAGAGTCACTTTAGTTAATTATAAAAACATTTCTGTTCAGTAAAGGAATTTTGCTGGCCGGTTTTAGATTAACTGAAAGGGCGCTTCTATGGTCGGTAAAAGCAAGGTCAAGGTTTCCGCACAATCTTTTCTCCATGACCCCTTGTGGTACAAGGACGCAGTTATTTATCAAGTCCATGTTAAATCCTATTTTGACGCCAACGACGACGGTGTTGGTGACTTCGCCGGACTTATAGATAAACTGGATTACATTGCCAAATTAGGCGTTAATGCCATTTGGCTCCTACCTTTTTATCCTTCGCCCATGCGCGACGATGGTTACGATATTGCAGAGTACCGAGATATACATCCCGCATATGGCACCATGGCCGAAGCTCGCCGTTTTATTCGTGAGGCCCATAAACGCAATCTCCGTGTTATTACTGAAATGGTAATCAACCATACGTCGGATCAACACCCCTGGTTTCAGAAAGCACGACGCGCGAAAAAGGGATCAAAGGCCCGTAATTTTTATGTGTGGTCCGATACCAATCAAAAGTACGAAGGCACACGAATTATTTTTTCTGATACTGAAAGTTCAAATTGGACTTGGGACCCAGTGGCGGGCCAATATTTTTGGCACAGGTTTTATTCCAATCAACCCGATTTAAATTTTGACAATCCTGAAGTTTTAAAAGAAGTTTTAAGTCTGATGCGGTTTTGGTTTGATATTGGCGTTGATGGTTTGCGCCTGGATGCCATTCCCTATTTGGTTGAGCGAGAGGGAACTGCCAATGAAAACTTACCTGAGACTCACGAGGTTTTAAAAACAATTCGCGCTGAGCTTAACGCTCACTATCCAGATCGCATGTTATTGGCGGAGGCTAATCTTTGGCCTGAAGATATTCAACAATATTTCGGTAATGGCGATGAATGCCATATGGCATTCCATTTTCCATTAATGCCACGCATGTATATGGCGATTGCGCAAGAAGACCGTTTTCCAATTATCGATATTCTGCGACAAATGCCAGAGATTCCACAAAATTGCCAGTGGGCCATATTTTTGCGTAACCACGATGAACTCACCCTTGAAATGGTTACGGATCAGGAGCGTGATTATCTTTGGAATTATTACGCTGCCGATAAACGTGCACGTATTAACCTGGGTATACGCAGGCGCCTGGCTCCCTTAGTTGAGCGAGACCGTCGCCGTATTGAATTATTAAATAGTTTGCTCTTGTCCATGCCGGGAACACCCACACTTTATTACGGTGATGAAATTGGTATGGGCGATAATATTTTTCTTGGCGACCGTCATGGCGTGCGCACGCCCATGCAATGGTCTGATGACCGCAATGGTGGATTTTCTCGTGCCGACCCAGCAAGTTTAATTGCACCGACAATTATGGATCCGCTTTATGGATTCCAGGCAATCAACGTCGAAGCTCAAGCGCGCGATACGCACTCCTTATTAAATTGGACGCGTCGTATGCTCGCGGTGCGCAAACAGCAAAAAGCATTTGGACGCGGCAATTTAAAGATGCTCGCACCGGCCAATCGTAGAATTCTGGCTTATTTGCGTGAATACACCAGTCCCGAAGGCGTGACAGAAATTATTCTCTGTGTCGCAAATATGTCGCGCGCAGCGCAAGCAGGTGAGCTTGATTTGTCGGCATATGCAGGAAAAATACCCGTAGAAATGATTGGTGGTACTTCTTTTCCTGTAATCACCAAACTCAATTATCTTTTAACTTTACCGCCTTATGGTTTTTACTGGTTTTTATTGGCAGACGATACTCAAATGCCTAACTGGTATGTCGCTCCGGTGGAGCGCTTGCCGGAGTTACGTACAATTATTATCAAACAGGATTTATTGGATTTATTACAAGCACCCGCACGAACTATTCTTGAGCAAGAAGCACTGCCTGGTTATTTACCTAAATGCCCTTGGTTTACGCATATAGGCGAGCCCTTAAATGAAGTCCACCTATCCTATGTTGTTCCCTTCGGCGAACCGGAAGATTTTTTTGCATTGGCTGAGGTAGAAATTAATCGCGAAGATTTAAGGGAAGGATATTTTTTACCTTTAGGTGTGATTGCTGATCATCTTGCGGGTACTGCATCGCAACAGCTGGCATTGACACGTTTGCGTCAAAAGCGCGCAGTGGGTTTATTGACAGATGCTTTTACCTTGCCCAATTTCAATCGCAAAGTATTGCAATATTTACAAGATCAACGAGTTCTTTCTTTGGGAGACAATGGTGAATTGCAATTTATTGCCACGCCACAATTGGAGAATATCGAAGAAAAAACTGATACCGAAATTGATTTGGTCGCCACTAACGAGGCCAATGGTTCAGTCGTTATTGGCGGCACCATGGTGCTAAAACCGGTTAGGAAATTGGCTGAAGGTGTGCACCCTGAAATAGAGATAAGTAATTATTTGAGTGAAGCGCAGTTCGCCAATATTGTTCCTATTCTCGGCGAGGTAAAACGTGTTGATGAACAAGGTAAGCAATATACATTGATGATTTTGCAAGCCTACATCAGCAATCAGGGTGATGCCTGGCAATGGACGCAAAATACCCTTGAGCGCGCGTTGCGTGATCGGTTAACGGCAGGCACATCCTCCATGGATATTCAATACCCGGCGATGGATGAACTTGAAAGCTTTGCGCAAATCCTGGGCACTCGTTTGGGAGAAATGCATTTGCTACTCGCGCAAGAATCAAAAAACACACGTTTTGGTTATGTTGAAACCAAAACAAAAGAAGCAAATCAATGGGCGCGCCACATCAGTGATCGCTTGCAGCAAGCGCTTGGCATTTTGCAAGAGAGAGATATTAAAGACGCAGCAGGTTTAATTTCCCGTAAAAATAAGATTCTTGCGTTAATTAAAAAACTGTCTGCCTATGCCGTGGAAGGAGTTCTCATTCGAATCCACGGAAACCTGCATCTTGCACAAATTTTGGTTGCCCGCAGTGATGCTTATTTTGTTAACTTTGAAGATGGAATAATAGCAGATGAAACCCAATTGCGATTGAGCCCCTTAATCGATGTTGCAGATATTTTGTGCTCATTTGAAGATGCGGGCACCATAACATTGAAGGCGGCACAAGGTGTGGACACTTCAGCAGAAACAAATCGCCTGCAGCAAATATCACTTAAATATCGTCGTAAAACGCGCGATGCTTTTTACAGTGCCTATAAAACTGCTGCAACGAAATTGCCCCATGCATGGCAGGCAGATGCGAGTGAAGATGCTGTGCTGCGATTGGCTTGTATCGACAACAGAATACGGGAAGTACTCAAAGCGAGTTACAGACCTGAATGGTTAGATGTGCCTCTACAAGGATTAATTCGTGAAAGTGAGGAGGGTTTGAAACTCTACTCTTAACTTGAATTGAGGAGCCGCTTATGCCTGAAGGCCCATCCATTGTTATATTGAAAGACTTAGCACAAGAATTTACCGGTCGAAAAATTTTGCATGTTGAAGGCAACAGTAAAATCGATAAAACCCGGGTGCAGGGGCAACATATTAAATCGTTGCGCAGTTGGGGAAAACATTTTTTAATTGAGTTATCCGGCTTTTCAATTCGCATTCATATGCTTATGTTTGGCAGTTACAGAATTAACGAGCGTAGAGACAGCCCGGCCAGATTAAGTTTGCAGTGCACCGATAATACCGAGCTAAATTTTTATGCCTGTTCAGTCAAATTCATAGAGGGTGAATTGGACGAGTCTTATGATTGGACGGGTGACGTTATGTCGGATCAATGGAACCCGGCTGCGGCCCGTAAAAAATTGCGTTCTCTCCCTCAAACATTTGTTTGCGATGCGCTACTTGATCAGGATATTTTTGCGGGAGTTGGTAATATTATTAAAAACGAGGTTTTGTTCCGGGTGCGGGTTCATCCGCTTTCAGCTGTGGGAGCATTACCAGCCGCTAAACTGCGGACGATTGTAGAAGAAGCACGCAACTACAGCTTTGAATTTTTGAATGGAAGAAGGCGTTTGTATTAAGGCAACATTGGCTTGCTCATAATAAACGTATTTGCCCGCGCTGTGATATTCCGTTTAAACGAGCGCACCTGGGAAAAACTTACAGACGAAGTTTTTACTGCGAGAAATGCCAGAAAAAATATTCATTGGACTCCTAGTGATTTTCAAAGTTAAACGACAGCAGGGATTGAAAAAAATAATCAAATATAATGTTGGGCAATTACACCGCCAATATAAATCCACGGTTAGACAGCGTACAGAGATAGTGTGCGCCCGGTCTCATATTACAGTTTGATTTTACGGCTGGAGGTGATTCCATGAAAACTTTTGATCAATACACTATGCAAGATCCGCGAACGCAGTATCCGCTACCAAAAGCCAAGCCTGATGCTTCTCAACCTGAGCCAGGGTTGGATAAACTTTTAAAACCCAAAGCCGATCATGGCGAAGCATCCTACCGCGGCTCGAACAGGCTAGCTGGTCGCAAAGCTTTGATTACAGGTGGTGATTCAGGCATTGGCCGTGCAGTTGCTATTGCATTTGCACGTGAGGGAGCAGATGTAGTTATCACTTATATGCCCAGTGAAGAAGAGGATGGCCAGGAAACAATTAAACAGATAAAAGATGACGGCCATAAAGCTTTGGCTATTTCCGGGGACATTACTGACGAAAATTTTTGTAAAAAATTAGTTGCTAAGGCTATAGCAGAATTAGGTTCGCTGGATATATTGGTTAACAATGCCGGTAAGCAACAATATGTAGAAGAATTTCAAGATATCACCACCGAACAATTCCAGAAAACATTTGCAACTAATGTGTTTGCTATGTTTTGGATTAGCCAGGCTGCAGTGCCCCATATGCCTGCTGGTTCCAGCATTATTAATACAACCTCAATTCAATCCTATCAACCATCTGCTGGTCTATTGGATTACGCTTCTACCAAGGGTGCTATTACCGCCTTCACAAAAAGTTTGGCAAAAATGTTAGTCAAGCAGGGCATCCGTGTAAATGCAGTTGCACCCGGCCCCATTTGGACACCGCTTCAGCAAAGTGGTGGACAACCGCCAGAAAAACTAGAGCACTTTGGTGAAAAGGTTCCCTTGGGCCGCCCTGGGCAGCCAGCAGAAGTTGCACCAGCCTTTGTGTTTTTGGCGTCGCAGGAATCAAGTTATATAACTGCCGAGGTTATTGGTGTAACTGGCGGGCAACACCTTCCGTAATTAATTTTATTGAAAATTTTTTCAAGTTTAATTTGTCTTGGAGGGGATCATGAACTGGATAACCGAACATTCTGCCTGGATTTTATTTGCGTTGATATTATTTACGGCGATTTGGTTTATTGCATTTTCTGCGCGTAATCAACAGGCAAAAACTGATCAGGGGAGTGGCTTGCATTCTGATGAAAAGCCCAGTGGCGTAGTACCGCTTAAAAAGAGCGATAAGTTGTAAAGGTGAACTGTTAAAAACCATGTGAATAATAAGGCGGTCAAGTAACCGCCTTTATTTTTAAAGTAACTGGTCTTTGTTTCAGTATTCCTCAATTGATAAAGCCGCTGTTGGTGCATGCGAAATAATCCAGGCCAGAACTAATGCCAGAATTATCACGATTATGATCGCAAGCCATATTCTTGATGAGCTTATTGGCGTTTGGTCTACAGCGTGGTCTTGCTGAGCTTTCTTGCCAGTAAACATGGCTTTAATAATATTGTCGCGCTTGATAAATACGTGCACAAGTACAGCTACTATGTGTAGCAATATTGCGCCGAGAATCCAATAAAATAATTGACGGTGAAGTGATGTTAGTTTCAGGCTTAACTCATCACTCACATAAGCGTAAAGTGGACCCACATTTAAAATTTCATCGTTTGTAAACAGGCCAGATACCCCTTGAATTAACGAGGCCAACAATAAAACAATAACCATTATTGCCCCAAGGGGATTGTGACCCAAATAATGTTTCTCGGTCCCCCTTAAGGTGTTTATGGCATATTTGATAGTGGTTATAGGGTTGCGCACAAAATTAGAGAAGCGCGCATGATAGGTTCCTACCAAACCCCAAATGATTCGGAAACTCACCAGTACAATAAGGGCGTAGCCACACCAAAGGTGATACTGAAAATAATTGGTGCCGAGTGAGTTGGTGATATAAGCAGCAATGAATAATAAAACGAGCAACCAGTGAAAAATTCGAACCGGTAAATCCCAAACCTTTATGGTCTTAGCCGTTGTTTTATTCTCCGTAGTAGTTGTGGAGTTTTCATTTAAATCTGTCATGGTTTCACCAGATACTTTGGGTGCAGATAAATAGAAAAATGCCCCTGTGTGTAAAGCAGGGGCATTTGTTTGTTCGGCCTAATAAATACTCAGGCGTATTTTATTTAACCTTGAACGACTCGTGGCAGCCTTTGCAATCTTTTGCTACAGCACCAAAAGCTTCTTTAAACGCGTCTGAAGCAGTTTTTTCTGTAGCGGTTACTTTAGCGAGCGTAGCAGCGTGTTCCTGGAACTCTTTGAGTTTTTTATCAAACTCAGCTTTGTTAGTCCATGCGTCTGCTTTGGCTTTGGTATCTGGCTCACCCAGATTAGAGGCTTCCGGGAAAGAGCTGTCTAAAAACTCTGATAAAACCAAAATACGATTTGCGCGTTTTTGCGCATCGGCTTGATTGTATTCGGCTTTACCTTGGGCAGCATCACCAAGTGGTTTGAAACTGTTGCCAATCAATGTGAATGCAGCTTTGCGCACAGCTATAGCTTGTTTAGCGGGGTTTGGACCAGCTTGTTTGTCAGCCGCCGGAGCAGGCGCAGGATCAGCAGCAAATAAACTGACGCTGGCAGTTGCCAACAGGGCGAAGCTCAGGGTTTTCAGCGTTAAATTCATTGTAAATACTCCGTATATAAGGAATCAGATTTATAAGTTTGTATTTTCTTGCCTGTATCTTCTAGTGTTAATTCGTTAACTTTTGTTTAGTAATTAATCAATAATATTTCATTAGTGATTGTGATTTTTACGGGGTCAAAGTTGTTTTGGGCGATGTGTTATCTGCCGTTTTCTTAACCGCACCACCACCAAAGCCGCCATTGTTTTCGGTACAGATCTGCTCGTAGGGCTCAAGTAATAGCTCTTTACCATTATGTTTTGCCACACCTAGCTGATTATTCCACCCATCTTCCGCGAACTTCTCCACGCGACGGTTGGGAATTTCCAATGTCCATGGGCGAGTATAAACGCTTGGGTCAGTGTAAGTAGCTCGGTAAGTGAAACGTTCGCGATTGTTATCGAAAATAAATTTTTCTGCAACCTGTGCATTCTCACTGGCAAATTCACCGTTACGGCCAAAGCGCGATTTGGAATTGTTGTTAGTAACATCCACAATCAGTGTATTACCTTCCCAATGGCCACGCGAATCGCCATTCCAAAGTTTAATGTTCTCTGGCAGGTGCGGTTTTTTATCCAGATGGATAATGCGCGAGCCCGAATCAAACAAGAAGACGACATAGCCAGGGTATTGGCGAATTTCATAACCGTGCCACATAAATGACTTTGATGGCCCCGCAGGTGCGCAGCGAGCAAGGGGTTCTATGTATTCCGGTTTGGTTGGGTCGAGCAAATGTTTCGCATAATCCTTTTGTAATTCACGCGCCCAGGCTTGGAAAGGTACTTGGCCATCTTCAGGGTCAACCACGCGACTTGGTGCGCGCGGTTTATCGTTATTGCGATTGCCACCACCTTGTGGATTCACCAGATTATTATGGTTGCCAATGGTGTTTGACCATTGCCCCTGAACATCGGGTTGGCCATCAGATAGTTTCGGGCCGGTCCATTTGCCTTGCTCAACTTTGTAAACGTAATTTTCACGTTCAAATTTTGGGAAACTTGCGCGATCTTCTTGCGCAAAAGCACTTGCAGAACCGATTGCCAAAAGTCCGGCAATAAATGCATGTAAAGGGTAACGGGATGTAAAAATAGTTTTCATAGCATCATCCTAGTTAGCGGCTGTTGATGAGGATTTTGCTGGTGCTGATTCAGCAGGGTACGGATAGTATTTGTCGTACTCCAATGTGTAGCGATAATCTTCAATCAGTTGGAAATTGGGCTCGCGATGGCGATGCAAAATCACACTGATATTCCACGGACGGCTAAATACTTTTTCATCTTCAATAGTGGCTTTGTATTCAATGGTATTTGCATCCAATAATTTCCAGCGCTCTACAACATGCAGTGCGTCGCTGTGAAAATTACCGGCGCGATCCAGCCAGGTTCCATCGTTAAAATGTTTAACATCTACTACGAGCGTATCTTTTTCCCAATGGCCACGCGAATCACCAAACCACCAATCGTTAGGATCTTCCGGATGTTGTGTGTTGTTAGTATGAATGGTGCGCACTGAATGACCGAATTGATGAAAAACGGTGATGTCACGGTCACGCTGAAAAATTTGAAAAGGCTCAGGGTAATAAATTCCGCGCGGAACACCCAAAGTCCAGCCTTTGAGGCGTGGATCATCCATTAAACGGTTTTCAAAATTCTTTTTCTTTTGCGCCAGAGCTTTGGGCAAGTAGGGGATTACTCCACCCTCAACTATTCCCGCGCTTGGTGGTGCATCGGCACGCAATGAATGTGGTTCCAAATCGTAATCAGCCGCACTGGTTGTTTGCCAGATGCCTGAAAGGTCCGGATGACCATTTAGTTTAGGAATTTTGTCCGCAGCATTTGCGGTTAATGAAATTAGCAAGCTTGTTATTAATAACAATGAACTGCTCGACAAAGGTCGAGCTTTTAAAAAACGCATGGGAAAATATACTCCACTTAAATGAATAATTACTGGGCAGCTGTACCAGCAGGTGTCCCAGGAGCATCTTGCGCGCCGCCCGTTTGGAATACGCGGCCATCTGGTAGGGTAATGCTGGTTGAGTAAGCAAACTTCTCACCGTTTTTAGCCAGGTAACCTTTTAACTTGATTTCAGTGCCTATGGGCAATGTGTTTTTCGTTAAGCCTTTTTGTTTAAGGCTGAAGGGTGCACCAAATTCAAATCCCCAGTTTTCTATTTCGCCTTTGGCGTTTTTAACATCCACAAATATCCAGCTGTGTGGGTTTACCCATTGTCCCTTGGTAACAACACCGGTGAGCTCCACGGGTTTTTGTGCATCAAACTCTGCAGAAAATGCGTGGTGCGCATTTGCTGATAATGACGAGCCAAGCAGAGCTGTGGTAGCAACTGCTAAAGCAAAATTTTTGGTAACAAAACTGCGCATAACAAACTCCGGAAACTTTCGCTAAACAATAAATGATAGTTTTAGATGTGATCTACCAAAGGTGTTTAGCAAGCATTAGGCCAATGTCTTTGCTTTAAGTTACTGTTTTTATAAATCTAATTGGTTGCTAAAAAAATCAGCAGACGCAGGCTTTAAACGCTCAATAAATCGGCAATTCCCTTAATAAGTTCTCGATAAAATTCAGAATGGTTAAATCACAAAGACACTTATGCCCAGCTAAGATGTTATAAATTCAACACAGGCTGAGTGTTAATAATTATCACTTCCGGAATTTGCTTTAATTCAAGCAAGGCGGGTGTTTGATTTTGAACAGTGTCTTGTTGAAATGACGTCCTTGTCATTCGCTAAAAATCATCCTTAACAGGACATGCCTCGGTGCATGCATTCGTGTGGCAAAAATTATTTGGCACCTAGTCCAAATCCACCATTGTTTTCAGCGCAGATACGCTCGTAACGATCAAGCTTGATATCCTTACCTGAATGAGTCGCAGGTTCAGCTTCAAAATGCCAACCGTTGGTTTGATCTTTTTCTGAATATTTGCGTGCAGGAATAGTCACGGTAAAAGGTCTTGTGTAAACACTGGGATCTTCAAAAACTGCAACGTAGTTGTAGCGTGTACCCTCGTTGTTAAAAATGTAACGCTCCTGAATCTTTGCATTTTCACTAAGGAACTCGCCAGTACGACCAAAGAGTGCTTTACCGTTATGGTTGGTCACATCCACCACCAAAGTATTACCTTCCCAGTGACCGCGTGAGTCGCCATTCCACAATTTAATATTGGCTGCTAAATGTGGTTTCTTATCCAAATGAATAATGCGTGTGCCAGAATTGAATTGAAATAAAACATAACCGGGGTACTGGCTAATTTCATAGCCGTGCCAATAAAATGATTTTGGAATACCGCCAGGAGCGCAACGTGCCAGAGGTTCAATATATTCAGGCTTTACCGGATTATGGAAACCCACCTGAAATTCTTTTACCTTTGCCAAAGCCCAGGGTTGAAAGGGCAGTTGTCCATCCGCAGGATCACTCACACGACTTGGTGCGCGTGATTCGCGCGGTCCCTGGTCTGCGCGGCGGGGATTTGGATCGTTGGGAATTCCGCCTTGTGGGTCAGTAAAGTTATTGTGGTTACCAATAGTGTTAGACCAGTGACCGGAAATATTTGGTTGGCCATCAGCCGTACGTGGGCCAGTCCATTTGCCTGATGCAATAGGGCTGAATTTTTTTTCATTGGCGATGCCGCCACCTTGTGCGGGTGCCGGGGTTGCGGCAGGGGTCGCTGCGGGTGTCTGGGTGGTCTGAGCAGCTGCAGGTAAAACTGCAAAGCCAAGAACTAATGTTATCAACCCCGTCAGGCCGATGTTCCGATGAAAGATTTTGGTTTTCATAACTTCCTCATAAATGTGTTTACAAGCCGATAGCTAATTAATAAGCCGTGCACAAGGCAGTAGCTTTATTGCTTGGGCGGTTTCGGCGGATAGAATTCGTCGTATTCCAATGTGAATCTGTAGTCCTCAATGAGCTGGAAATTCGGCTCGCGATGACGATGTAAAATCACACTGATATTCCATGGCCGACTAAATACATTTACGTCTTCGATGGTGGCTTTATATTCAATAGTATTGCTGTCCAAAAATTTCCATTTTTCGACAACATGCAGTGCATCGCTGTGATAGTTACCGGCTTTATCAAACCAGGTTCGGTCGTTAAAGTTTTTTACGTCCACCACCAAGGTGTCGCCATCCCACTTACCGCGCGAATCACCCAGCCACCAATCATTGGGATCTTTTGGATGATCAGTATTATTGGTGTAAATGGTGCGCACAGAGTGACCGAACTGGTGAACCAAAAATAAATCTTTTTCGCGTTGAAAAATCTGGAATGGTTCCGGGTAATACACACTGCGTGGTACGCCAGGTGTATAACCTTTCAAGGTTGGATCATCAGTATTTCGGTTTTCAAAATTTTTCTTTTTTTGTTCCAGCGCACTAGGCAGATAGGGGATTGTTCCACCTTCAACCACACCAGCACCCGGAGGCGCATCCTTGCGATTTGAGTGAGGCTCCAAATCGAAATCGATTGCACTTGTGGCTTCCCATATGCCAGAAAAATCAGGTTTACCATTTGCCAGGCGCGGAACATTTTCTTTGGTTGCGGCAAGTGCAACACCACTGGAAAAAACCAGGATCAAGGTGGCCAAGGTAAATAGACCGGCAAACTTGGTTGAAACACTTTGCGTTGTTGCAAACCGTGTTTTGGTTACAAGTAATGTGTTCAAGAATTAAATCCTCTGAATAAATTTTAATATTTATTGGGGCGCAGCTTGGGTGGCTGGTGCATCTGGTGCACCGCCAGTTGCAACGCTGCGGCCATCAGCCAAAGTTGCGCTCACTGCGTAACCAAAGTTCTGGCCGTTTTTAGCGCGGTAACCTTTAATTGCGATTTCACTGCCCGGCGTTAAGGTCCCTTTGGTGATGCCTTTTTGCTTCAAGCTAAACGGCGCGCCAAATTCAACGCCCCATTGCTCGAGCGTGCCATCACTTTTTTTAACCTCCAGATACAACCAACTGTGTGGGTTTACCAGCTCCAGTTTTTTAACAACGCCTTTAAGTTCAATAGGTTTAAGCGCGTCGAATTCTGCAGAAAATGCGTGATGTGCACTTGCATAACCCGCGTAAGAAAAAAGGCTTACTAACGCACATTTGGTAAATAGATTTTTGGTGTTCATAAAAACTCCTGTTGCAAATGATATTTATTGGATTATCCAGTCTTACAATTTTCCGGTGAAAATAATTCCAACCCAGCGAGGAGTACTTGGTGTATAACCGGTCCAGCCTTCAACGTGGTTGTCGCCATCCAGCGCGTTTTTCACAACTATATTCGCGTCAAAGGAGCCGCTGAGGGTGCCAAGGCCAACACTCAAATCAAGCGAGCCTGCTGCATCGAATTTGTCGTAAATTGAGCGGCTGGTTTTATAGCTGCTACTGTATTTGTAGTTTGCGCTTGCATGGAAATTTCCATTTTCAAATACGGGCACGCTGTAATTCGCACCCAGTGTTGTTGTGAACTTGGGCGCATTAGGTAAGTCTTCGCCTTTAACATTTGAAAACTTATTAAAGCCTGGCGTTGTGCTATTAATTTCGTTTGGTTGCGCAAGGAATGCATTTTCGGAATAGGTGGCATCGTTGTATGCAGTAGCAATACGCAGTGTCAGGTTTTCAAAGCCGCTGTAAAATGCATCAATCTCAATGCCTTTAACGCGTACTCCGGACAGGTTGCCTACAACGCTTTGGTATTGTTGTGAATCGGCGAGCGACACAGTTGGGTTGGCCGCGCGATAAGCTGCTGTCGCAACTGGGTCAGGCACACCTACAGTGGTTTGGAAATCTTTAATGTCGTTGATAAAAATATCAGCATTAAGTGTTAGCGTTTTGTCGAGAAGTGATGATCTGAAACCCAGCTCATAACCTGTGGTGCGCTCTTTATCTACCAGACTAGCAACGCCAGTAGTTGAGACTTGTGCGATACCACCTTTTTCCCCGTATTGCACAGTTCCGTAAACAGTGAGTGATTCGCTAATTTTATCGGAGAGGCTGAGATTTCCAGCGTAGAGTTCGCCGTCCCATGCAGGCGCTTTAACTAAACCAAACACAGAGTTAGGTTGTAGAGTTCCGTTACGAACTTTTGCAGCATTAATTAATTGTGTTTTTTGTGCCGCTGTTAATGCGCTCCATCCTGCTGCGCCGAAATAACGGCTCGCCAAACGGTCTGACGCTGCTTCACCGCCAGCAATGCGATCGGTGAATGTGGTTGTGCCACCAAAAGCATTTGTTAAATCTGCACCTACACCATTATCAAAAATTAAACTGGTGAGGCTGGTGTTACGTTCTTCCTGGGTAATACGTGCGCCTGTGGTTAAGGTGAACGCTTCATTCAAATGCCAATTAGCTTCACCAAAAATTGCTTTGCTTTCATTTTTAACAAGTGCGTAAGGGCCTTTATAGGCATAGTTGAGTGAGTCACGCAAAAGTGCTTGACCAGATGCTGAAGCTGCAAGGCTGTTGTAAAGTGCATCGCTCGCATAAAAAGCACCGGCATCATCACCATAACGAGTACGGCTACCCAAGGAATTATTATCAGTGCTCAAATAATAAATACCGGCTTGATAATCTACCCAATTACCTTTTTCAGAAACTAACTTTAATTCCTGACTAATTTGCGAGTAGCTGGTGATATAGCCACCGCTCTTGGTGATATCAAAAGGCGTGCCTTCATCGTTTGCAGCACTAAACCAATGGCTTCTGTGACCAGTGATAGATTGCAACTCAACGCTACCTAAATCCCAATTGATATTAAGCGTTTCGCCTCTGGAACCGGTAATGATTGAACCGTTGTTATCAACGTTTACAGGATTCGCGTAATAATCACGTTCGGTATTCCAAAGTGTGCTGTCTTGATTAAACCAGGCGCGCAAATATTTTTTATAGGTTGCGTCTACAGAGCTGGCAGGGCGTGTAACACCATCGCTAAATGTTGTTGGCTCAGGATGTCTGTTAGTTAAACCATTAACGTTTTCAGAACCTTTTGGTTGAAATTCAACGCTGAGTTTTGCACTAATGTCTTCATTAGGAGTTAACAAAAATTGAATACGGCCAAAGGTGCGGTCCTGATTTTTATAACTGAAGCGACCTTCCTGATCCGGGAATTGGTTGATGAAAGGTCCCTTACCTTGTTCACGTTGAAATGTACCACGCCATGCGAGCAGGCCATCAATTACCGGGCCTCCCAAAATTGCTGTAGAGCGCAATGTGTCCCAGTCACCAAACGTTTGTTGCAATTCCGCACTCGGAGTAAAACTTGGTGCTTTGGTTTTAAAACTAATACGACCAATGTTTGAAGGCTTTCCTCCTTGGGTACCTTGTGGGCCACGCGTCACATCAACTGTGTCTATATCAATAAACGAATATCCGTTAGTAATTGGTGAGTAACCAATACTTACACCATCCAAAAGCGTACCAATGGTTGGATCAATTTGATCGTTAGAGCCGGTAGTAATGCCACGCAAGGTTAGGCTACCGGTACGCGGGTTACCGTAGTTGAAATTAACGTTACCTATACGATTCAACACTTCGGTGATTGTGGTTGCATCCAAACGATCTAGCTCTGTACCACTTACGATGGAGACAGAAGCAGGAACATCTTTTTGAGCTTCCAATTGGTTGCGACGACCCTGTACTTTCACCGCACTTAATTTAGTTGCATTAGATTTGGTATTTTCCGCCGGTTTAGTTGCGGGAGTTGCAGCAGGTTTGTTATTTGTTGCAGCAAGTTCCTGCTTGGCTTTTTGCAAGCTTGCTTCAAGATTGTTAATTTCTGCTTGGATTTCTGCTTGCGAGCGTTCACCTGCCGCAAAAGCCGAAGTGCTCATTAAGGTTAAGCCGGCAATAAAAAATGCTGCTAAAGGTTTTCTTTTGAATTGTGGTTTTAATGTTGTCGTGCGTGTTTGTGTGGCTTGCGATTCATGAGCGTTGGTCATATTTGATCTCCAGTTAATATACGGTGGAGATAGCAAGTGATATGCCAGCACAATTTCAATTTATAAAAGTTGTTAAAAAATGTTTAAAAATATTCAGGCTAATATAATAACTGTTGCTTTAATAAATTAACTATTTTGTTTTAAACATTTCTACAAATATATTTTCTATTCTTAGTGTTAATTTAAAGACAGCGCGTTTTGTCAGGTGTTGATTTGGATGCACGGATATTGCCTAATCATCAGGCTAAATCAGTGTTAGATAAAAATAAAAAAGCCCCTGAAGGGGCTAATTTAAAAGCGGCAAAATAAAATGCCAGCATGGGCTTTGATACTATCAATTAGGGCATTAGCATAATTAGTGTGTTGGACGTTTATCGCCCGGATACCAGAATTGTGAATGACATTGTTCACATGCGTGTTCAATTGCACCGCCAACAGACTCCAAAGCATCTACGTCTTTTGCATCTATAGCGGTAATTGCAAGTGTTACTGCATCATGCAAGTCTTGCGCATTTTTAATGAAAGCAGGGCGATTGGCTGCAATTAGCGCCTGAATTTCATCAGGCCCCAGTTCAACCGGATGAATCGATGTACTAGCTGTGGGGTGAGCAACTTGACGCCCTTCAATGATTAATAAATTACTTGCTTCACGTAATGCCAGAGCATGAAGTCTCAAGGCTGCCCAATCTTCATTCGTTGTAGGTCTGGTTTCTTCAACTCCTTGACTGGTAACAGTTGTCTTAATCGAATTCCAAATTGGATCCACATTCGGGTCAACAACTGCCAGCATTATTTCCTGGATAGTAGCACTTGGTCTGAAGGGAGATGCTTCCTGCTGCGTTGTATTTTTAGGACTGCAGGAAAATATGCCTATTACCAAAGAACTGAGTATTAGGAGTGAGATATTTTTTTTCATGAAAAGCCTATTTAATGAGTCGTTATATTTATGCCGCAACAAAACCTATGGCTCTACCGGCTAATCCAACGGCAAACCACAATGCAATTGAAATAACGGCAACGCTTTTTGCTAAATAGGGATTAGGTGTTTCAGTGGCAGTAACCTTTTTGTAAAGTGTGAATTGAACAACAAGTGCGGCTGCAAGTAGTTGAAACTTAAGCCAGAACGCAGGGTTCGGGTAATAAAGGCCTGCACTGGGTGCAAACATAAAAAAGCCTGACAAAAAAAGAAACGCCAATCCAAACCAAATGAGTCCATTGGTTTTTTTAACCAGTAGTCCTACGGGTTGATTTACTAATCCAACACCTAATAAACGTAAATTAACCAGGAGAATAGACGATAGGATAAAGATGAGTCCGGTAATATGAAATAACTGTGCAGCTATACCGAATAAACGGTTGGCTTGACCCATGCCAATACCAATTTCGCTATTTTGTAAGGCTAAAAAAAGTGCTTGTGTGCTCACGAAAAAAATCTCTTAAAAATTAAAAAGTGGAATCGAAATAGGGAATAAGGCGACCGAGGATAACCACCGTTGTCCAGGATATGAGAGATATCCAGCCAGCGATTTTTGCACCGGTTGGAAAGACAAGCTCGGAACCCCACTGGGTAACAGTGCGGCCAAATTTAATTTCAAACCAAAGTGCATTTAATCCAGCAAGGAAAATAAATAAAACCTTTAAGGGGAATAGAGGCGTCGCTAATAATCCTGGTCCGGCAGCAAAGGTTAATAAGATGCCGCTAGCAAAAGTCAGTGCAAAACCAATTAATAATATGGGGCGCAGTTGCTGTAAAACCTGGCTTACAGGTACATCGCGCAGGAACACACCTATAAGGCGCAAATCCGTAAATAAAATTAAGCCAAAAGATAAGGCAAGGCTGAGCAGGTGAGTACCTTCAACCAAAGGGTAAACGTAAAGTGATTCGCTCAAGGCCGTGCCTAGCGATGATTCGTACATTGTTTGAAGTAAATCAGTGGGTGTCATGAATTGCTCAGTTCGTTCAATAAAATTAAAAAATTGCTTCAGATTATAAATAGTTACTTCCCTGTAACACTTTCGTAAATAGGTGATTAGTTGATTTGTGGCAAATAACTAAATCGCTTTCCAATTATTTTTGTGCAGCAGCGTCAGTTGGCTTTTTCTCTGGCTTGGTGATTTTGATCAAGGTGCCACCTTCAGCTTCATAATCTTGAACACCCACAGCGCCCACAACTTTAAGCCCTTTGCTGGCCAACAAATCAGCACCTTTACCTGCGCGACCTGCGTGGTTAGAAATAGTGATTACGCTGCGATCTTTAGGAATGTAAGCAATATTGTTTTCCAACTCTTTAGATTGGATGCTCAGATAAACTGGCAAACCACCAATAGCGGTTAGTTCATCAGGGCGACGCAGATCAATAAAAACCACTTTGTCCGGTTTTGCCAACCAGGAATCCACTTGTGCACGGTTTAATTTTGGTGTTTTAGCTGTGTAAGCATGGGCTTCTTCAGCTGGCTTTTTGGCTGCATCATTTTGCGCGAAAGAGAGAGGAGCAGAAAATGCTGCTACTAAAGCCACTAATTTTACAAACGTCTTCATTGGTTTTACCTTATTCAATAAATGGGGACCACCAGAAAAATCTGGTCACCCAGAAACATCTGGGATAATCTAATTCAGCAACTAGCGTACCAGTCGTGCAATTATTTTTTAAATTTATAAAAAATCGTTTAAAGCCAGATGCGCAAAGGCGTGACTATTAACTGTTTAATAACTGGAAATATTTTTGAAAAACAAAAAGTTATTACAGATATATTTCTGCTTTTATTTCAACAGAATCAGTTTTTGGAGGGTGTTGAATTCTAAGCAGTTGTTGTATTTGAGTTAGAAATGAAAAATCAGATGTAAACAGGAAATGAAAAAATCCCCAAGCTATAAAAGCCTGGGGAAAACCTTGGAGAGGGTAAGTAAAAGTATTTTCAGGAAAATCGTGTAAATTATGTGCGAAGATTTTTATTAAAAAATTCTACCGTGCGGTGCCAAGCCAGTTTTGCTGCTTTTTCGTCATAGCGTGGGGTGGTGTCGTTATTAAAGCCGTGTTGTACATCTGGATAAATAAAGGCTTCGTATTTAACGCCAGCTGTTTTAAGCGCGGCTTCGTATTTTGGCCAACCTGCATTTACACGTTCATCAGCGCCCGCATAATGGATCAAGAGTGGAGCTTTGATTTTTGCAGCTTCAGTTTCTTCTGGTTGTCTACCATAAAATGGAACTGCGCCGCCTAAATCAGGAATGCGAGTGGCAAGTGTGTTAGCAACGCCGCCGCCATAACAGAATCCTACTACGCCCACTTTTCCATTGCTGCCCGGTAAATGCTTAAGAACATCTACTGACGTAGCAAAATCTTCAATGATTTTACTTTGATCGAGTTTTGGGAATAATTCGCGCGCTTTTTCCTCATCGCCAGGGTAACCACCCAAACTGAACAAGGCGTCTGGTGCGAAGGCAATAAAGTTATCCTTTGCCAAACGACGAGCGATGTCTTCAATGTGAGGATTTAATCCACGATTTTCGTGTACAACCAAAACGGTTGGCAGTTTTCCTTTGGCTTTTGCAGGCTTCGCTAAATAACCGCGAATTTTTCCGGTACCGTTTGGTGATGGGAATTCTTCATAGCTCACTTTAATGGTTTTATCGCTTGGGCTAACTTGTTGGGCTTCTGCAAAACGCGGGCTGAGTGCATCAAGTAAACCGGCAGCAGTAACACCGGCTACGGTGTATTTCGCCGCACCAGTTAAAAAACCACGGCGTGATGTTTGGCCATGCACGTATTGATCGAAAAGTTTAAGCACTTCCGGATGAAAATCTTTTGCGGTTTTACGGGTCATTTACATGCTCCTGTTGGATGTGAAATCCACTAACGAAAACGCCAATGGATTTGCAAATGTTTGTTTCGAAATTTTAGAAATTACTTAACTCTGCCTTTAAACCCGGGTGTTAATACGGCAATTTTGTAAGCAGCTCCGCGACCCACAACATACAGAGTTTTCTTGTCTTTGCCAGCGAATGCCAGGTTTTGTGGCTTTTGTGGAATTGCAATTACGCCCAAGGCATTTCCAGTTGCATCAAATATTTCAATGCCTTTGTTAGAGGCTACGTACAAGCGGCCCTCATTGTCTATAGCCAAGCCGTCTGCGCCGCTTGAAAAGCCATTTTCACCTTTTTCATAACCGGCCAGTTTTGCATAGTCTTTGCGCGCGCCTAATTTTCCGTTGCCCAGAATCGGGTAAGCCAAAATATATTCGCCTGCCGTATTTGCAACGTAAAGTGTTTTTTCGTCGCGGCTCAACTGTACACCATTCGGGCGTTCTACATCATTTAATACCTGGGTTATCTTTCCGTCAGCCTTTGCATAATAAACGGCCGGGCGTGCTGGCTCGGTATTCTCGCCTTTGGGTTGTACGCCAATATCGGTGAAATAAACGCCACCGCTTTTATCAATCACTAAATCATTCGGACGTTGGAAGGGTTTGCCCTGGTAGTTATCTACCCATACTTTTTCGCTCGCTTTCGGGTAGACAATGCCCACTTGCGGTTTGAGGTTTTGCACAGAAACAAGTTCACCTTTTTTGGTAAAAGCAAGGCCGTTGGTGCCGTTACTATTGTCAAAGTAAGTGCTAATGCTATTGTCTTCGGCAATGCGTGTTACGCGATTTGCTCGTGTCTCGGTGAAAATTAAGCTGCCATCGGGCAAGCTGATCGGACCTTCCGTGCCTTCAAATTTGTCTCTAATAAATTCAATTTGCGTGCCTTGCGCAACTACGCCATCTATCGCTGTTGTTGTAGTGTTTTCTGCATGTGTGCCAGCAGTTATTAACAACAGGCTTGCGGTAATCAAAGTGCGGGCCGGATGTTGGGAAAAAATAGAACGCATGGGATTCCTCTGGATTGGAAAAAGATAGATGTGTTAGTAGTTAGTTTTTGCTTTAGCCATCTGGAACAGGCGAGGGTGATTTGCAGGTATCGCGCCAATGTTCCGTTTTAGCTCGGTAGTCAGCAAATTTATTCGGGTTTTTTAATTGTTTGATTTTTAACGAAAATTTAAATCTATAAGTTAGGGTTACTTTTTTGTGGACAAGAATTCTGCTGCAAGAGCAGCAGGGCTTTGTAGTGGTGTTGAAAAAAAAGCAGCTGGCTATTCTTTCTGTACAGCTCAGAGGCAACAGGGATTTTCGGGATGCAAAAAAAAGGGGAGCATAATGCTCCCCAATACTTGATTGTTTTTAACGCGAAGAAATCCTTTTCTAAAAGGTTTAGCTAGCGAATTTAATTGAGCAACCGTAAGGCTTGGTACTTGGATTAGGTACTTTTTTGCCGCTGGCGATAGCAGTCAATGCTTCGCGAACATAATTGGTTGCACCGGCAATATCTTCTGGTTTGTTTGAGGCCACGTTATCTACACCGCCTTTATAAACCAATACGCCTTTATCGTTGATGATAAAAAAGTGTGGGCTGGTTTGTGCGCCGTAAAGTTTTGCCAAAGTACCTTCTGGATCAAGAATAGTATTAGTTGGGACAGCATTGCGGTCTTTATTGGCTTTAATTGCAGCAGCACCATCTACATAACCTTGTTTACCCGGTGCCGATGAAACCACTTGCAACCAGGTTATACCTTTAGCAGTAAATTCTTTTTGTAATCCAGGAATATTGCCGCTTTTATCGTAATGTTTTTTCACGAAAGGGCATTCGTGATTGGTCCATTCCAGGACAACAGTTTTGCCTTTGAGCGATGCGAGATCAATGGTTTTACCATCGGCTGTTTTAGCGGTAAAAGTTGGAGCTGCTTGATCTACAGTTGGCTCTGCAAAAACCTGCGAAGAAACGAGAGCGCAAGTTAATGCAACAAGGGTAGTGAGTTTGCGTAACATGGTATTAACTCCTGATTGTGGGTGGATAAAGTTTAGGTAAATAAAAATAAATCATTGTTGGGTTGTGATGGTGGAAAGTACGATATCGGGTGTTAGTAGTTGCGGTAACTTAATCGGCTTTGAGTTTTTTCCTGCAGGATAAAATACATAAAGTGGAACACCGCTACGACCGAATTTAGTCAGGATTGCAGTGATTTCTGCATCGCGTTTTGTCCAATCGCCTTTGAGATAAGTAATCTTGTTGGCAGAGAATGCATTTACGACTGTGCTATTACTCAATGCGACTCTTTCATTGACTAAACAGCTGATGCACCATGATGCGGTGAAATTTAAAAAAACTGGTTTACCTTCTGCTAATAAACTTTCAAGACGCGCAGGTGTGTAAGCTTCCCAATTTTTTTGTTCGCTGGAAGATTCGTTTGCCAGGTTTGCAGTTGCGTAAGTTTCCAGTCCGCGATAGCTGGTAAAGATTATTGCCACAACGATAGCAAGCGCAGCAATTGTGCCGACACGCTCAGTGCGTGGAGATGCATTGCGGGTTGTGTTGTAAAGCCATGCAGCAAAACTTAATGCCACCATTCCAACTAGTGCAATAATTACTGCGTTTGGACCCGCTTGCTGCGCAAGTACCCACACTAACCATGCAGCAGTGGCGTACATAGGAAATGCAAAGGCTTGCTTAGTTACTTCCATCCAGGCGCCAGGGCGGGGCAGCCAGCTTTGTAAGCGTGGCCAGTTAGCTAATAACAAATAAGGCAAGGCCAAACCGAAACCAAGGCTTAAGAAAATTGCAAATAATTTTGCGGAAGGTTGAGAAAGTGCGTAACCCAAGGCCGCGGCCATGAAGGGCGCCGTGCAAGGTGTTGCAGCTATAGTGGCGAGTACACCGGTAAAAAAGCTTCCGCTATAACCTTTGCGATCTGCAAGTGATGAGCCTACACCTGCAATGCTTCCGCCAATAACGAATACGCTGGACAGATTAAGTCCAACAACAAACATTAAATAGGCAACGAGAATTACAAATAGTGGCGATTGGAATTGAAATCCCCAACCGATTTGTGCACCGCCGGCTTTTAAAATTACCAGTATCGCCGCTAGCAGACTAAAGCTTACCAGCACGCCTGCGGTATACACCCAACCCTGCAAACGAACTTCTTCGGGTGCGTGGTCTGCATGGCGTACTAACGAAAGTGCTTTGAGCGAAAGCACGGGGAAAACGCAGGGCATAAGGTTCAGAATCAGCCCGCCGACTAATGCTAATAAGAGAGCAGATACAAACCCGATTTCTGGCGCTTTCTCAGTGGCGGGAGTTGTGGGAGTTAATTCAAGATTAAACCCGGTTGCTATTACACCTTCCGGTGTTTGCTCGGTAACAACCAAAACGCCTTTCAAGGGTTGATTAGGTTTTAGCGGCACTTCACCTGTTTTAAGTTTGAGTGAAATAGCAGACGCGGTTATTTGTTTTGGTTGATCGGCATTTTGTGCAATCACACCCCAGTCCGCGGGATAAAACCAAATATCTTTAATGTTTTTTGCTTGTGCTTCGGATATGCCTATATGCAAATTTAATTCGCCCGTTGCAGCATCAACACTTGCTGGCCACGGGCTTGTGACAGGTAGCTGCGCTAAAGCTTGCTGGATAAGTGGACTGCCACTACTTGCGGGGCGAGCACTTGTTACCACGGGTAAGCTTAAACTCAGCTCTACTTGTTGGGGAATACATTCTTCATTGCACACGAGCCAATCGACTGTGGCTTCTACTGTAAATTGACTGCCAACTAGCACGGTTGTTGGAACGGTAATTTTGCTGAGCAAGGTTACTTCATTTGAGTATCCATAATTAGTAATAGTGCCCAAGCTAATTCGGCCGGGAATTGGCCAGAGAATATCACTCGCGCTCGCACCCTCTGGTAATTTCCAGCTGATGGTTGTCGCTAAACCTGAATCGCCGGGGTTCGACCAATAGGTGTGCCAGTGCGGAATAATTTTTTGGTTTACACCAAGATAAATTTCGCTGCCCGGAGAAACTGAATCTACAGAGGCAAGGAGTTGTGCTGCAACTTGTTCAGTTGCAGCACGGTCGCTGATTGCATGTGATGCTTCTGTCGTTAATACTAATAACAGACAGCATAGAAAACGCCAGAAACCCATGGGCAATCCTTATTTCAAACGCGCTTGAATTTTTTGCAATCCTGCCAATGCGCAGGGTTCATCGGTTCTGCCACCGCCAACACCAATCGCACCAATAATTTCATCGCCAACTTTAATTAAGATACCGCCGGGACGAACATTAATGGTTGTATCTGCTGCAACTTTATCAGCCAGGGCTTTATCGGTTTTGGCTTGTTCGGCAAGTTGGCTTGTCGAAGCTTTAAAGTTAAGCGCAGTAACCGCTTTGTTGGTACTTGATGCAACACCGCGTGGTGAGGCACCGTCAGATGCTAATAACACTTTCAATACACCAGCAGAATCTACCACGCTGGTTGCAATTTTCTGACCGCCATCGGCAGCGCAAGTTTCATTTGCAATACGTGCTGCTTCAATTGCCAATTCAAGCGCTGGGCCACGTGCAGCTGGCACTTGTTGGCGCTGTTGACCAGCGGGAGCAGCTTCAGCAGGTTTTGCAGCTTCTTTAGGTGCATCTGCCGCAGTCACATTAAGTGCAGTAATACTAAGGGTAAGTGCGCAAAGGCTGGCTAATAAACTAGGTTTAAAGGTTTTCATAAATCACTCTCTTATAAATAAAAAAAGTAGAGCTGAATAAACAGCTCTACCCGTACTTGGGTCTTGCAATCCAATTTTTTAAAAAATTACAAGTTGTATTTAAGTGTTACGCTGGTGTAACGCGGTGCACCTATGTTGAGAGTTTGTCCAGCAGTTGCCGAATAAGTACTCTTGGATGTGGCGTAGTCGGTATCCAACAAGTTGCGGATATTCAACTGTGCTTCCCATTTTTTGTTTAAGGAGCCAATCGCCAAACTTAAGTTTGTTACGTTGTATGCATCCTGACGCGTAAAATCTGCATGGTTATCGTTGAAGTAAGAGCTTGAACGATAAGTGTTTTGCAAAGTGATACGACCAAGATAACCAGCAACTGGAGTTTGGTAATTTAAACCGTAGTTGATGACAACTTTAGGAACGTTGGCAATCTGTTGACCTTTAGCATCAAAATATTTATTGGTTGCTAACAGTTCAGGTGTTTGCACCAACCACTCAGCTTCATAAGTTGCTTTGTTGTAAGCAGCGGCCAAATTGAAATCAAGCTCTTGATTGAAACGGTAATTAGATTCCAACTCAATACCACGCGCGACCACTTTAGGCGCGTTACCCCAGCCACTAATGGTTTGGCCAGTTACGGTTGAATTTGGATCGTCACGACGCCATGAAGCCTGGTAGTCAGTTACTTCCGTGTTGTACAAATTAACGTTCAATTGCAAAGTGCGGCCTAGCAATAAACTTTTAATTCCCAACTCATAGTCCAACACTTTTTCTGGCTTGATGTAAGACACGAAACCTGCATCAGTGGGCGCAACATATTGTTGGAAATAAATGAAACCCGATTTAACACCTCTACCAACAGAAGCGTATAAATTCACGTCTTCACTTAATTTGTAGCTTGGGCTGATATTCCACGCGACGAGATTTGCATCAATATCATTAGCTTTCACAAAATCAAATCCGTTTGGAATGGGTACAGAGGCTAAACGAATATCTTTTGCTGCTTTAATTTGTGCCGCAGTTGCTCCATATAAAGCGCCGAGTGCATCAAGGTCTTCACCGGGGCGATCAATTTGTGTAGCAATTTTATTTTGTTTACTTTCTTCGGTATCACGAACACCAAACGACAAGGTTGCTTTGTCAGAAATGTGCCAGTCAGCTTGTGCATAAGCCGCCAAACTTTGTACGGTTGCATCAGTTGCTGAAGATTGATAAACACCGTCTAAAGATGCGCGCAACAATTCACGACCAGCTGCACGCAATGATGGAGTCGTGTTCGCAACTAAAGTCGTGTACTGAGCTGCTCTCGCATTCCATGCACCAGCATCTGGCCCATAGAAACTTGGGTCATCGCTGTAAACTTCAGCATCCAAATAATAAATACCCGCTTGATAATCGAATGCTTTTTTCTCAGCAGTATCTGAGGCTACACGCAACTCTTGCGAGAACTGATCGTTCCACAATTGCTGGCCGCTGTTGCTCACATAAAACTTACCGAATTGACCGCCGTTTTTAATATCAAAATCTTGATAGCGATATGCAGTAATTGATGTAAAGGTATGGTTTGCCACATGCCAGTCAAACTGTGCTGAAGCACCGTGTTGATTAGTTAATTGCGGACGTGCTTGTGAGTTTTCAATATCGGTAGTGCCAACTGGCGGTTGATAAACAGTACCGTCTGCGTTATGGAACCAGGCTGAGCGCTCAGCAAATTTACCCAGGTAACCTACGCTAGAGTATTGGCCTGAAGGTGTATAACCCGTGTTGGCAGTAATCGGTGTAGTAAGAGGGCGTGCAGTTCCATCAGCAAAAATGTCCGGGCCATTGGAAGCCAGTACGTTACCGGTATTTACACGCTCATCTGAACGTAATTTGTCGAAAATAAAACGCCCGGTGAAATCTTCGTTAGGCGTCAATAAAAATTGTATACGGCCTGCAACTTTGTTCTCTTCACGCCAGGTTTCGCGCGACTTTCCAAAATTTAAATAAGTATTGTCGTAAAGACCATCTTTGCGAGTTACCAGAAAGGTGCCGCGGTACGCCAGCAAATCATCAATTAAAGGGCCGGTAGTAGAAAATTTGCCTTGCAAAGTATTGAGTTCACCAGTGGTCACTTCAAATTTTGATGAGGGTTTAAAGCTAGGTGCTTTGGTTGCAATTTTAATTGCACCCAAAGAAGTATTTTTACCCACTAATGTGCCTTGCGGGCCGTACAAAACTTCAATGCGATCGAGGTCAACATAATCTGCCCAGGCTTGGCCTGAGTAATAAAGAGTTACGCCGTCAACGATTGTTCCTACGCTTTGCTCCATAGAATCGTTAGCGCCACCACGACCCAAGCCACGGATGCCGGGGCTCACTTTACGTGCGTTTTCGCCAGGGTTGTTGAGCTGCAAGTTTGGTGCAACTGATGGTAAATCCCACACAGATTTAATGTCATCGCGGTCAAGGCGTTCACCACCAATTACACGAACGGGCAGAGGAACTTCTTGCGCCGCTTCAGCACGGTTACGCGAAGTTACTACTACAGTTTCCAATTTAACAGCTTTACTTTTTTGCTGTTGCTTGTCCTTATCTGTTGCTTCATCTGCGGCATAAACATTGAACGATGTTAAAGAGGCACCAATAACAAAACTTATTGCGGTAGCAATAAACTTGCGTGTAAACGGCTGCGTGGTTCTCGCTGCGTTGGTGGATGCTTGCTGCACATTCAGCAAACGGGGATAACGCGAAATACTCATTAAATAACTCCAGCTATAAAAATCTTTGAATGGTTTACGAGCTTGGCTAACTCAATAAGTGTGCCAAGTGCTGGAAATCGCACCGTCCAAGTTTTGTATTTTTTCGGAAAACCTTGTCTGGCTTGAGGTTGCGGCTATCGCCAAGTTTTTTTAGAAGCTGGAATCTTGTTTGTAAAAAACATCTTAAAGTTTGATGGGTGTTGGAAATTCAACAGGCCCATGATGATTAGATTGCAGCATGTTTTTTGCTGCTGTTAATTATTCAACATTAAATTTTTGTCGTTATAAGCTAATAAATAAATAGTCTTTTTTATTAAAAAAGTATTTCTCTAGTATCGGCGGTTCAATCGTCATCTTAAAGTTTTCGTTAATATATTGTTGTTGCTAACGAAAGGATCAATCACTATTTATTATTAGGAATTTTTAAATGCTCTTGCTTAATACGCCCCCGTTGTCTTTCAATTATCGACCGCGATTTTCAAAATTTAAACAGCTAGCGCTTTATAGTTCCATTGCTGCACCATTGTTGTATTCCGCTAATTTATCTGCGCAAACCGCTTTAGTTAAATCTTCAACTGCTTTAATTGCATCGGCTGATGCCAGCCTTGCTGTAGCTGACGCTATAGATGAAGTCATTATTTTCGGTCGCGGTGAAAAACTTATCGGTGTGGCTGGCGCGGCCAGCGAAGGTTCTGTGGGTGGCGATGATTTGCTCGTGCGCCCAATGCTACGTGTTGCAGATTTATTGGAAGCAGTGCCGGGAATGATTGCTGCGCAACACTCGGGCAGTGGCAAAGCCAACCAATATTTTTTGCGCGGTTTTAATTTGGACCACGGTACCGACTTCACCACTTATATAGATGATGTGCCCTGGAATCTTCGAACTCACGGCCACGGTCAGGGCTATTTGGATGTGAATGGTTTAATTCCTGAAACGGTGGAGCGCGTTGATTATCGTAAAGGAACTTACCGTGCTGCTGCCGGTGATTTTTCTATGGCGGGAAGTGGGCACTTTAAAAGTATCGATAGTCTCGGTGCTCCATTTCTTGCAGTTGAAGGTGGAAGCTATGGATGGGGTAGGGTCGCTGGAGGCGGTACAACCGAAGTGGGTGATGGCAAGTTAACTTTTATTGGCCAGTACAAAACTTATGATGGCCCTTGGGAATTGCCAGAAGATCTCCAGCATAAATCTGTGTGGGGTAAATATTCCGAGAAGACGGATTACGGAACCTGGGATCTTTCTTTGTCTGGTTACATAGCGACCTGGCATCCTACAGAGCAAACACCGGAAAGTGCATTTGGCAGTGAGAATTGCAAAGACGAATTTTGCTCGCTTGATCCATCAGCCTATGGAAAAACCAATCGCTGGATTTTAACCAGCAATTGGTTGGGCGATGATTGGCGTGCAACGCTCTATGGTCAATTCTACGATTGGCACATGCTGTCTAATCCCACCTACACAGAAGATGGCCAAATTGATCAGTTTGATCGCCGCAATACCTTCGGTGGGCGTTTTGAACGCATCTTTTATAAGGGCGATGAATTTGATGTGTTGGTCGGCGCTGAATGGCGTTACGATAAAATTTCGAAAGTGGGTTTGAATGCAACTCGATTGGGCTATTTTATCGCCAACATTAGTGACAATAAAGTTGATGAAAACTCTTTGGGTGTTTATGTCGAATCCAATTGGCGTCCTCTAGAAAAATTGCGTCTTACTGCCGGTTTTCGCGCAGACGTTTATGACTCCAGCGTAGCGGCTAATTCTGGCTCTGGCGATACCATAAATGTTGGTGATAGCACAGATAATATTAGCTCGCCTAAATTGGGAATCGCTTACACGTTGACCGATCAAATTGAGTTGTACGGAAACTGGGGGCAGGGCTTTCACTCGAATGACGCGCGTGGTGTAGTCAATAAAGAAGTATCTGTTCCTGCGTTAGTCCGCGGTAGCGGTTATGAAAGTGGCCTGCGTTTTGAGCAAGGCAATTTTAAAATTAGCGCGGCTTATTGGTGGTTAAATTTATCGAGCGAATTAATTTTTGTGGGAGACTCCAACTCCGTAGAACCTAAGGGTGGTGCTAAACGCCAGGGTTACGAATTGGTCGCTTTTTGGAAACCTGTAGAGTGGCTTGGGATTGATGCAGTTTATACCGGCAGCAAGGCGCGCAACATCGACCCGGAAGAATCGGGCGGTGAATACGTTGAAGGTGCCGTAGAAAATGCGGGTGAAATTGGCGTTGCTGCAACACGTAATGGCTGGGAGCTTAGTGCACGTTTACGTTACCTGGGTTCTTATCCTTTATTGCCAGATAACTCGAAGCGTGCAGACGGTGAAACCATGTTGAACGTTCGCCTTGCCTATGAGTTTGAAAAAATCACTGTTTACGGTGAGGTATTAAACCTGCTCGATCACGATGGCAAGGACATTGTTTACTACTATGAAAATGCTTTTGATCTAGAGGGTGGTCGTGTAAGCCGCGCTGAAGAACCCCGTTCAGTACGCGTAGGGTTAAAATATAATTTCTAGCTTTATTTTCCCTTTCATATTTTCCTTCGTTGCTAAAGCCTCTCATTTTTGTCCAGGGATTAAGATTGAGAGGCTTTTTTCTGTTTTGGTTTCAGGTGTACAGAATTCAACAGGGCTGATTGGTGGTGTTTGTTTGAAATTCAACACGTGTGCAAATATAAACAGGATTTTTTAGCGGCTTGTTACTTCTGCAGATACTTTTTTGTACTGGCGCAATCTATGTTTATGAAAGCTTATTAAAATCGGGCGCCATATTTTTTATCATTTCTTCTAGATATCCAAGAGAAACCTTAGCCAATATTAAATCTTTATTACACTAATTTTTCATTCCGATTAAATTTTCTTCCTTATAACTATTTTAATTTTGTTTCACTTAACTCATCTAAAAAAACATCTTCGCTGGCATAGATATGGCATAAGTATCATCAAGCAACAAGGTTAAATTTTTTGTTCGCTTTAACCCTTATCTGTTTTGTCTGAGGAAAATTTATGAAGCTGTTTACCAAACACGCTGCGCTCTTTGCGGCAACCCTATTAATTTCATCTACTGCTTTTGCAAAAGATATTACCTTGTTAAATGCATCTTACGATCCAACCCGTGAACTCTATGTAGAGTACAACACCGCTTTCGCTAAATACTGGAAAGAAAAAACGGGTGATGTTGTTAAGGTTGAGCAATCTCATGGTGGCTCTGGCAGTCAATCACGTGCAGTAATTGATGGTCTGCAAGCTGACGTAGCCACTTTGGCTTTGGCTGCAGACGTAGATGCCTTGGCAAAAAAAGGGAAGTTATTAGCAGATAACTGGATTACCCGCTTACCTAACAACAGTGCTCCATACACCTCTACTATTGTGTTCCTGGTGAAAAAAGGCAACCCGAAAAAAATCAAAGACTGGGATGATTTAATTAAGCCTGGTGTTGAAGTCATTACTCCAAACCCAAAAACTTCTGGCGGCGCACGCTGGAATTATTTGGCAGCTTGGGGCTACGCGAGAAAGAAATTAGGTTCTGATCAAGCAGCACAAGATTTCGTTGCGAAGTTGTATAAAAACGTTCCTGTGCTGGATTCCGGTGCTCGTGGCTCAACCACTACCTTCGCACAGCGCGGTGTAGGTGATGTGCTTTTGGCATGGGAAAACGAAGCTCATTTGGCATTGAAAGAATTCGGTGCAGACAAATTTGATATCGTTGTTCCATCAATCTCCGTTCTTGCTGAGCCGTCTGTTGCAGTAGTGGATAAAAATGCTGAAGCAAAAGGCAACACTGCTGTAGCTCAAGCATACTTGAGCTACCTCTACAGCAAAGAAGGCCAGGAAATTGCTGCCAAGAACTACTACCGTCCACGTGATGCACAAGTTGCAGCGACTTATGCCAAAAACTTCCCGAAACTCGCATTCGTTACTATCGATGATTTTGGTGGTTGGGGTAAGGCGCAGCCAGAACACTTCGGCGATGGTGGCATTTTCGATAAAATTTACGTTAAGTAATTTTTACGCTAAGTCGATAAAACCCGGACAACACCTGCCATGTGCAGGTGTTGTTTTATGGAAAAGGCAATTTTCTATTCGCGAATTTTGTTGGTTTTCATTAACTCGTTTGTCGTCTGAATATTTATTTTTTAGTTATAACTTTAGATTTATAAATTCCTTATGATTTTCGAATTTAACTTTTACAATGCGTCACATATTGAGCCTTATGGCAATTTGTATTCACTGCAAAATAAATCTGAGGTCACATCGTGAGCGACTCATCTAAAGAACCCGTTGTGCTTTCTCTGGAAGGTGGTAATGCCCAACCCTTATCTGTACGCGCTAAGGCGTTGGTTTTCTCTGATCCAATTTCAGCAGAGTTGTTAGAATATATTGAACGAATTTCACCCAGTGAAGCGCCTGTATTAATCGGCGGTGAAACAGGCACGGGTAAAGAATTGGTTGCTCGCCATATCCATTTGTTGAGCGGTAGAAAGGGGCCTTTCCTTGCAGTGAACTGTGGAGCGATTAGCGATCACCTGGCAGAAAGCGAACTCTTTGGCCATGAGGCAGGATCATTCACCGGTGCTGCGGGCAAGCGTGAAGGTTGGTTTGAAGCGGCTAATGGCGGCACATTATTTTTAGATGAAATTGGCGATTTGCCTCTTCCGTTGCAAGTAAAACTATTGCGCGTGCTGCAAGAAAAAGAAGTAGTACGTATCGGATCGCGTAAATCTATTGCCGTTGACGTGCGTTTGGTTGCAGCAACCAACGTGGATTTGGATTACGCGGTTTCTGCCGGGCATTTCCGCCGTGATTTGTTATACAGAATTAATATTGCACACGTTAAACTTCCACCACTGCGTGACAGACCGGGTGATGTATTGCCACTCGCAGAACATTTTTTGAAAACCTATAGCCAACGCATGGGCTATAAACAACGCCCGCAATTTTCGGCAGAGGCGGTAGATTTATTGTTGCATTATTCCTGGCCGGGCAATATTCGCGAGCTGGAAAACGTAGTTCATTTTGCGCTTTTGGTGGCCGGTGCGGATACGATTGATGCATCTCATTTGAAGGTTACCGGTGGTTGGGAAACCGGTGCGCCACGCAGTTCCCAAGCTTATCCAGAGTCGCGCCCTAAGCCTCACATAGCGGGTGTGCCACAAAGTATTCATTCGTCTTCCAATGTTCCGCAAGATGACCCCTTGGCAATTATTGCGCAACAGTTGCGTAGGTTATTTACCGAGCAGGGCGATGGACCGCACTTTGAGCGTTTGGAAAGTTTAATTGTGCATCAGGCGTTTGCTTATGTACGTTCCAATCAAGTTCATGGTGCTGCCTTGTTGGGAATTTCCCGTAATGTAATGCGCACTCTGTTGAAGCGCCATGGTTTGTTAACTGACAATAGCTATGGAAGAGCGGGAGATTATGAAGACCCTACGGAAGTGCAGCTAGCTGAGTTGCAAGCCGGGTGATTTACGCTAAATATTTACAAATTGAGCAGTAAAAATTAAAGAAAAAAACCTCAGGTATCAACGATGCCTGAGGTTTTTTTATAGCGATAATTCAACTAAATTCCGCAATAGCCTTTCACAAAATCAGCATGGCTTGGGAGTTGCGCCACACGTTTTTTAATACCTACAGCGAACTCTTCAATTGATCTTTTTAGATCATCCTGATTCATTACGTTAACAATGGGATGGTAAGACTTCGGATAAATTCGTTGGCCTAACATGACTTGTGTCCAGGAATCTATGCGGAAGATTTCGCCATCACCTTTAAATGCTAAACCGCTATCTGCAAATAATTTTATCCGGTGCGCCAAAGTTTCCGGCACTTCCATATCGCGGCAATAGCGCCAGTATTCAGAATCACTACGCTCAGTCGCTTTGTAATGCAGGATGACAAAATCGCGAATGCTTTCAATTTCAAATGCCGATTGCTTGTTGTATTCCGCAACATTGACATCGTTAATGCCATGGTTTGGGAAAAGTTTAATCAAGCGCAATATGCCAGACATAATCAAATGAATGCTGGTAGATTCCAGTGGCTCGATAAATCCGCTCGCCAAACCTAATGCAATACAGTTTTTATTCCAGCCCTTCATGCGGCGGCCAGTTTTAAATTTAATCACTCGAGGTTCGGTAATGGCGGGCCCATCTAAATTGGATAAAAAGGTTTTCTTTGCATCTTCATCAGAAATAAAACGCGAGGAATAAACCATTCCGTTGCCTACACGGCTTTGTAAGGGGATTTGCCACTGCCAGCCGCTTGGATGTGCAATAGCGCGCGTATAAGGGATTGCTGGGCCCACACTCTCGGTTTGTACAGCAATGGCGCTATCGTTAACTAACCAGTGTGACCAATCCTCGTAGCCAGTGTGTAATGTCTGCTCAATTAACAAGCCGCGGAAACCGGTGCAATCGATAAATAAATCACCGTCAATGACCTGACCAGATGTTAATTTTAAGCTTTGGATAAATCCGTTATCGCTATTGGTGGCAACTTCTGCAATTTTTCCTTCAACGCGTTTTACGCCGCGTTTTTCGCTGAATTTGCGTAAAAATTGCGCGTATAAGGTTGCGTTGAAATGGTAGGCGAAATTGATGCGCGGATTTTCGGTAATCGCAAATTTGTTTTCCTTGGCTGCTTGTAGTTCTAAACAAAAATCGCCGAATTCAGCAGTTGAACCAAGCTCGCGCAGTTTTAACCAAAAGTGTTGGAAATCGGCGGCCCAAAACTCTTTGCCGGTTTGACCGAAAGAGTGGATATATTGATCGCCAATTTCGCCCCAGTTTTCAAAACTGATGCCGAGTTTGAATGTGCCTTGGGTGGCACGTAGAAATTCTTGCTCATCAATACCAATTAATTTGTGAAAGGCTTGCATAGGTGGAATGGTTGCTTCACCCACGCCTACAGTGCCAATTTCATCAGATTCAATCAGGGTGATTTCAATAACTTGGCCGAGCTGACAGGAGAGTGTGGCAGCAGCCATCCAGCCGGCGGTTCCGCCGCCTGCAATAACAACTTTTTTTACCGGGCTATTCATGGAGACTCCAATATTTTTATGTGTAATCAGTTATAGCTAATACGTGTGCCGAATTTATCAGGCAGATGTTTTAGCGAGTAATGAATTACGTTTTTCTATTAATGTTTGGATGTTTGCCATGGAGGCAATAACCATATAGGCGGAGAATAAAAAGCCGGTGCTGTTGAGTTCTTGAAGGGCTGCGCCATCCAGTTGGTAAAGTTTCTCTTCATTAACGGTGAAATTATTTATCAGGCTGTATTTTTTGCCATCAATAAATTCAATGTTGAGTGTGAAGGGCTCAAGCAAATCCCATTTTTTAAAGGCATCAAACATGGCTTTGCTGGTGGGTACGCCGTCTTGAATAACAAGTAGCATACGTTGAATGCGTTCTAAATATTCGCTGTTACCACCATAGGGTAAAAACACGGCTGCGCCTTGGTCGTTTTTGCTGATGCGCGGGCTATCCATATCGACATGAACAGCGACACGTTTAATAGGTGCGCCGTCCTGGGTATCATTTTTGTAGCCGATCAAAAATGGATCGCGATTAATAGCGGCGGGAATATAGTTGGCGTTCCAACCTTTTTCATCCAGAAATAAATTTTCTCCTTCCTCGAAGCCGAGCATGGCAACCGCCTGGAATTCATCGGTATCAGGATTGCGTTGAAAAAAAATAGGGTACTCATTTTGTATCGCGCGAAATTCGGTAGGGAAGGTAATTACGCCGCGTTGGTTATCGCCGAACTCGGCAGATTTTTTAGTAATAATTTTTAAATCTTTGTGGGTGATATTGTCGAGCAAAACATGGTTAGTCATTGTGGATCCTTGGTATTCGATGGAGAGCTGCAATTGTTTATAATTGTTGTGGTTCTTTGGTCAGGGTCTAATAATTTGGCGAAATTATATCACCCTTAAAGCTAAATAAATCCTGGGTAAACCAATGCTGGACAAAATAAGCCAAAGACAAAAAAGCCGCTGTTTCCAGCGGCTTTTTTTGTAGGATAAATCACTTAACTCTAAGCTGTGACTATAAGCCGTGACTTAGAAGTTATAGCGAACACCCAGGTTGTAACGGGCACCCAAATCTTGCAGGCCCACTAACTGGTTTTTGGTACGAGCGTGTGAACGGAAGTTCTCACCCGTTACGTTAATCCCTTCTAGCGACACAGACAGACCTTCAAATTGTGGTACTGCGTAGCTGATGTTGAAGTCGATTTGACTAAAGGCTTCAACGAAGGTTGGGGTTTGGCCAGCCGCTGCAAGGAACTCATCACGCCAGTTGTATGAAATACGAGAAGTGAAACCGTAGTTTTCATAAATCAAGGAGGCGTTTGCAGTATCGCTCAAGCCGGTTAACGCAAATTGGTTTTGGGTTGGATCCAACAATACGTCGTAGCCTATGTCACCGCTAACTTTGGTGTAGTTTGCAGATACACCGAAACCAGTCTCACCAAAGAAGTGCTGAACAGCGAATTCAGCACCGTGGATTTTGGCTGACTTATCGTTGAATGGAACCGTAGTGCGATAGATCAACAGCGGGCTGTCGGCTTTCGAGTTCACGTCGTACAAAGGCTCAGCCGCATCCCAGAAGGCTTGGTTGTCCTGATAAGTCCCTTGTTTACCTGCTTCAATCAACGCCGTCATAGTGAACAAACGGGTGTCATCGCTACCGTCCAGGCCCATTGCAGCCAAGGCCGCTCTGGCCGCAGTTACGCTTGCGCCTTGGGTTGGATCTTGCAGGCCGAACCAGTTTTTGTTGATTTGCTGGGTGCCTACAAAGTTCTCTACGTGCTTCTCAAACACACCGATAGACACGTAGCTTGCGTCTGCGTAATACCATTCAATGGATGCATCAAAGTTTTGTGACTTCAATGGGAGGATTGATGGATCACCAGCGCTCGCGGTTACGCGTTGGCCTGGAATGGATGGAATAGTTGCACCTGAAGGGTTGTTCAGGGTAACGGCAGAGCTCAGGTTGTTGTAAGTCGGGCGACCAATAGTTTCGTTGAAGGACACACGACCCTTAACACCTTCGGTTAACTGAATGTCGAAATCCAGGTTGGGCAGGGTGTGGGAGTAGGTTGCCTTTTGTGAGAAGGAAGTCTGGCTAGCCTGACGGTTGTAGTGGAAGTCGTTGTTACTTTCCCACGTCAAAGACAATGGCAATCTGGTTAAGGCTGACGACATTACATCTGTAGCTTCATAACGCAAACCAAGGGCTGCGTGAGTCTTCATGCCCGCAACTTCGCCTTCACGGTTCCATTGAACGTAGATAGAACGAATGTTCTCTTCAATGGTTTCGTTGTTAACTGGATCTGCAGTGAAGTGAGCTTTGCCACCGCCAGGTTGATTGGCGTATTGCTTGATTGCCCACTGGCCAATTGCACGGCCATTACCGGTAAATGCGGTAGTGGTAGCACCTTTGGTGTTGTAATCCTCAAACGCTGATGGGAAGTTAATCGCGCGTACCAGTTCGTTAGGAACATCGCCTGGATTGGTAATACCCCAGTCGCCCATAGTGGTTTGGGTAAAACCGTTGCTGGCGTTTTGTTCAGTGTTGCGTGACTCAAGACCAAAGTTAATGGTGTTTTTATCCAGCGACAAATCACCATCAACTTTGAATTGGTTGATGGTTACTTTTTGTTGGGCGCTAAACATTTGCATGATCTGGCTACTGATGTCGTCAGCGTCATACTTGCCGTTTACGTTAGGGCCAGTTGCTCTCTCTTTAAAAGTGAAAGATTGGATTGGCAGGCTATCGTTGAACGTTGCCTGGTAGCCGCCCATAACTGGAGCGGTGATGCCAACGTTAACCCAGTTGTAACCTTCCGGAGTATCCGGTCCGCTAACAGCTTCTGAGTGGTGACCATCCACTGACAGGGTCAAAGCATCGTTAACATCCCACTTAATATTCGCACCGGTAGACTTGAGCTCATCCTTCATTTGGCCATCTTGTACTGCCAAACCATGACCGCCGCCACCGCCGGCGCCATTTTGGGCGACAAAAGTAGCCGTTTTCACTGCGCCGCTATCAAAGGTAACTGCGTCGTAAGAACCGCCCTGAAACCAAATTGATTGTTCGCCACGTTGAGTGTGGTCAGTTCTGCGCGCGTAGGTGTAATCCAAAGTACCTACAACATTTTCTACTGGGCTGTACTGCAAGGTTAACTGGGCGTTATCGCGGGTTTGGGTAACGTCGGTAATTTGGTAGCGGATGTCAGTTGGAACTGAGTAGCTTTGGCCTTCTGACGGAGCGTTTTTGATGGCGCTAGCTGGAGTGTTCGGCAAATAAGCGTGGGTTGTATCCGCTGTGTGCCAAATTGCAGTGTCGTTCCAGTTGCTTACGAAAGCACCAATGTTCGCGCTGTCGCGTTTTTGGTGGCTTGCAGTCAAGGCAACGCCAAAGGTTTCATCGGACCAGCTCACAATGCCTGAAAGTTCAGGGGTAACATCGTCGCCGTTGATGTTGGTTGAATCGCTTACCAACTTGCCGCCAACACTAGCTTTAAAGCCGTTATTGTCGAGTGGGTGAGGGGTCTTGATGTTGATAGTACCGCCGATACCGCCGCTGCTAATGTCTGCACGGCCAGTTTTGTAAACCTCTACCGCAGCAATACTTTCAGAGGCAATATTCGCAAAATCAAATGAGCGGCTGGATGGAGTGCCGCCACCGGTACGGTTGGCAGTTGCACCCGGCATAGCGCGGCCATTCAACGTAATGAGGTTATAGTCCGCGCCGAAGCCACGGATGGTTACCTGCGAACCTTCACCGTTTGAGCGGCTGATAGAAACACCGGTAATACGTTGCAAAGATTCAGCAAGGTTGGTGTCTGGGAATTTACCCATATCTTCAGCGGTAATGGCATCTACCACACCTACCGAATCCTGCTTGATGTCCATGGCGCGCGCCATACTGGCTTTAATCCCGGTAACAACGATTTCTTCCGCGTCGTCCTGGGCAAAAGCAAAACCGCTTAAGCCCAAGCTCGACGATGCCACTAAAGTAGCCAGAAGCTTCTTTTTAAAGCTAACTGTTTTGTACATGGAGTTCTCCTGTGATCATTAAAAATTATATTTTTATGTCGACTATCCACTCTTGATGTAAATCCTTACTTCATCGAGGCTTTTTAAGCCCTCAACGATGCTTAGCGTCCTTAAAAGCAATTGGTTTTTGGAAAAACAAATGAAGGTTTTCAATACAAAAAGCAGAGGCTCGAAATAAATAATAAATATAATATAAATGGTTACGCTATCATTTTAATAATTGAAAAACGCGAATTGATAGCGCTGTCAATTTCGCATGAACGTCTTTTTTTTGCAACGCCCTAAAGTTAAGTTTTGATAAGGCTATGATTAATAAGATTTAATTTTAAATAATGAAGGTATAAGGAATTTTGTAAAATTTTGGCTTAAAATGATGATTGCGATGTCATTTATATTTAAAGTGACTATAAGGGGTGCGGTTTTCCTGAGCATAAGACAAATTCTGGTCTTTTTTATGCATAATCGGCGGAGTAATAAGTTTTGCGGCGTTTAGCCTGTTAGAATTCATAAAAATCAAACATAAGTGCAGACATGTTTAATCAAAACACCCCTCAAGCCATCATGTTTGCCGACGTTTCCGGCAGCTCGGCGCTTTATAAGCAGCTGGGGAATCAGGATGCCAAGGCAATCGTGGATGACGCCGTAAGCCATATGGCTGCAACGACGATTGTTCATGAAGGAACCGTAGTTAAGACTATCGGCGATGAAGTCATGGCACGTTTTGACAGTGCAGCTACAGCCTGTAGAGTTGCTATTGCGATTCAACAGCGCTCAAGCCGTGAATTTGCCGACATAGGTTTGGGAATACGCATTGGCATTGCGTTTGGCGATACGGTCGTTACGCCGACCGACGCATTTGGCGATACCGTAAACGACGCTGCATTTGTTGCGCACATTGCGCGAGCCAATCAAATAGTACTTACCCAGGGCGTGATTGATGAACTTGATGCGACGCTCATGCATCAGTGCCAATTGTTTGATCGCGTAAATATTAAGGGCGACAGTCAAAAAACCATTATCTATCGCCTTGCTTGGGAGACCTCCCAGCAAAACGATTTGTCGACTCGCGTTATGCCGATTCACGATGTAACTCGCTTCGTTTCCACCTTCCAGTTAACCTTAAAAATGGGCGACAAAATTGTCAGTATTTTGCCTGACCAAACTCCGTATTCCATTGGACGCGATCTCAATAAAGTACATTTGTATCTGGATAATTCGGTGTGCTCGCGCGAGCATTGCCACATAGAATTCCGTCGCGGAAAATATGTGCTGGTTGATCATTCCACTAATGGCACTTACGTGCACGAAGAAAATAAAACTCCCATCTATTTACGCCGTGAAGAAGCCCCATTACAAGGTACCGGCGTGATCAGTATCGGTCAGCAAGTTGATTCCAAAAATCCTTGGTTAATTCACTACCAACATTAAGACATTCATGAAAAAAAATGTAACGCCTGTCACCGAGTTCGCAGCACCCGGACTTCCCCGAATTTTTGCCGCTATGGTTTACGACAGCCTTTTATTGGCGGCAATTAGCATTGCCTATGGTGCGCTTGTTGTAGGTATTGATGTTGCAATCTTCGGCCAACCTGAAGCTGGCCAACGCATTCATTGGAGTTTGTTTGCGAAAGTTTTTATTACGCTAGGTTGGTTGTTAGTCATTACTTTTTTTTATGTTTATTTTTGGCAAAAATTTGGTCAAACCCTGGGTATGAAAACCTGGCGTATGCAATTGGTTGACGCTAATACCAATCAAATTGTGAGCTATTCACAAGCACTAAAACGTAGCGCTTTCGCCTGGTTGTCATTGTTGCTTTTGGGGATGGGTTATTGGCTAAGTTTGGTTCATCCGCAAGGCCGGTTGCTGCATGATTTGCTCAGTGGTACCAAGCTTATCCTGTTGAAGAAAAAATAAAAAACCTTCAGAAAAATCATTGCTTTTATTCATTGTTGCTAAATATATCGATCAATTCCATTACCGCTTTAGCCTCTTGAATGCTGCAGGGATTATCCCTTTCGCCGCGAAAATAGGCGTTCACTTGCTCAATCATAGGCAGCTGAATATGTTCAGGGTTGGGAATAATAAACTCTTGTTCGCCATCCGCATTGTGTAAGTGAATAACTTGCTGGCCAAAAAAGTTAATACTAATTTTTCCTTCTGTTCCTAGAATCTCGCAAGTGTCGCTGGTATGTAGTGGGTTGACTGCAAAATGCCAGCAGCCCTGGAATATGGCTCCAGAGGAAAATGTTGCATTACCTATTACGCAATCATCTGCATCATTTGATTTACGTTGGTTAAGTGCCATGCCTTGCGCATCTACTAAAGAACCAAACCATTGCAACAATAAATCCAGTTGGTGAGGTGCTAAATCGTGAAATAAACCGCCACCAGAAACTGCGGGATTCACTCGCCAGTTTTCGTCACTTTTGGCAATGATATTAGATGCCGCAGGTTGCAACATATCAATTCTGGCCAGTAGGGGTATGCCTATGGCTCCGCTCTTCAATAAGTCCGCAAATTTAATAAAGCAGGGCACATAGCGACGATAATGCGCAGCACATACTTTTGCATTTGTTCGCTGTGCAGCAGCAATAATAGGATCGCATTCGGCTGCATTTAAGGTCACAGGTTTTTCAATGTAAACCTGCTTGCCTGCCGCTATTGCGGCTAACGCAAAATCTTTATGGAATGCTGGTGGCGTTGCTATGTAAACCGCATCTATATCCGGATTTGCGAGCAGGGCAGTGGCGTCATCGTAATAAAACGCCACTTGATGGCGCTGGGCGAAATCGCGGGCTTTGTCGATGTTGCGTCGCATCACCGCTAAAAGTTGGGAGTCTTTGCTCTTGTAAAGTGCCGGGCCGCTTTTTACTTCGCATACATCACCAACGCCAATAATTCCCCAGCGAATGATTTTTCGATTGCTCATGCTATGTTCCTGTGTTGGCTTTGGTTAAAAAGTCGGCAGTTAGCGAGTTAATGCTGCGTTAATTTAGGCTAAACAGATAAAAAAAGGTATCATGCCTGGCAATTAATTTGTTTTTGGCGCATGGAAATTCCATGCGTCCATTTGCCCAATCAACACAGTAGAACGCTGTCTTATGTCATTAATTAAAATTGAAAAAGCCTATTTAAGTTACGGCCTGCAAGTCCTGTTAGATGAAGTGGATTTGGTGGTCGAAAAAGGCCACCGTCTGTGTTTGATTGGCCGCAATGGCGCAGGTAAATCCAGCTTGCTTAAAGTTATTGCTGGCGAAGTTGATTTAGATAAAGGCGAGGTTATTTTGCAAAGCGGCGTGCGCATAGCGCGCCTGGAGCAAGATTTGCCCGATGCAGACGACCGATTGGTATTTGACTCGGTTGCCTGCGCTTTTCCGGGTTTGGGTGATTTGTTGAGTGAATATCATCACCTTGCACACGGTACTGAATTTAATGACGCAACCCTGGCGCGCATGGAAAAGCTGCAGCACGATATTGAAGCGCAAGATGGCTGGGCGATGCAGCAAAAAGTGGAGTCGATTTTAACGCGCCTCGATTTGCCTGCCGACAAATACATGCGTGAACTTTCGGGAGGTTGGCGTCGCCGCGTCGCGCTTGCGCGTGCACTTGTGCTTGAGCCTGATGTGCTATTACTCGACGAGCCTACCAACCATCTGGATATTGCGGCAATTGATTGGTTGGAAAAACAATTATTAAATTTTAATGGCGCCCTGGTATTTATTACCCACGACCGTTCGCTGTTGCAAACACTTGCAACTCATATTGTGGAGCTGGACCGTGGACACCTGCGTTATTGGTCAGGTGACTACGCGAGTTATCTGGTGTATCGCGAACAAGCGCTTGCCGAAGAGGCGCGTCATAACGAATTGTTCGATAAAAAACTGGCTGAAGAAGAAGTGTGGATTCGCCAAGGGATTAAAGCGCGCCGTACTCGCAATGAAGGCCGCGTGCGCGCATTAAAAGAATTGCGCAATGTGCGTGCGGAGCGCCGCGAAGTCATTGGCAAAGCGAATTTTTCTTTAGCTACCGGCGAAGCCTCTGGAAAATTAGTTGCAGAGTTAAAAGATGTTTCCTATTCGTGGGGCAACAAGCCAATCGTAAGAAATTTTTCATCGGCGATTATTCGAGGTGACCGCATTGGTTTGGTGGGTGCGAATGGCGCTGGCAAAAGTACCTTGCTTAAATTAATTCTCGGTGAATTACAGCCACAATCAGGTTCAGTTCGCTTGGGTACTAATTTAAAAGTGGCTTATTTTGATCAATTACGCGATCAACTGGATTTAGATAAAAGTGCGGTTGATAACGTATCAGAAGGCCGTGACTTTATTGAAATCGACGGTAAAGCCAAACACATTTTTTCCTACTTGAGTGATTTTTTATTCAGCGGCGAGCGCGCTCGTACACCACTGCGTGCATTATCAGGTGGAGAGCGCAACCGCGTGCTCTTGGCAAAATTATTCAGCAAGTCGGCAAACTTGCTAGTGCTCGATGAGCCTACTAATGATCTGGATGTTGAAACACTTGAACTGCTGGAAGAAATCCTTACTGATTACGCTGGTACAGTCTTGTTGGTCAGCCATGATCGCGCATTTTTAAATAATATAGTCAGCAGCGTGATTGCATTCGAAGGCCGCGGAAACGTATTGGAATACGTGGGTGGTTACGATGATTGGATTCGTCAGGGCGGTAAATGGACTGAGGCAGATTTACCCGAGGAAGCACCAGCAATCAGCGAACCCTCTGCGTCAAATAAAACGAATGAAGTCGCTAGCACACCAAAAGTCAGTGCGCCGGTTGCAGCGCCGCGCGCCAAAAAATTAAGTTATAAATTACAAAAAGAATTTGACGATTTGCCGAAAAAAATCGAACAACTTGAGCAGCAACTGGATGCTATGAAAGCCGTAGTTGGCGCCGCCGATTTTTACTCCCAATCACCAAAAATTGTTGAAGAAAAATTGCAAGCCCTGGCGCAAGTTGAAATGGATTTGGAAGTTTGTTTTGAACGCTGGGCTGAATTGGAAGATATGCAGCAAGCCGAATGATATTGTTATTCGGCTCGAGTGTTGGGCGCTACATATACCGCTAGCACATCGCAGGTTGCGCCATGCAGTACACTGTTGGGTGTTGAGCCAAGCAACAACGCAAAACCCTTACGCCCGTGGCTGCCAACAATGATTAAATCTGCATCCTGTTGTTCAGCTAGATAGTGCAATTCGCTCGCGGGTTGTCCTACCAAAACATGTTCCTGTACAACGGGGTAATCGATATGTTTGGTAAGTTCTTGCAGCTCTTGTTCCGCGCGCTGGACTTGCTGTGTTTGAACTTCGGAGATATCGAGCGGCATATCGCCGCCATAGGCGAAGGTGATGGGTTCAAGCACGTGAGCAATGCTCAATTTAGCATTGCAACTGCGCGCAAAATTAACGGCTTTGGCAAGCACTTGCGGAGTTTCGTCCGTTAAATCTAACCCGACCAAAATGTGGCTATACAAGCAGTTGGTTTGACTCATAAAAACTCCTTATTCACTGGGCTGTTAGATTAAGCCTAGTCTTGGACAAGCAAACTAGCCAGTTGTTGTCATCTAAGAGGCAGATTTCAATGAATATTGGATTAATAATAATTTTAGTCGTAGTAGTAGCCGTGATTCTGGGGCCAATCCGAATGATGCAACCCACCGCTGCGCAAAAAACCAGGGAGAAAATGCGCCTCATGGCGCGTGCCCGCGGTGCGCACTACTCAATGCGCAATATTCCGCAACAGGCCGATGAGCAGGAAAAGCCTGCCGCTATGCCAGTGTACTTTTTGCCTCCGGCGGAAACCCAAACCGAAAAAGGCTGGATGCTTGTGCGCGCAAACTATCAACACGAGATCAATCTTTTGGGTTGGTGGGCTTGGCAGGGAGCTGCGCGAGCGTCTGATGCGGAGCTAAAGGTTTTGCATACGTATCTACCCGCTTTACCAGAATCTGTGCGCGCCCTAAGTGCAGGGAGTGAGGGGATTTATGTTTTTTGGAACGAACGCGGTGGTGAGCCCGTATTAGAGCAAGTCTTACAGCTTCTGGAGTCTTTAAAGCAAGCTGCAGAGAAGAAAACCTAGTCTGGAAGAGGTCGTTCAGGCAGCAAGTCACGGCTCATGGTTCTGCGCGAGCCTTCGATAATTTCACTCAGTTCTTTAATCATCCTTACCCGGCGTGGGTTGGGATGTAAGGACTCCATCAACAAGCTTTGGGCTTTTTGGAAATACCCCTGCGCTGAGAAACGGTCTTCCAGCGCTGCAAACTTGTAACCCTGCGCTATAAATGAAGCGACACTCACCATCAAAAACGCCCAGGAAAGCTCGCTGGTAAAGGCCTCCAGCTCTGTCTCGTTAATTTTTCCCTGGGCGCAAATATGCCGCAACACTTTAACCGCTTCGCTCAACTGCACCTGGGTTTGGGTGATTTGCGCATCGCTGTCTTTTTGATAGGTGGCGTTGGCGTGGTTTTTCCCCATAGCCAAGTCTTCCGAGCGCAGCATGGCGTGGCGGATACTATTTTCAATATGAGTTTTTAAGCCCGTTTCCAAAGCCAGGATCTGTTGTAACAGACCTATAGTTTCATCATTTATATACTTTACGAGCAGGTGGTTGGGGATTGTTTGTTCAAGACAATTAACCACGTCGACTATGGCATCTACTTGAAGCTTAAGTTTGCGTTGTTTCATCCTTCGGGCTTGTTCTTGCTCCTGTCTGCGGTTAATTGCGCTGACGATAATCAGGGCAAGAAGCGCTAGCACGACTAAAACGATTAAAACCACCATGAAACCGAACACCTGGCCAGAATTGGAACAAAAGCGGAGAAATATGTGGTTTCGCCACAAAAAATTTATTGGGAAATTTATCCGGTTTAAGCGCGCTTTAGGCCGGTTAAACTAACTCGATGATATTTAAGGATAAATATAGCAATTATTAGCATCGTTTCTAAGACTATTTTTCAGCGCCACGACGCATTTTTCAATTTATAAGATATTAACAATTGCTTGACCCCTGCAGTTTCAAGTCTTATATATGCGCACCTTTGCTGCAAAGTGACTATCCTGTAACTATCTTGATATACCGCTTTGCTACCATCTTGGCCACTAATGCCGCCAGAATTCACTTATTTCATCTATCCACCTATTAATGGAAAGACAGTTTAAACATGGGCAAATCCTTAGTTATCGTAGAATCGCCTGCTAAAGCCAAGACGATTAACAAGTATCTTGGTGCAGATTTCGTAGTGAAATCCAGTATTGGACATATTCGCGATTTACCCACCAGTGGCGGTGCCAAACCGGTCGATGCCAAAGAGCGCGCCAAACAAGCTGCCGCAACCCGCAAGCTATCCGCTGAACAGAAAGCCATTCATCAAGCGCAAAAAAGTAAAAGCCAGCTCATAAACCGCATGGGTATCGACCCTGAAAACGGGTGGGAGGCGCATTACGAAATCCTCCCCGGCAAAGAAAAAGTAGTTGATGAACTAAAAAAACTCGCCGAAAAAGCCGACACCATCTATCTCGCAACCGACTTGGATAGAGAAGGGGAAGCTATTGCCTGGCACCTGCGTGAAGCTATAGGTGGCGACCATGATCGCTATCGCCGTGTCGTGTTTAACGAAATTACTAAAACCGCTATCCAAAACGCTTTCAAAAGCCCCGGTCGCCTTGACCAGAATCGTGTAGATGCCCAACAAGCGCGCCGTTTCCTCGACCGCGTAGTGGGTTACATGGTGTCGCCGTTGCTGTGGGAGAAAGTAGCGCGTGGCTTATCAGCTGGCCGTGTACAGTCAGTTGCTGTGCGTTTAGTGGTCGAGCGCGAGCAAGAAATCCGCGCTTTTATTCCCGAAGAATACTGGACCGTATTTGCTGATCTACAAGCAGGCAAGTCCGAGCAAGTCGCATTTGAAGTAAAAAAGCAAGGCGATGAAGCCTTCAAGCCGCTCAACGAAACCCAGGCCATGGCAGCGGTTAAAGTCTTGCAGCAAGCCAGCTACAAAGTCGCTAGCCGTGAAGACAAGCCCACCCAGTCCAAGCCTTCTGCTCCTTTTATTACCTCAACCTTGCAGCAAGCGGCGAGCACCCGTTTAGGTTTTGGCGTAAAGAAAACCATGATGATGGCCCAACGCTTATACGAAGCGGGTTACATCACCTACATGCGTACCGACTCCACCAATTTGAGTAAAGACGCCGTTGAAGCTTGCCGCGACTTTATTCTTGAGTCTTACGGTAAAAAATACCTGCCGGAAAGCCCTGTGTTGTATTCCAGCAAAGAGGGCGCGCAAGAAGCGCATGAAGCGATTCGTCCATCCAGCGTGACTGTGCAGCCCAATCAGTTGAGCGGCATGGAGCGTGATGCCGAACGTTTGTACACGCTGATTTGGCAGCAATTCGTTGCTTGTCAAATGAGCCCGGCCGAATACACCAGCACGAGCGTAGTGGTGAATGCGGGCGAATTTGAGTTGCGTACACGTGGTCGTGTAGTGCGTTTTGATGGTTTCACCAAAGTGTTGCCGCAAACGGCTAAAAAAGATGAAGACGTGGTGCTGCCAGACATGAAAGTTGGTCAGGTTTTGCCATTAATTAAACTCAATCCAAACCAACATTTTACCAAACCGACTGCACGTTACACTGAAGCGAGCTTGGTAAAAGAGTTGGAAAAGCGAGCAATTGGCCGTCCGTCGACCTACGCAGCAATTATTTCCACCATTCAGGATCGTGGTTATGTGCGTGTTGAAAATCGCCGTTTCTACGCCGAAAAGATGGGTGACATAGTCACAGAGCGCTTGGTTGAAAGCTTTGATGACCTTATGGATTACAGCTTCACAGCCAACATGGAGGAGTCACTTGATGACATCGCCCAGGGCGGAAAAAAGTGGCGCAAAGTGCTCGACGATTTCTATGCAGGCTTCACTAAAAAGCTGCAGCTTGCATCTAGCGCGACCAAAGGTATGCGCGCTAACGATCCTACGGACACCGATATTCCGTGCAGCCTTTGTGGTCGCCACATGCAAATTCGCACTGGTGGTACGGGCGTGTTCCTGGGGTGCTCTGGTTATGCCTTGCCGCCTAAAGAGCGCTGCAAAAACACTATGAATTTGGTGTCCGGCCACGAAGCAGTTGATGCGGATGCGGATGAAGAGGCTGAATCCAAACAATTACGCACCAAACACCGCTGTAAAATTTGTAATTCAGCGATGGATTCATATTTGCTCGACGAATCGCGCAAAATTCATATTTGCGGCAATAATCCGGATTGCGCTGGTTACGAAGTGGAGCAGGGCAGTTATAAGCTCAAAGGCTACGAAGGCCCAACGCTTGAGTGTGACAAGTGCGGTAGTGAAATGCAGCTGAAAACCGGTCGTTTCGGTAAATATTTTGGCTGCACCAACAGCGAATGTAAGAACACTCGCAAACTCTTAAAGAGTGGTGAAGCTGCGCCGCCAAAAGTCGATCCAATTGTGATGGCAGATTTGCGCTGTGAAAAAGTTGACGATCACTACGTGCTGCGTGACGGTGCCGCCGGTTTGTTCCTGGCCGCCAGCCAGTTCCCCAAAAACCGCGAAACCCGTGCGCCTTTGGTGGCTGAATTACTGCCGTACAAAAAACAAATTGATCCTAAATATCATTTCCTGTTGTCTGCGCCAGTAACGGATCCCGATGGTAACAAAGCTATTATTCGCTTCAGTCGTAAAACCAAAGAGCAATACGTACAAACAGAAGTGGATGGAAAAGCGACTGGCTGGAAAGCTTTCTATGAGGGCGGGAAGTGGAAGGTTCACTCCAAATAAATTAAGCTCTGCATCCTCCCAAAAGACAGAAAAGTCCCAGGCTTTTCTGTCTTTTGTTTTTTCTGAATCTTGCTCAAGCCGAGTTTCTTTTATGTCCAATCTTTCCCTGACACGTGTAAACCAAAAACTCATACAGGCCAAGATATTGCTGCAAGGTGTTGATGAAGAATCACTATCGCCGGTTCACCGCAACTCGCTGCTTGAGGCTGCTGCGTTTCATCTCGTCTGCGCCCACCAGCATTATCTTCGGGAAATTGCCGAAACCTACGGACTGAAAAATATTATCGCACTGCGCAGCGAACACGATTTAATTACGGCCTTCAACGCTGCTAGAAAATACCCTGCTGAAGCACAGGAGCTTGAAGATCTACGTAAAGACCCCGCATCGTGGTTGTCGCAATTGCAGGCCTATTATGATTCGCTGTGGCGAATCCCTGTGCGACCAGACACTCAGGAAAGCGAGAATTTGATAAGCCTCGTTGACACAGAATCTATAGCTATACCAGAGATAAGCTTAAGTGTGGTTAGAGCTTGGCAAACAGATTTCACCGCTTTAGTGTTGCGCCAGCGCGAAACCAGCGCTGAATTTTGATCATAATTGCTGCAAATAACCTGAAATTCCACCTGTTAACGCCCGTACACGGCTAAATTTACCCGCAATCAGCTTAGAAGGTTGAACACAGCTAATGTCTATGGCACAATTCGCACCCTTCGTGCATAGGCTCGGTTGATTATTTTAATATTCGTATAAAAATCAATCAGTTAGCAAGAATAGAACTGCTTTAAACATTAAAGCTTAGCGGACGTGGTGAAATTGGTAGACACACCAGGTTTAGGTTCTGGCGCCGCAAGGTGTGAGAGTTCGAGTCTCTCCGTCCGCACCATACAAATTCCCAAGAGCCGCATTGCGGCTTTTTTAATATTGATCCACATCTATCTTACGAGGCAGATATGCAAGTTTCTCTCGAAACAACTTCTGGTCTAGAACGTCGTCTTACCATTGGCGTACCCGCTGAGCAAGTTGACGCTGAAGTCGAAAATCGCTTAAAGCAAGCGGCTCGTACTGTGACCATTAAAGGCTTCCGTAAGGGCAAGGTGCCAATGTCTGTTGTTCAACAACGCTTTGGTGCTGGTGTACGTCAGGAAGTGGTTGGCGATGTTATCAGCCGCTCTTTCTATGCTGCCGTTCAAAAAGAAAACGTTCGTCCAGCTGGTCAACCAGCTATCCAGGCTGTGCAATTAGCGCCAGGAAAGGATCTTCAATACGTAGCGACCTTCGAAGTTTATCCAAGCGTAACCCTGAGTGACTTGAGCGCTTACGAAATTACGCGTTACACAGCTGAAGTTACTGAAGCTGACGTAGACAACATGATTGAAGTGTTGCGCAAGCACCAAACTACCTGGGTTGCGGCTGATCGCGCTGCGGCAGATGGCGACCAGGTTAATATCGACTTTGTTGGTACTAAAGGCGGTGTTGAGTTCGCTGGTGGTAAAGCAGAAGGCCAGAACCTTGTATTGGGTTCCAACTCAATGATCCCGGGTTTTGAAGCTGGTATCGTAGGTTTGCAAGCGGGTGAAGAAAAAACTATCACTGTTACCTTCCCTGCTGACTATCAAGCTGAAGAGTTGAAAGGTGCAGAAGCTCAATTCGCAATTAAAGTAAATTCTGTATCTGCTCCACAACTGCCTGAATTAAATAAAGAATTCTTTATTAAGTTTGGTGTTGAGAAAGGCGGCGAGAAGCAATTCCGCAAAGAGGTAAAAGCGAATATGGACCGTGAGTTGTCCAACGCTTTGAAGGCCAAAGTTAAAGGTCAGGTGATGGATGCATTGTTGTCTACTCACACCACTGATTTGCCAAAAGCCTTGGTTGCTAACGAAATCGAAGTGCTGCGCAACCAAATGTTGCAACGCTTTGGTGGCCAACAACAAAACTTCGATGTGAAGTCCTTGTTGCCAGACACTATGTTCCAGGAAGAAGCGCAACGTCGCGTAACCTTGGGTTTGATTGTGGGCGAGATTGTGAAATCAGCCAAATTGAAGCCAGATGCCAAGCGCGTTAAGTCAATGATTGAAGATATTGCATCTACTTACCAAGAACCAAAAGAAGTGGTGGAATACTACAACAGCAATCCTGAATTGTTGTCTGGCGTAGAATCTGCTGTTCTGGAAGACCAGGTTGTAGACTATGTTTTGGCAGGCGCCAAAGTGACTGACCAAGCATCAGCTTACGAAGAAATCATCAAGGCTAACGCTCAACGCTAATCGTTCAAAAAAGCCGCAAAGCGCACGTTTTGCGGCCTTTCCCCCTCGCAATTTCTCTCCAATTTACGCTTGATACTGGCATATAATCAAATCACAGGTTAAGCTCCTTATTGTCCATTCTGTCGACTTAGGGCTGTCCCAAAGTTGCTGTAACCTTTGTTTAAGGATAAAAGGCAATATGTCTTACGATTACTCTAGAAATTCATCAATCGATATGGCCGGCGGCTTGGTGCCCATGGTTATTGAGCAAACCGCGCGCGGTGAACGCTCATTTGATATCTACTCCCGCTTGTTGAAAGAGCGCGTCATTTTTCTGGTTGGCCCTGTAGAGGATTACATGGCGAACTTAGTTGTTGCCCAGCTCTTGTTTTTGGAAGCTGAGAACCCAGATAAAGACATACATTTGTACATTAATTCACCTGGTGGATCTGTAACAGCCGGTATGTCAATTTACGACACTATGCAATTTATCAAGCCTGATGTAAGCACCATGTGCATTGGCCAAGCCTGCAGCATGGGTGCATTCCTGTTGAATGCCGGAGCCAAGGGTAAGCGTTTCTGCCTGCCTAACTCACGCGTAATGATTCACCAGCCAAGTGGCGGTGCCCAGGGGCAGGCGTCTGATATCCACATCCAGGCGCAAGAAATTTTGAAAATGCGTTCGCGCCTGAATGAACTCATGGCATTCCACTCGGGTCAACCGATTGAAAAAATTGAAATAGATACCGAGCGCGACAATTTTATGTCTGCCGAACAAGCTAAAGCTTATGGCTTGATTGACGATGTAATTGACAAGCGTGTTCGCTAATCCAAAGCTAAACTCTATTCGTAGCAAGTTGATGTTTAGTTATTTTGTATCAGATTAGATTCTTCCCAAGCAGATGTTTTGCTTACTAAGATGGAGTAGTTCCAATGACCGATCACACTGGTGATACTGGCGATAAAAACGGAAAGTTACTTTACTGTTCTTTTTGCGGTAAAAGCCAACATGAGGTTCGCAAGCTAATTGCTGGCCCGTCCGTATTTATTTGCGATGAGTGTGTTGATCTTTGTAACGATATTATTCGCGAAGAGATTCAAGAAAGCACAACCGAGGGTTCTTCGGACAAGTTACCCAAACCGCACGAGATTTCAGCGATTCTGGACCAATACGTTATTGGTCAGCGCCGCGCGAAAAAAGTGCTGGCTGTTGCTGTGTACAACCACTACAAGCGTTTGCGCTTGGGTTCCAAGACCAAAGAAAAAGAGCCAGTTGAACTGGGCAAAAGTAATATTTTGCTGGTTGGCCCAACTGGTAGCGGTAAAACTTTGCTCGCTGAAACCCTTGCACGCTTACTGGACGTTCCGTTCACCATCGCCGATGCGACTACGCTGACTGAAGCGGGTTACGTGGGTGAGGATGTGGAAAATATCATCCAGAAATTACTGCAAAAATGCGATTACGATGTGGATAAAGCCCAGCAGGGCATTGTGTATATCGATGAGATCGACAAGATTTCCCGCAAGTCGGACAACCCTTCGATTACGCGCGACGTATCGGGAGAGGGCGTTCAGCAAGCGCTGCTGAAATTGATTGAAGGTACTGTGGCATCTGTTCCGCCGCAGGGTGGCCGTAAGCATCCTCAGCAAGAATTTTTGCAAGTTGATACGTCTAACATTCTGTTCATTTGCGGCGGTGCATTTGCCGGTCTGGATAAGGTCATTCGCGACCGTTCCGAAAAAGGCGGTATAGGTTTTAGCGCAGAAGTTAAGAGCAAAGATGAGAAGCGTAATTTCGGCGAAACCCTGCACGATCTGGAACCGGAAGATCTGGTTAAATACGGTTTGATTCCAGAATTTGTGGGTCGTTTACCTGTAATCGCGACTTTGGATGAGCTTGATAAAGCTGCACTGATCCAAATTTTGACTGAACCTAAAAACGCGCTGACTAAACAGTACGCACGCTTGTTTGAGATGGAAGGTGTAGCTATAGATTTCCGTCCTGACGCGCTTGATGCTGTTGCGGCGCGAGCGATGGAGCGTAAAACCGGTGCCCGTGGTTTGCGTTCTATTATGGAAAACGTTCTGCTCGATACCATGTATAAAATCCCCTCTGAGGAAAACGTCGTCAAAGTAGTTGTTGACGAGTCTGTAATCAAAGGTGAATCAGAACCATTGTTGGTTTATGAAAACATGGATATGCCTGCAAAAGCAGCTTCGGATGAATAATCTGTACTGCTGATTTATTGAACGAAATGCATAAAAAGGGCGCTATTTAGCGCCCTTTTTACTTATTTAGCGCCAATAAACTTGTAATTCAAGAAACTTCCCCCACTCTTAATAGGGTAAATGAGGTCTTTACCTCAACCTGTGAGGATGCCTAATGGAAACACAAGATTTTACTCCGCAAGTATTAAATGAATTGCCACTTTTGCCGCTGCGTGACGTAGTGGTTTATCCGCATATGGTTACCCCATTGTTTGTGGGGCGCCAAAAGTCGATAGAAGCGCTTGAAAAAGCCATGGCTGCCGATAAGCATGTCTTATTAGTTGCTCAAAAAAATCCATCGCTTGACGATCCCAAAGCTGAAGATCTTTACAGCGTGGGGACGATTGCGTCGATCCTGCAATTATTGAAGCTGCCTGACGGCACTGTGAAAGTTCTTATTGAGGGCAAAGAGCGCGCTCAAATCGAAAAAGTCGAAGAGCTGGAAACACACTTCAAAGCCCAGATATCTCCGCTTGCAGAAGTAGGAGTATCCAGCTCGGAAGCTCATGCAATGGTTTCCGCCGCTGTAAGCCAATTTGAGCAATACGTTAACTTAAGCAAGAAAGTTCCTGCTGAAGTGATTACCTCGCTCTCGGGCATTGATGATCCGGGCCGTTTGACTGACACCATTGCAGCGCATATGTCGCTGGAGCTTGCGCAGAAGCAAGCCATTCTCGAAATTATCGACGTTCGCGCTCGCCTTGATCACCTGCTGGGCTTGATGGACACCGAAGTCGATGTGTTTCAGGTCGAGAAAAAAATTCGTGGTCGCGTCAAAAAGCAAATGGAAAAAAGCCAGCGTGAGTACTATTTGAATGAGCAAATAAAAGCTATTCAAAAAGAACTTGGCGAGATGGGCGAAGATGTAAGCGAAGCCGACGAGATTGAGAAAAAAATCGCCGCGGCGGGTATGCCCAAAGATGCTGAAGATAAAGCTCGCGCTGAAGCCAACAAATTAAAAATGATGTCGCCCATGTCGGCCGAAGCATCTGTGTTGCGCGCCTATATTGACTGGATGGTTAAAGTGCCTTGGTCAAAACGCAGCAAGGTGCGTCATGATTTGATTCGCGCTGAAGAGGTGTTGAATAAAGATCACTTTGGTTTGGATGAAGTTAAAGAACGCATCCTTGAATATCTCGCAGTGCAGCAGCGCGTGAAAAAAATTAAAGGCCCGATTTTGTGTTTGGTCGGCCCACCAGGTGTGGGGAAAACCTCCCTTGGTGAATCCATTGCGCGTGCAACTAATCGTGAATTTGTGCGCATGGCGTTGGGTGGAGTGCGCGACGAAGCTGAAATTCGCGGCCATAGAAGAACATATATAGGTTCTTTGCCGGGAAAACTTATCCAGAAAATGGCGAAAGTCGGTGTAAAAAATCCACTGTTTTTGCTCGATGAAATCGACAAGATGGGTATGGACAATCGCGGTGATCCGGCATCTGCATTGTTGGAGGTTTTAGACCCAGAACAAAATAATCATTTCAACGATCACTATCTCGAAGTTGATTACGATTTGTCAGACGTGATGTTTGTCTGTACGTCTAACTCGATGAATATTCCTGGTCCTTTGCTGGACCGTTTGGAAGTCATTCGTATCCCGGGTTACACCGAAGACGAAAAGCTCAGTATTGCAACGCGTTATTTGATTCCAAAACAAATGAAAGCCAATGGCTTGAAAGAGAATGAAGTAGAAATCAAACCCGAAGTAATTCGCGACATAGTGCGTTACTACACGCGTGAGGCTGGTGTACGCGGTTTGGAGCGTGAAATTGCGAAGCTCTGCCGTAAGATCGTGACTCGTCATGTGAAGCTGAAAAAGCTAACCGTGGATGTTATCGATTCCGCTGAGCTTGAAGACTTGTTGGGTGTTCACAAATTTGATTTCGGCAAAGCTGAAACTAAAAATCAGGTCGGTCAAGTTACAGGGTTGGCGTGGACGCAAGTTGGCGGTGAATTGCTAACCATTGAGTCGTCTGCAGTTACTGGTAAAGGGCGCATCATCAAAACCGGTTCTTTGGGCGATGTGATGCAAGAGTCAATTCAAGCGGCTTTAACTGTGGTGAGATCACGTGCACAGGTATTGGGGATCGCCCCCGATTACCACGAGAAAGTGGATATTCATATTCACGTTCCAGAGGGGGCTACGCCAAAAGATGGACCTAGTGCAGGTATCGCTATGTGTACGGCGTTGGTATCTGTGCAGACAGGTATTCCAGTTCGTGCAGATGTAGCAATGACCGGTGAAATTACCTTGCGTGGAGAAGTCTTACGCATTGGCGGTTTGAAAGAGAAGTTGTTGGCCGCGCATCGTGGCGGTATTAAAACTGTCGTTATCCCCGCCGGTAATGAGCGTGACTTAAAAGAAATTCCTGCCAACATCAAAGCAGATCTTTCAATCAAGCCGGTTCAATGGATTGATGAGGTGTTAGAAATCGCACTTCAACATATGCCTAAGCCGCTTTCAGATGAGGAATATCGCGCGTTGGAACAGGCCGCACAAAAATCAGATGCAGCGCGCATTAGCACTCATTAATCTTTAATGTGTTAAAACGACACAGTGTCGCCAAGGATGGCGATTATAAAATGAACAAAATTCAAATTGCTGAATATAAAGTTTGATGTTTCCTTGACCCTCCTCTCCTCAGTTGGTATAAATCGCAGTTCATTTAATGTATAGGCCGCGCATTGCTTGCTCCAGCAGGGGGAAGGGCGCAAATTAGTTGAACAAATAATCAGAAAGGGGTCATGTGTGAACAAAACTGAACTTATCGAAGCGATTGCCGCCTCAGCAGATATTCCAAAAGCAGCCGCTGGTCGCGCCTTGGATGCAGTTGTAGAAAATATCACTAATGCCCTTAAGAGTGGTGATTCAGTTGTATTGGTTGGATTTGGTACTTTCGCTGTTAAAGAGCGTGCTGCACGTACCGGTCGCAACCCACAAACTGGTAAAGAAATTCAAATTGCTGCGTCAAAAGTACCAGGTTTTAAAGCCGGTAAAGCATTGAAAGACGCTGTGAATTAATCTTTTTATTGCTGCCGACTTCTGTTCATCACGTTGGTGGTAGGGTAGGAAAAAGGCGCATTGTAAAGTGCGCCTTTTTTATTAATTGTATTTATAAAACATCTGTTATCAATGCAAAGCAGACGAGATTTTGAATGCTTTGTGTGAATAAGTTAGTGAGTCTGTTGGGAGTTTAAAATGCTACAAGAATTGCGCGACAAGTCTACGGGCATGATTGCAAAAATTATCATTGGTTTCATTATTGTAATTTTTGCATTGTTCGGCACTGAGGCTCTTTTTCAGAATTATGGTGCAGCTGACAAAGCGATCACTGTTAATGGTGAAAAAATCACCGAAGATGATATTGCGCGCGGTATTCAAAATCGCAAACAACAAATTCTAAATCGTTATGGTGAATCAGTTCCCGCTGAATACCTTACCGACGAAAAGCTACGCCAGCCTGTTATCGAGAGTTTAATTCAGCGTGAATTGTTAGCTCAGGTAGCGAAAAAAGGTGGTTTAGCTGCAAACTCCGCTGCAATCAACAATGAGATAGCAACTACACCAGCGTTCCAACAAGACGGTGTTTTTAATCAGGAAAGATTTTTGCAAATATTGCGTTACCAAGGGTTAACGCCCGCAAATTATCAAAATGTGATTGCTGAGGAGACTGTGATTAATCAGTTGCAATTTGCGATCGCTTACACTTCGTTTGTGACTCCAGCAGAACTTAAAAATATCATTGGCTTGAGTTTTCAATCACGTGATTTCAATTACTTTGTAATCCCTAGCGAATCAGTAGAAAAAAACGTTGTTGTTGACGATAAAGATATTAAAGCGCATTACGATGCGAATGCAGCAACTTACACAACTCCAGAACAAGTTGCGGTTGATTATATTGAATTAAGCACTGGCGAGCTCGCAAAAAATATTGCCGTGACTGATGACCAGGTTCAAAAACAATATGAGCAAAACACCAAGGCATTTGTTGCGAAAACCGAACGTCAAGCTGCGCATATTTTATTTGAAGGTGCAGATGCGCAAAAACGAGCTGAAGAAGTTAAAGCCAAGCTAGCCGCAGGTGAAGATTTTGCGAAATTGGCGGGCGAATTTTCAACTGACGCGGGCTCAAAAAATCAAGGCGGTGATCTCGGTTTCTCAGCTGGTGATGCATTCCCAACAGAATTCGAATCAGCCTTGGCTAAATTAAAAGTGGGCGAAGTTTCTGCACCGGTTAAAACCGAAGCTGGTGTTCACATTATCAAGTTGATTTCAGAGCGCGGGTCTAAAGCTCCAACTTTTGAAGAAGCTAAAGCAGGCATTATTGATCAATTGAAGCGCAGCGAAGCAGAAAGCCAATTTGGTATTAAATTAGAAAAGCTAAAAGACCGGGCCTTTAACGCTGACAATCTCGGTGAGGTTGCTAATGAGTTAGGCTTAACTGCGCAAAATACAGGCTTGTTTAGTAAAACAGGTGGCAAAGATCTCACAGCAAATAATGCGTTTGTAACTGCTGCTTTTTCTCCAGAAGTTTTGGAGGAGGGCAATGCCAGCGATATTATTGAGTTGGAACCAAGCCGCGTTATTGTGTTGAAGAAAACAGATCGCAAACCTGCACAATTGCAACCGCTGGATTCAGTAAAAGATCAAATTGCTACTGTTGTTCGCGCTGAAAAAGTTCAGGCGCTGTTGTCAAAGCAAGCGCAAGACGTTATTGCGGCAATCAATACCGGGGCCTCAATTGCAGATCAAGCCAAGGCACTTGGTTTGGAGCTTAAGGCCGCAACGGGTATTACGCGTAATGATAGCGCTACTGATAGAGACGTATTGCAATATGCGTTCAGCCTGGCAGCTCCGGCTAGCGATAAGCCAGTTTCTGGCAGTGTAAGAACTGCTAAGGGCGACTATGCAGTCGTAGCTCTGAGTGGAGTACATTTAGCTGGGGAAGAGAAAGTTCCTGCTGAGCAGCGTGCAGCAATTGCTTCACAATTGGCTAATATCAATGGTGGATATGATTTCAAGAGCTTCCAATCGCATTTGCAAGAAGTTGCTAAAATCAAGCAGTGATGCAAATAGGTTCGGTAAAAAGAGCTGCTTGCAGCTCTTTTTTTATGCTTCACACTTAAGGTTTGCGGGAAATTTATACAATGAACTCGGTGACACAAGATGTACTAGTTTGGTTAAATTCCGTGGTGATTGGATTAAATCTATGTCCATTTGCTGGAAAGCCAACTCGTGAAAATCGGGTTAGATTTAGTGTCAGCGAAGCGACCACTGAAGAAGCTGTCTTGAAAGATCTTGTTTCAGAAATGGAGTTGTTGGATAAAACACCTGTGGCTGAGTTGGAAACAACCTTGGTAATTATTCCCAATGCGCTGCAGGATTTTTTTGACTACACCCAATGCCTGGGCTGGGCGCAAGCGCAATTAAAGCGGCAAGGTTGGTTAGGTGTTTATCAGTTGGCGAGTTTTCATCCTGATTATTGTTTTGCGGGTGCTGAGCCTGATGATGTTGAAAATCTTACGAATCGTTCGCCTTATCCAATTATTCACATTATCCGTGAAGCCAGTTTGGAAAAAGCCTTGGAATATTTTGACGATGTGGATGAAGTTCCCGAGCGTAATAAAGTCTGTGTTGCAGCCTTAACTGCAGAACAAAAGAAAAAATTATTTCCTTATTTATTCAAATTGTAAAACGATAGAAAAATTAAATCCTAGGTGTCAGCAATTGTGAAACGGTTGCGGCCACCTTCTTTTGATTGATAGAGAGCAGCATCTGCTTTTTCAATCCATGCGCGATGATCCACAATTTTATCAGTCAGTTGCGCAAGTCCCATACTGATAGTAAATCTAACTTGTTGGCCTTCAGAAACTACAACCATTTTCTCCACACTGGAGCGCAATCTCTCGGCAAAAACACTTGCGCCTTGTGCGTCGGTTCCTGTGAGTATTACGCCAAACTCTTCGCCACCGTAACGCCCTGCGATATCCAAGTCGCGAACTTGTTCTTTTAGCGCACGGCTAACTTGTCGGATTACATCGTCGCCCACAGTATGGCCGTATTTATCGTTAACTTTCTTAAAGTGGTCGATATCCATCATGATCAAAGTAGACGCCTGATCATAACGATCATAGCGTTTGAATTCCTGGATAAGACGCAACTCCCAGTAGCCGCGGTTAAAGAGGCCGGTAAGATGATCCGTGCGACTAAGGTTTTGTAATTGGTTGTTAGCGTGCTGTTGCGCCATTTTATTAATGGCAGTGTCGGTCACGTCATAAATGATCAGGCAAATCTGTTCAACGTGGCCTTTTGAATCCATTAAGGGAATGATAGTGCTATTTTGGTACATGTGTTCCGCAGTGCCGGTAATAGGGCGGTAATGCGGAAAGCGGAATAGGTAAGGGCGCTGTTCCCACGTGGTAAAGGTGGCGTTTTGGAGAACAAATACGGATTGGGCTTTATGTTTAAACCAGCCTTCTGAAAGCTCTGGGAAAACACTGAAAATGCTGCGTTGTAAAACGTCTTCCGGGGTTTTGCCGCTATGGTTTTGCATAAAGCTATTCCACATAACGACGTGATAATTTTTATCCATGACCACCAGGCCAACGTCAATGTTTTGCAGAACGTCCATTAGCCAATGAACATCCTCAAAAAACTTACTAATTTCTGAATTGGTCGTGGTCATTCGAGGCAGCTATTAGTCGAGTAAGTAATTAAGTTTTTCCACCAATCCTGAGATGGAATGCTCGGCAATCACGATCAATAAATCGCAATTAATCTTATGGTTTTCAATAGAGTAGTTGATTTCAACCACTAATGCCTGCTTCCAGGTCATATTGTTGTTCTGCAGTAAATCCGTAATGTTACAGTGCTGCCCCAACAACATTGGGGGGCCAAAACTGAAATGGGTATCGAGTTGTTCTGCTAAACCTTTTAAACAAGCGCCATTGAGTACGTTGGCGGTATCCATCAATAGCTCGTATTCGGCCTGCTCATCGGCAACCCGGTCATATTTGAGTAGCTTGGCTAAATCGTTGAAATCTGTGCCATTAAAAATAAGCATCGCCTCGCCAGCGATCCCGCCCCCAATAAACCCTTGGCAAACCCCGTGCACTACATCGTTACTTTCACGGTTTAATGAATGAAGCGCCATTGCGATATCGGTGGGGTTAAGAATGCTTACATGGGGTATGGAAAGCACAACAAAAACATCCAGTAACCTTGCTAGTCGATCACCTGCGCGCCCCATGGCTACGTTGGTGATTTCTTGCAGGCAGTCGCGTTGATCTTCCGTAAGGAGGTGTGCGTGCATAGTTATAATCATGCTAATCAGGTTTAAGTTATTCCAAGCTTAGCAGTTGTGTAGCAATATGCGATTGACTTGTTAAAAATTGTGTCACTTTGTTGATTTCTTTGGCAAAAAGTGCGTTTCATCCCTCGCTTCCGGGGTTTTTATCAAGCTTTGAGTGCCTCTTAAAGTGTAATACCATGCAGAAATTCAATCTTCATCGGGGCTAATTCGTCCTTTGCTAAGGCTTGCTTGATGGCAGCAAAACGACAATTGTGTATTGGACTTTAACGGTAAGGAAAAATAAAAATGATCGGTTTTTCGCTAAAACGTCGTTCACATATCGCTTTTGTAACGTTGGGGTCGGCTCTGATAGCTCTGGCTTCGTGTGAGCATCGTGTCGCCAAACTAACACCGTCTACAGAACTAGCCAACCAGCGCCCTGCATGGGAGATGCCTGAGGATTCAGAAGCCAAAGCCTACCTGGCGGAATGTGAAATGGATTTTAAAAAGGTTGCTGCTGAGCTGGATGGTTTTGCCGAGGTTAAACCGCTGGCCTATATGACGTTGCTGGATAAGCTCAACAAGATGGATATGTTGTCGGACCTGCAGTTAAGTAAGGCTGGCCTTTATTCTTCGGTTCATCCAAATAAAGAAGTTCGATCAGCCGCTGAAAATTGTGAGCAGCACTTTGTTGAGATTAATACCGATATTAGTTTATCCCGCGCTATATTTGACCAGGTTAGTAAAATTGATGCGAGTAAACTTGGTTCGGATGATCGACGTTATGTTGAGCATATGCTGCGCGATTATCGGCGTTCTGGTGTAGATAAAGATCAAGCGACGCGCGATAAGATTAAAAAACTAAGCGAAGAAATAAATTTAATTGGCCAAGAGTTTGATAAAAATTATCGCGAAGGCGGTAAAAAAATAGAAATAGCTTCCTTAAAAGAATTGCAAGGCTTGCCGCAAGATTATATTGAGCGCCATAAACCTAATGCTGAAGGCAAAATAATCCTTACGACAGATTCGCCAGATTACATTCCATTGATGCAATACGCAAAAAGCGACGCTTTACGAGAACGCGCCTATAGAGTTTATCGCAGTATGGCCTACCCGGAGAATAAACCTGTATTGGAAAATTTGCTGGCAAAACGTTATGAATTGGCGCAGTTATTAGGTTATAGCGATTACGCAACCTACGTTACCGAAGACAAAATGATAAAGTCGCCAAAAAATGCGCAGGATTTCATCGATAAGGTTTCAGCGCTAGCAACACCGCGTGCTCTAGAAGAATATCAGGTTCTTTTGCGGCGTTTACAGAAAATTGATCCTAAAGCCAAAAAAGTAAATGACTGGCAAAAAATGTATTTGCAAGAACTTATCAAAAAAGAAAAGTACCAGGTTGATGCGCAAAAAATTCGCCAATATTTTCCATTTGCGAAAGTGCAGCAAGGTATCTTTGATTTAACGCAAACAATGTTTGGTGTATCTATTAGGCCTTGGCAAACGCAAGTGTGGCATCCCTCTGTGCAGGCATTTGAAATTGTTGAGGGTAATCAGGTAATTGGTCGTTTCTATTTAGATATGCATCCGCGAGAGGGTAAATATAAACACGCCGCGCAGTTCGGTATTCAAAGTGGCATAAAGGGCGTACAACTTCCCATCGCTGCTTTAGTATGCAATTTCCCGGGTGGCGAAGATCCTAATGAATTGTTGGAACATAGTGATGTTGAAACTTTTCTGCACGAATTTGGCCATTTGCTACATACAATGTTTGGTGGACACCAAACGCGTGTAGCGTTTTCAGGTACGAGAACAGAGTGGGATTTTGTAGAAGCTCCCTCACAAATGTTGGAAGAGTGGGTGTGGGATGCTGACACACTTGCGAGTTTCGCTCGTAACGCGAAAGGCGAAGTAATTCCTAAAGCATTGGTTGCTAAAATGCGTGCAGGTAGGGATTTCGGCCACGGATTATGGACAAAGCATCAATTGTTTTACGCTGCGACTTCTTTGAATTTATATAACACTAATCCAGCTACAGTTGACCTTGATAAAATTACCGCTCAAATTCAGGCGACTTACTCTCCGTTTGGTTATGTAGACGGTACGCATTTTTACGCTAGCTTCGGTCACTTGAACGGATATTCCGCAATTTATTACACCTACATGTGGTCGCTTGTGATAGCGAGTGATATGTTCAGTGAATTTGAAAAGGATGGTTTGCGTAACCCAGTAGTTGCCCAACGTTATCGAAAGGCTGTATTGGCACCTGGTGGCTCTAAAGATGCAGCAGATCTAGTTAACGATTTTTTAGGGCGGCCTTTCAGCTTTAATGCTTTCGCTAAAAAATTAGAGAATACACACTAAAAATTAATATTTAGTTAAAACATTACGAGTTTTCAATACTGGTTATGCGGATGAGTTTTATAGATGTTTATTATGCCGATTACAAACTTTGATTTAACTAAATTATGAAATTTTCAGCTTCCTTCATTTGCACATTATGTGTATTGATTCTCGTATTAAATGCATGCGGGAAGCATAAAACATTAGTAGAGATAGGTGACCAACAACAAATCATTCATATAAATAATATGTCTGAGCCTTCCGAAATTGATCCTCATATCACCAGCGGGCTTCCCGAGTATCGTTTACAAATGGCTGTTTTTGAAGGTCTAGTATTAAAAGATCCAAAAACTCTGGAGCCTAAACCTGCTGTGGCTGATTCATGGACTATTTCAGAGGATGGAACAGAATACACGTTCCATATCCGGGATGCTGCTCGATGGTCTGACGGCGATAAAGTTACTGCTTATGATTTTGAATATTCCTGGAAGCGGGTGTTGCAGCCGGAAATTGGTAACGAATTTGTCACTGATTTTTTTGTGATTAAAAATGCAGAAGATTATTATAAAGGTAAGATAAGAGATTTCTCCCAAGTTGGAATAAAAGCAATAAATGAATCGACATTTCAAATTATATTAAATAACCCAACCAGTTATTTTTTAGCGCAGATGGACCATTTTCCAATGTTCCCAGTGCAGAAAAAAACAATTGAAAAATTCAATGCTTTTAAAGAGCGGGGCACTGGGTGGACAAAACCGGAAAATTTTGTAGGTAACGGTCCATTTATAATTAAAGAGTGGATTCCTCAAGTCATTTTTTCGGTAAAGCGCAACCCTTATTATTGGGATAGCACCAACGTAAAGCTCAATGAAATGCATTTTTATCCTTATGAAAATGTTTTGTTAGAAGAACGCATGTTTGCTGCTGGGCAGATTCATAAGACGGAGTTTTTGCCAACAGCCAAGGTGGATAAGTACAGAAATTCACCCGCGTACCGTCAATATCCTTTTTATGCATCTTATTACTACGTGTTTAACACTAAGTTGAAACCTCTGGATGATGTAAGAGTGCGAAAAGCTCTGGCTTACACAATTGATCGAGAGTCTATCGTTAAGAATATTTTGCGTGCTGGTCAAACGCCTGCTTACCATCTAACGCCAGATGACCCTTATGGTTACAAACCTCGCGCTTCGTTTAACTACGACATCCCATTAGCAAAAAAACTTTTAGCTGAAGCTGGTTTTCCAGATGGTAAAGGTTTCCCTACATTAGAATTGGTTTATAACACTCATGCGGATCATTTAAAAATTGCGGTTGCGATTCAGGAAATGTGGAAACAAAATCTGGGTATAAATATCACGCTTCGAAATATGGAGTGGAAAGTATATTTGGATGCGCGAAATTCACATAGCTTCCATATATTACGTCGCGGAAATGTAGGTGAGGTTGTTGATCCAGGAACATTTTTATTTACTATGACAAGTGACGACCCGCTTAATGAGTCGCAATGGGGTAGTAAACGCTACGATGAATTAATTGGTCTCACCAAGAGCGCAAAAAGCCAACAAGAGCGCTTCGAATATTTTCAAGAGGCAGAACAGATTTTGGTTGACGAAATGCCTTTAATTCCCCTTTATATTTATACAACCAATAATTTAGTCTCACCGTCTGTAAAGGGGTATTACAACAACGTTTTGGATTATCATCCCTATAAATATCTCTATTTGGAATACATGGGCCAATAGTATGTTCTTCTTCATTATCAGGCGCATATTTCAAACCATACCAGTTTTAATTTTGGTAACCATAGTTACATTTATTTTGATTCATTCCGCCCCAGGTGGTCCCTTTGATCAAGAACGCAAAGTTTCGCCAGATGTTTTAAAACATTTAAATGCGCGGTATCACCTTGACGAGCCAGTGTGGCAACAGTTTGGACGTTATGTAGGAAACTTATTGCAAGGTGATTTTGGTCCTTCTTTTAAATATCCGAGCCACACAGTTAATGATTTAATTGCGGCTGGTTTCCCCGTTACATTTGAATTAGCTTTTTATGCGATTTTGTTTGCATTGCTGATTGGATTATCGGCTGGAATTATCGCGTCTTTAAAACCCAATACATACCTGGATTACATTCCCATGTCTAGCGCTATGTTGGGTATTTGTTTGCCATCATTTGTTTTAGGTCCACTATTACTGCTGGTGTTTGGTATTTGGTTGCAATGGTTTCCTGTTGCGGGTTGGGGGAAAATACCGGGCGATAAAATTTTACCGTCAATTACCTTGGGTGCATCTTATGCTGCTTATATCGCGCGAATTACACGTGGCGGAATGTTGGATGTTTTGTTGCAAGATTATATTCGTACGGCGCGCGCTAAAGGGCTATCCACTGCACGAATTTTATTCGTGCATGCGCTGCGTGGTGGCATTACGCCAGCTGTTTCTTTTTTAGGGCCAGCTATCGCGGGATTGTTGGCGGGCTCGTTTATTGTTGAGAGTGTTTTTCAAATTCCCGGTATAGGTCGCTTCTATATACAAGCCGCGTTTAACCGTGATTACACCATGATTATGGGGTGTACAATTTTCTTTGCTTTCTTGATTGTTATTTTTAATTTACTTGCAGATGTGATATTGCTTTTGCTTAACCCCAAATTGCGACAAGAAGTGATTGGGGGGCGCTAACATGAATAATGCAATCAACATAGAGCGCGGTACATCACTTGGTCGAGATGCTTATTTGCGTTTACGTAAAAACAAAATGGCGATCATGGGTTTGTGCGTGTTAGTTTTTTTTATTTCCTTGGCTTTGTTAACACCCCTTATCGCGCCTTATACCTATGACGGACAAAATTTGGAATTAGGGGCAACACCACCATCTACTTATCACTGGCTAGGTACGGATACATTGGGGCGCGATCAACTAACGCGTATTATGTACGGTAGCCGGGTTTCACTTATGGTTGGATTTGTTGCGACCGCCGTTGCACTTTTGATAGGCGTGTTCTGGGGCGCAACAGCGGGATTTTTGGGTGGACGTGTTGATGCGATAATGATGCGTATTGTAGATACCATTTTCGCTTTGCCTTTTACGATTTTTATTATTTTGCTTACGGTTATATTTGGTAGCAGCATGCTCTTGCTGTTTTTAGCTATAGGTGCTGTAGAGTGGCTGACCATGGCGCGTATTGTGCGCGGCCAGGTGTTGAACATCAAACAACAAGAGTTTGTTGAAGCGGCGGTGACAATGGGTTTGTCGCCTTGGCAAATTATTACGCGTCATTTAATTCCCAATGTTCTGGGTCCCATTATTGTTTATACAACGCTTACGATTCCCGGCGTTATTTTGTTGGAATCATTTTTAAGTTTTCTCGGTTTGGGCATTCAGCCTCCGGAAAGCTCTTGGGGTTCGTTAATTTCCAGTGGTGTGGAGGTCATGGAAGAATTTCCATGGTTATTAATTTTCCCTGGTTTGGCGTTATCCATTACTTTATTTTCGCTAAATTTTTTAGGTGATGGTTTGCGAGATGCTTTGGACCCACGAACGTCGAAAGACTAAATCTGGAGACCTCCCATGTTGCATGTAGAAAATTTACGTATCGTTTTTAATACTCGTGATGGCGCCAGTGTCGCAGTTGAGAATTTAAGTTTTAAGCTTAATGCTGGCGAAGTTTTAGGAATTGTAGGAGAGTCTGGTTCAGGAAAATCAGTTGCTTGTTATAGCTTGCTTGGCCTACTTCCCATGCCGCCAGGCAAAATTGAAAGTGGTTCGGCCATGTTTTCGGGGCAAGATTTATTGCGCATGAGCGAAGCTGAATTGCGCAAAATCCGCGGCCATAAAATAAGCATGATCTTTCAAGATCCCATGACTTCGCTAAATCCTTACATGCGAATTTCAGATCAACTCGTTGAATCGGTTTTGCAACATCATAAGATTTCCAAAAAAGCAGCACGTCAACGTGCAATTGATGCATTGAATGAAGTTGGAATCCGAGATGCTGAAACTCGTATTGATCAATATCCGCATCAATTTTCCGGCGGTATGCGTCAACGTGTCATGATTGCCATGGCGTTAATTGCTGAACCAGAATTATTAATAGCTGATGAGCCAACAACTGCATTAGATGTTAGTGTTCAAGCGCAAATACTTAAGTTGATAAAGCAACTTCAGGTTAATCGTAAACTGGCCGTTATTTTTATTACTCATGATCTGGGTGTGGCTGCACAAATGGCCGACCATATATTGGTTATGGAAAAAGGAAAATTAGTAGAACAGGGGAAAACGGAAGATATTTTCAACAGGCCTACCCAGCCATACACACAAAAATTGTTGCGTGCTGTATTAACAACCGCAAAACCTACACCTAGTTTGGCCGATAAAGCCAAGCCTCCATTTTTGGAAGTCAAACAATTAAAAACCTGGTTTCCGCAATTTGGTGGCTTATTCATAAAGCATTTAATCAATACCCAAAAAGCGGTTGATGATATTAGTTTAACAATCTATCGCGGTGAAATTCTGGGTGTTGTAGGTGAGTCGGGTTCGGGTAAATCGACTCTAGGCCGAACTATTATGCGTTTGGTGGAAGCGCATTCAGGAGAAGTGTTACTGGAAGGAAAAGATCTGTTGCGATTGTCGGAATCGGATTTGAAAAATTCTCGCCGCCATTTTCAGATGATATTCCAGGATCCCTATGCTTCGTTAAATCCGCGCATGACTGTGTTTGATACCTTGGCCGAACCTTTATTAGTGCATGGTTTAGCTACGAAAAAAACGGTTCTGGAGCTGGTTAATCAATTAATGGATGATGTGGGTTTGGATCGGCGGTTTATTCGCAAATATCCGCATGAGTTTTCCGGTGGGCAGCGCCAGCGCATTGCAATTGCCCGTGCGATTGCGTTGAAGCCAAAATTAATTATTGCTGACGAGCCAGTATCAGCTCTCGATGTGACTATTCGTGCGCAAATTCTTAAGCTCCTGTTAGAGCTTACGCAAAAACATCAACTCACCATGTTATTTATTTCACACGATATGTCGGTTGTGCGTTATTTGTGCGATCGTGTATTGGTGATGCAAAACGGAAGAGTGATTGAAGAAGGGGAAACCGAGGCGCTGTTTTCTGCGCCGAAAGAATCCTATACGCAGCAATTATTGGCTGCTATACCCAAGCTATAAAAATTAACCCTTTATTTAATTCTTTGCGTCCACCAGCACAATCAATTCCTGATTTGGGCGAATACTGGTTTCGTCTTTGATTTTATTCCACTGCATAATTTGTTTGACGCTAACGTCATACTTTGCAGCAATCTTTCCGAGGGTGTCGCCGGATTTTATGGTGTAGTTAAGTTTGCGTGAATCCCTGGATGAATCGGCGGAATTTTTGGCAATAGATTGATCGATAACAACTAATTTTTGACCAGGTTTTAAAGTAGTTTTACTGGTTAAATTATTTAATTGGGCGAGCCTGTCCACCGAAAGATTTTGTGCTTTTGCAATGGACCATAAATTTTCGCCTGATTTTACGACATAGTAACCGGTTCTTTCTATTTGCTTAGGTGGCGTTTGTTCTGCAATTACCAATGCGGAATTATTGTCGGCAGAGGATGATGTGGGGGATAAAGGAATTTGTAAGTGCTGGCCAACAGCTACATTATTACCCTTAATATTATTTACTGATTTAATTTGAGCGCTATTAGCGCCGTATCTTTTTGCGATGCTATCCAAATTATCGCCTTTCTTCACCACATGTTCCTGCCATTTTGTACTTGCTACTTTGGGTAATGCATCCAGCTGTAATTTAAATGTTGCTGCAGCATCTACTGGCACTAATACATGGCGAGGCTCTGTGGGATCTGTTAACCAACCCTTGTAGCCAGAATTTAATTTTTTTAAAAGTGATACGTCGAGTGAACTATTTTGCGCAGCGTCCGCAAGGTTAATTTGCGAATCCACATTTATTTTTACGAAGTAGGGCACATCGGCAATTGGGTAGAGTTTAAAGTCGTAAACATTTGGATCAGCCACAATTCTTGAGAGCGCCAATAATTGTGGGATATAACCTTGGGTGGTTTTATTGAGCGGCAGCGACCAAAAATCAGTTGGTTTACCCGCGCGGCGATTTTTATCAACGGCTTGCTGGATTGCACCATCGCCTGCATTGTAAGCAGCGACAGCGAGCAGCCAGTCGTTATCAAATTTTGCGTAAAGTTTTTTTAGTAAACGTATGGCTGCATCAGTGGAGGCAACAACATCTTTGCGGCCATCGTACCAATTGTTTTGTTTGAGCCCAAAGTTGCGCCCCGTGGCTGCTCCAAATTGCCACATGCCCGCATTGTTGGGTGACATGGCCGTTGGATTGTAAGAGCTTTCAATAAAAGGTAGTAACGCCAGCTCCATTGGCATTCCATTCGCTTGCATTTCACTCGCAACGTAATGCAGGAATGGTTCGCTTTGTTGGGTAATTTTGTAGAAGTAGGCTTTATTGCTGGTGTAAAAACGAATTTGCGAATCAACAGCATTATTAGATGTTTGGGGTAGGCTATAGCCGGCGCGTATACGCTCCCAAACAGTTTCATAAGTGCGCTCTTCAGGAGTTGTCGTTGTAACGGTAATTGGGTGTTGCGCTGCTTCGGCGGTGGGATTTGCGGTTGATTTGGGAGTGGGTTTCAAATGCAAGCTGTCACAACCAACCATCAAGGCGGTCACAGATACCATCGTTAATAACGGGCGATTTATGAAATTCATAGAGTCACGTTTCTTATTGGTGATTACTTGCGCCCCTCCTTGATTGTGCGAAAGTTGATCTGACAAAGCATTGCGAAACGCCAAGTCTAGGGATTGCGCCAGAATGGGTCAACCCGACTAGCTGTTCGAGTTCTCAGAAGCGATCTTTAAGAAGTCTCAAACTGGCGAAAATTTCGGCATCTGTCGTCAAAGTCTGGTTGCTAAGCCGTTCAACGGAGGTGCGAACCGAATTTAAGTGACAACGCAAAAACGGATTGGTTCGTCGTTCCAAGTCCAATAGCGTCGGCAGGGTCGGGACTCCACGTTCGCGTTTTTGGATTTCAATTTCTTGTCTGGACTTGAGGTCAGTGTTGTCTGGCTCAATAGTCAGTGCAAAACGGATATTGGCAAGTGTGTATTCGTGGCCACAGAATACGAGCGTATCGTCTGGCAGGGCAGCGATTCTCTGAAGCGCTTGGTGAAGCAGTGGTGCTGTTCCGTCAAACAAGCGTCCGCAACCCACCGCAAACAAAGTATCGCCACTGAAAAGTAGAGGTGAACTGTCTGGGGTGTTTATTAAGTAGGCGATATGATCAAGAGTGTGGCCTGGTATCTCCATTATCTCGGCCGAGATATTGCCCAGTTGAAGTCTGTTGCCTTCGTATAAATGCTGTGTAACCTGTGGAATGCGTTTTGAATCAGGCCCATAAATGAGTATTTTGAAGCTCTCGGCAAGCTCAGCAGCGCCGTCGATATGGTCGTGATGATGATGCGTTAAGAGTATGCCTTGCAAGGTCAATTTATGCTTGGTCAGGTAATCGTAAACTGGCTGTGCAGCTCCCGGATCGACGATATAGGTATCCGGCGAGCCTATGTCAGGCTGGAGTAACCAAAAATAATTATCCGTGAAAGCCGGAATTGTGTGAATGTGAAGCATAATGCCCCAATGATGCAAAAATGGAATGTGCTGTATTAGTCCATAATATCAGCCCTTGGTTGCCACACCGGGATAAAAGCCGATATAAGTTGGGATAAATTTTGTTAGATGTGATTTGCGAGTAGCTGTATGCCAAACAGGTTTATAACAGGGGTTCGTCGCCAGTGGCGCAAACGCTTTGGTGTATTGCCCTTGCGCAGCGCCTTGCGGCCCTTGAGCGAATGGTTTGCATCACCGCTCGGGCAGTTACTCGTCGATAACGAACAGGCTTGTATCGATAACGAGTTGCGTGATTTGTTCGGCTATCATTTGCTCCAGCTCAGCGTCGCCCAGCATCTGGATTTAACCCAGGCTAGCCGTATATCTCACCGTTTTGCACTTTACCCGCAAGCCTCAGAACAGCCAATTGTGACTGGCGTGGCGGATTTTACGCATTTACCTTTGCCTGCCAATTCGATTGATCTTGTACTTTTGCACCATGTGTTGGACTACAGCCAGAAACCCCATCAGGTTTTGCGCGAAGCTGCCAGCGCATTAATTTCGCAGGGCCATCTGGTCGTAATCGGGTTCAATCCATGGAGTTTGTTTGGTGCGTGGCGCTGGTTGGTACGTTTTTTTAGCCATGCGCCGCAGTGGCGTCATCAATCCTTACGGTTGGGCAGGGTTTTAGATTGGCTGGCGATACTGGATTTCGAGCCCATAGTCGTAAAGCAAAGTTTTTACTGCCCCCCTTGTCATAAACCTGGAATCACCAAATATTTGCAATGGATGGAGCGCTGGGGTAAAAGGCTGGGTCTTCCTGGTGGTGGCTTCTATTTAATAGTCGCCCGAAAAGACAGTTTGGCCGTGACCCCGCTTAAGCCCCAATGGCAGGGTTACGCCGGTTTGCGTGGTTGGGGTGTGACAAAGATTCTCGGCAGAGCAACCCGCGGAAAACAACCACAAGCACAATATAATGTTAAGAAGTAACTGTATATAAATGAGATAGCTGATTGAAAAAAATAGAATTATTTACAGATGGAGCCTGCAAAGGTAACCCCGGCCCAGGCGGTTGGGGGGCGCTACTGCGCTATGGTGGAGTTGAAAAGTCCCTCTACGGCGGCGAAGCAGAAACAACCAATAATCGCATGGAGCTGATGGCTGCTATTGAGGGCTTGAGTGCCTTAAAAGAACCATGTGCGGTATTGTTAACCACCGATTCGCAATACGTTTTGAAAGGTGTGACTGAGTGGATCGCCGGTTGGAAGCGCAACGGTTGGAAAACGGCTGCCAAACAACCGGTTAAAAATGCCGATCTATGGCAGCGTTTGGATGAACAAACCCAGCGGCATGAAGTAGAGTGGCGTTGGGTGCGGGGGCACACAGGGCATCGCGAAAACGAAATTGCAGATAGCCTCGCCAACCGTGGCATCGAAGAATTAAGCTAAATCATTTTATAAAAACGAGAAATACATGCGTCAAATCGTTCTGGATACCGAAACCACTGGTCTTGAAACATCACAAGGTCACCGCATTATTGAAATAGGTTGCGTCGAACTCTTTAACCGTCGCCTGACTGGTCGCCACTACCATCAATACATCAACCCTGAGCGCGAAGTCGATGCAGGCGCGTTCCAGGTGCATGGCATTAGCAATGAAATGCTGGCCGATAAGCCAAAATTTGCGCAGATAGCCGATGAATTCCTGGCATTCGTGGGCGAGGCCGATTTGATCATTCACAACGCGGCGTTTGATATTGGCTTTATTAATGCCGAATTTGCGCGCCTGATTCCCCGTCCAGCGACTATTGAAACCAATAGGTCTGTTATCGACAGCCTTTTGCTTGCGCGTGCTAAACACCCCGGCCAAAAGAACAATCTGGATGCGCTCTGTAAACGCTACGGCGTAGACAACTCCCAGCGCGATCTCCATGGCGCTTTGCTCGACGCCGAGATTTTGGCTGATGTTTATTTGCTAATGACGGGTGGCCAAACCGCCTTATCGCTCGGCGGTAATCAATCGAACAACAAAGATTCCAGCAGCTCCGGAAATGAAATCAGGCGCCTGCCTTCCACTCGCAGGCCGCTACCAGTGCTTGTAGCCAAGGAGTCGGAATTGGATGCTCATCAAGATAAACTGGCAAGCATCAACAAAAGTAGCGCGGGCAACTGCATTTGGTTGAAAGAGGTTGTTGCTGAGGCTCAAGTCTAGGATCACTCCACGTATAGACGGGTATTTGAGAAACCATTAGCATTCTTCCATTACAACCCATAAATATCAGGCAAAATCTCCACAAGTGAGATAGAGTCAAAAATAACATTAAAACTAGGATTCAATGCATGAGTGTCAATGAAGCTTTTAATATTGCCTCGTTAAAAATGGTACATGATGAGTTGCTGGCAACGATTGAGCAGTCAGCCCTGCGTCTTGAGCAGTTTGCAAGTGATAGAACCAACGGCGAATTACTTCAAAATTGCATTGAGGGTGTCAGGCAAATTCGCGGCACCTTGAGTTTGATTCAGCTAAAAGGTGTGGATCTCTTAGCTGACGAGCTACTGGAGCATATTAACGACATTACTCTCGGCGACGATCCTACAACCGACAAGCGTTTGGATTTGTTGACCTCAGCGTTTTTCATGCTGCCGCGCTACTTGGAATTTTGTTTGCAAACATCACGTAGTATGGCTTTGTTGCTAATTCCTCATATTAACGAATTGCGCCAGGCACGCCGTGCGCCCTTGCTGCCTGAAAGTTATTATTTCGCGTTTGAACCCTTAAAAGTTACTCGTACAGCGACAAGTCAATCTGCACCAACGCAAGAAAATCTGCCGGTATTAGTGCGGCGTTTGCGTCATATGTATCAAGCAGGTTTGTTAAAAGTTTTGCAGGGCTCGCAAATTAAACCCTCATTTGGAATTATGTGTCGCGCGCTTGAGCGTTTGGAATCTGTTTGTGGTATCAGCCCCTTGGGCAATTTATGGTGGCTTGCTAACGCGACATTAAGCGCAGTTTGCGAAGAGAATTTGCGTATTACAAAAAGTCGCAAAATGTTATTAAGCAGTTTGGATCGTGAAATCAAACGTCTGCAATTCGAGGGTAATGCAGTTATTAACCGCGAGCCCGATACCGCTTTAATTAAAGAATTGCTGTATTTGTTGACTTTATCAAAATCAACAACTGAAAAAACTAAAGCTGTTGTCTCTGCTTACGGCTTACCACCCTTAACCTATAGCGATGCAGAGCTTGCACGCGAAATGGAATTCTTAAAAGGGCCTAGCGTAAACACCATTAATTCCATGGCTGCTGTACTTACTGATGAGTTACATAGCACTAAAAATATTTTAGAGCGCGCGGCGCAAAGCGGTGCGGAATTATTGTCTGAGTCTCCCGAATTATTAGATACATTGAAAAAGATTGCTGACATTTTAGCGATTGTTGGATTGGTTTCCCCGAGCAATAGTCTTAAACAAGAGATTGAAAAAATCCAACGCTGGCAATCCACAGGCGAAGCAGTTAACTCTAGTGATTTATTAGGTGTTGCAGATACATTGCTTTATGTGGAAAGTACTATCGCTGGTTTAGGTAAAACTAATTTGTCCGATGAAAAGCTCGCACAAATTAATGCGCTGTCCCGCGATGACGTAATGGCGAACAATCAAATTGCTGAAGCTGAAAAATTAGTCATCGACGAAGTTGAATCTGGCTTGGCGATGGTTAAGCGCGCATTAAGTGCTTTCTCTGAATCCAATTACGATAAAGCCCATATCGCTAATATTTCAGCAACTTTGGATAGTGTTCGCGGTGGTATGTTTGTATTGGGGCTACCGCGCGCCGCTAAAGTTATCGCGGGTTGCATGAAATTTATTGACGAATCCCTGATGGAAGACGAACAGCAAGCCGCTATCCAACATATGATGGATACCTTTGCAGACGCCATTATTAGCCTCGAATATTATTTAGATAGTTTAAAAGTCGACAAAAAAGCAGATACCGAAGTATTGCGTATTGCTGAAGAAAGCTTGGAAGCTTTGGGTTATAAGGTGTAATTTCGGTGCAGGAAAAGTGTGTGCATTATGTCGTTGCGGACGAAAAATTTTTATGTTCTGACAGTGGTTCGATTGCGCTTTTAAGTCAGTTTGAAATAGCTCGCTTAAACTTGGAACCCTTGGTAAAACACGATTTAAAAAGTAGCTTGGGCGAAAACGTTTTTGTAATCGATATAAATCTGGTCGATCTACCGGGATTTCAGTGGTTGAGTTTGCGCAATTTACTGGAGTATTTATCTGAAGACGAATTTCAAACGGCCGGTCGAGCTTTACAGGTTTTGCGGTGGCATTATGATCACCAGTTTTGCGGAAGGTGCGGTAAATCCACAGAACAACATTCGCAAGATTTTGCAAAAACCTGTGTAACTTGCAAAATAGATTTTTACCCCCGTTTATCGCCTTGCATTATTACCTTGGTTACGCGCGGTGATGAATGCTTGTTAGCTTGGCATGTACGTTCCAAAGAAGAAAAATATAGCTGCCTTGCTGGTTTTATCGAGGTAGGAGAAAGTCCCGAACAAACGCTTGAACGAGAAGTGAAGGAAGAAGTGGGCCTTAGGGTTAGCAATATTCGTTATGTGGCGAGCCAACCCTGGCCATTTCCCGGGCAATTGATGTTGGGATATTTCGCAGATTATGAGGGCGGTGACATAGTCGTAGATGAACAAGAAATCGTAGCTGCTTATTGGTACCGCTATGATCAACTGCCAAAAATTCCGCCCCCTTCAACTATTTCTGGCCGTTTGATCGATGCATTTGTGAAAGAAAGACAATCTATTCGTACAAATAATGACTCAAAAGATTAGATAAGGATTCCTATGTTATATACCTTGGTTGCGCTAGTCGTTGTTTTGGTCGCTGCATATATCGCTTTTCGCGCGATAAAAATACTTTGGCTCAGCAGCTGGTTTGTGGGCTGGTTGAAAGGTATGTTTGGTCTCAGCCTGCTTACCCTTGGCGTAGCTGTCGCCTTGATTGCCTACGATATTTATAGCTACAAGCAAATCTTGGTGGGGCAACCTGTTGCAACTATCAATTTTGAAACCATTGAAGATCAATTTTTTGATGCCTTGGTGGTGGATGCCAATGGCAACCAACAACGATTTAGTTTGTATGGTGATCAATGGCAGTTGGATGCACGTATCATTAAATGGCAAGGTTACTTTTCGGGCTTTGATATTAAGCCGGCATTCCGCCTGGATCGCCTGAGCGGCCGCTATTACGATATTCATAAAGAAACTACAGAAAAACGTTCGAGTTTTTCTTTGGTGAAAAGTCCTTTGCAGTTAGATTTATGGCACTTTATTAATGAGCATCCGCAATGGTTTTCAGTAATCGATGCACATTACGGCACTGCGCGTTATTTGCCTATGAAGAATGGCGCGCTTTATGAAATCAGTTTAACCACTACTGGTTTAAATGTTCGTCCCTTGAATGATGTGGCGAGCAAAGCTATGGCAGAGTGGAAATAGTTTTTTAATTTTTGATTGGAGTTGTACGTTGGAATTTTTAACAGAATACGGTTTGTTTCTTGCTAAAACCTTGACCTTCGTGGTCGCGGTATTTGTGATTATTAGTTTAATAGTGTCAGCCAGTTCGCGCGCGAAAAAATCCGAGAAAGGGCATATTCAAATCAGCAAATTGAATGAAAAATTCAAAGCTATGCGCGAAGCCTTGCAACATGCGGTGTTGGATGAAGATCAAATTAAACAGCTTGAAAAAGACGAAAAGAAACGTTTGAAGCTCGAAAAGGCGGAGCACAAAAAAGCGGCTAAGGAAAAAAGTAAAAAAAATCCTACGCAAGAGGCAGATGCAGAACACAAAAAACGTGTGTTTGTGTTGGATTTTCACGGTGACATTAAAGCATCAGCAAATGATAGCCTGCGCGAAGCCATAAGTGCGGTGTTAACTTTGGCAACGCCGAAAGATGAGGTGGTGGTTAAAGTCGAAAGTGGTGGTGGCATGGTCCACAGTTACGGCTTGGCTTCCAGCCAGTTGGCACGTATCACTAATAAAGAAATTCCGCTTACTGTATGTGTCGATAAAGTAGCGGCATCGGGTGGATACATGATGGCTTGTGTCGCCAACAAAATTGTAGCCGCACCATTCGCTATATTGGGTTCCATCGGCGTGGTAGCACAATTGCCGAATTTTCATCGCCTGCTCAAGAAAAATGATATTGACTACGAAATGTTTACTGCCGGTGAATTCAAACGAACTGTAACTATGTTTGGCGAGAATACTGAAAAAGGTCGCGAAAAATTTGTAGAAGATATTGAAGATACGCACGTGCTATTTAAAGACTTCGTGAGTGAGCATCGTCCTCAAGTAGATATAGCAACTGTTGCTACCGGTGAAGTTTGGTTTGGTCGCCGCGCTAAAGACGTCAACTTGATCGATTTGCTGCAAACCAGCGATGAATACTTGCTGAACCAAGTTGAGACGGCAGATATTTTTGAAGTTGAATATACCGTGAAAAAATCCCTTACGGAAAAGTTTGGTTTTGCTGCCCAAACAGCGGTAGAGCGTGCATTGTTCAGTGTTTGGGAAAAAGCTCAATTGAACCGTTGGTTTTAAGTCTGTTAGCTAAGCCTGTTCAATAAAGCCGGAGACAAGTTATGTTTTACGCGCAGCAGAAGTTAGCATTACCGACCCCTGAGCAGGCCTTACCTGGGCGTACAGAAAAAATGCCTGTAACTCATGCTCATATGGTGTTGGGAAATTCTTTGCAAGAACCTTTCCCAAGTGGACTCGAAAAAATTGTTTTTGGCCTGGGTTGCTTTTGGGGTGCAGAGCGTCGTTTTTGGCAACAAGAAGGCGTGTATACAACTGCTGTAGGTTATGCCGCTGGCTACACACCAAATCCGACTTATGAAGAAGTATGTTCCGGTTTAACGGGTCACAATGAAGTTGTGTTAGTAGTGTTCGATCCAGCGAAAATATCCTTGAACAAATTGTTCAAAGTGTTTTGGGAATCCCACAATCCCACACAGGGAATGCGTCAAGGTAATGATCGCGGCACCCAATATAGGTCAGGCATTTACACTTTTGACGAACAACAGCTTGAGCTTGCTAAAGCAACGCAAGTTGAATTTCAAAAAGCACTGGTAAGTGCCGGGTTGGGTGAGATCACTACAGAAATTTTACCGCTTAAAGAATTTTATTATGCGGAGCCCTATCATCAACAATATCTCGCCAAAAATCCCAATGGATACTGTGGATTAGGCGGAACGGGCGTTTGTTTGAATTAAATTAGTTTGCAGACAAGGATGTTATGGCAATTTTACTCTTCTTTTGCTCCGGTATTATTTTTGTAGGATGCCTGCCGGAATTACCTTCATTATCTTTTTTGCTTGCGCTTTTATCAGGTGCGTTTTTTTGCACATTCTTTCTACATAAAAAATTTCCTTTTGTCCTCTGCTTGCTATTCCTATTGCTGGGTTTTTGTTACGGAACTTGGGCGGGGAGCCGCTTACTTGAAAATCAGATCCTACCTGATTTAGTGGAACGGGATTTGGTTATAGAGGGCCGGGTCACTGGCTTACCGCAAGAAAATAATCGTCGACAGCTTTTTTCATTCGCGGTAAAGCAAGCCTACTCCGCTTATGATCACAGTGCGTCCTTTGAACACTTTCCAGATAAGCTGAATATCAGCAGCTATTCAGATCTAAGAGTTAAAACCGGCGAAGAATGGCGATTAACAGTGAAGTTAAAACGACCGCGCGGTTTTGTAAATCCCGGTGGCTTTGATTATCAGGCTTCACTTTTACGCCGCGGCGTGGGTGCGACCGGTTATATTCGCCAGGATGAAAATCTATTATTGAAGCCGCAGCCGAAATTTTCCATCGATGTACTTCGTTTCGAGCTACAACAATGGCTTATCAATAAAAGCCAAAGTACTGAAAAGGGAATTCTGGTTGCCTTGTTAGTAGGTGATACGTCTTTAGTGGATAGGGAACGCTGGGGCGAAATGATTAAAACGGGAACCAATCACCTGATTGCTATTTCTGGTTTGCATCTCGGCTTTTTTGCAATTGTCGGTTTTTTTATCGGAAATTTAATCGGGCGCTGCGTACAGATATTTTGGCATAAATATCCTTCGGTAGTGAGTGGTTATATTTTCTCCGTATTGTTTACATTTTTCTATAGCCTTATTGCGGGTTTCAATATCCCGACAATTCGAACCCTGATAATGCTGGTTGTGGTGCAGCTGATGCTTTTGTGGCGGCGTAGCTTTCGTGCGCGTGATAGCCTGTTAATTGCGTTAGTTTTAGTCCTGCTATACGACCCCTTGGCGGCTTACGACATTGGATTTTGGCTTTCGTTTTGCGCAGTGGGCATGTTAATTTTTTGTTTCTCTGGACGAATTCAAATTACCCGGCGTCTGGGGCTTATGAATAGCACCAGGAATTACTTAATTGTGTTTGTAAAATCGCAATGGGTAATGTTCATTGGCCTCCTTATTCCTTTGGCAATTCTAATTCATACATCATCGTTACTTGCACCGCCGGCAAATTTCGTGGCCATCCCCTTGGTTACTTTTTTTGTGGTGCCTTGTTTAATTATCTCTGCGCTTTGCCATTTTTCTTTTCCAGGGCTGGAAGATTTTTTTCTACATTGTGCTGAGTGGGGAATGCATCTTGTACATAAATGGCTTAATTATTTATTGATTGCGGGAACAGGCAAGTTAAATCCCTTAATTAATTTTAATCCCTGCGCGATTGGCGTCGCCGTACTCAGTGTTTTTTTAATATTGTTGCCGCGCGGTATAGGTAATAAATATATTGGTGCTGCAGGATTAATCTTGTCATTGCTAGTACCGCTTAAATCTCTTCCCGAATTACAAATGCTGGTGTTTGATGTGGGGCAGGGAACCGCTGTCTTGGTTCGCACACCCAATCATCAATTGCTGTATGACACAGGACCACTCTATACAGAAAATTTTGATGCAGGCAGCGGAATTATAGTTCCTTACTTACAAAGCCAGGGAATCGAATCTTTAGATGTTTTGGTAGTTAGCCATAACGATCAAGATCATATAGGTGGCTTGGATGGGGTATTGGCTGCAACTCAGGTAAAAAAATTATGGTTGGGGGAGCCCGAAAAGTTGCAGCGCAATGAGCTTGGTCCGGGTGCAGAAAATTGTCACATCCAAAAGCCGTGGCAGTGGGATCAAATTAATTTTCAGTTTGTGTCATGGCCCATTCAGCCAAATGCTAAAGCCAACAATCATTCTTGCGTGTTAATGGTTGAATTTAATGGACACAGAATTTTGCTGGCGGGCGACATTGAAAAGGAGGTAGAACGAAACCTGGTGGCTCAGGAAAGTCTAGCCCCGGTAGATATTTTATTGGCACCCCATCACGGTAGCCATACATCATCGACCGCTGAATTTGTAGCCCGGGTTCGTCCGCAAACAGTTGTCTACAGCGCTGGCTTTCACAATCAACATGGACATCCCCACGCAGATATAAAAGCCCGCTATGATTCAGTGGGAGCTATGCCGCTTAATACTGCGCTTAGTGGTGCGCTGGAATTCACATGGCAAGATGATTCTCTCAAGATAATTCAATACCGCCAGTCTGCAAGACGTTACTGGTTTGATGTAAACGAGTAAGCCTACTCTGCCTGTAAGTATTCGTATCCAAGTCTAGAAAAGTTGACGTCTAGCATGGTTTTCTACACGTCTTGTGGTAAGGTACGCCGCAACATAAATGGCTTTTAGTGTGGCCAAAAAGTATCCAATAATAAGTTTGATAGTGAGGAGTTTCCGGTGTTCGAAATCATCTTGTCCGGTGGTGTAATGATGATTCCAATCATCCTCTGTTCGATAGCCGTTATCGGTATCAGTATTGAGCGCTATTGGACACTCAATCCTAATAAAGTCGCCCCCCGTACATTGCTCGCACAAGTGTGGAGCTGGATTAAAAGTAATCAGGTTGATGCGGCTAAATTACGTGAATTAAAACAATCCTCTCCCTTGGGAAAAATTCTTGCTGCTGGTTTAAGTAATTCTCGTCACGGCCGCGATGTAATGAAGGATTCTATTCAAGAAGCCGCTAATCAAGTAATTCATGATCTCGAGCGCTACATAGGTGCTTTAGGTACCATTGCGAATGTGGCGCCTCTGTTGGGTTTGTTGGGCAGCGTCTTTGGTATGATTGAAACCTTTAACGCAATTATGTTGAAAGGTTCTGGCAATGCTGGTGTGTTAGCCGGTGGCATTGCAGTCGCCTTGATCGCAACTGCAGCTGGTTTAATTGTGGCGATTCCTGCAACTATTTTGCACCGTTATTTTTTGCGCCGCGTTGATAGCCTCGTCGTGATAATGGAAGAAGAATCAATCAAGTTGGTGGATGCACTACATACTGACCGCAGTGTTGATGTGAAGCTGGTGTAATTTATGAAATTCCGTCGTCAGTCTCGCGAACTGGAACCTATGAATTTAATATCACTGATTGATGTGATGTTTTTTCTATTAATATTTTTTATGTTGTCGAGCACTTTCACCAAAGAAACTCATTTAGGCGTTGAGCTACCTGAAGCAAAAGGCGAACCCTCAACTGATTCTAAGCAACAAATTGAAATTGTAATTGGCGAGCAAGGTAGTTTTTCCATCAATGGCCAAAGTTTGGTGAATAACGAAGCGGATACCCTCAGGGCGGCGATTTTAAAAACGTCTGAAGGTAAAACCGATTTACCATTGTTGTTGACAGCCGATGCAAAAACTCCGCATCAATTTGTAGTTACCGCAATGGATGTTGCAGGTCAGTTAGGTTTCACTCGGCTAAGTATTACCTCTCGTCAACCTGAAGCGGTTGAAGTGAAGAAAAAGTAAATCACTCATCGCGAGACATATTCGTTTGAGTGGAAAGCCATTCATTGCTTTGTCGTGCTGGCTGATAACATTCCAGTAATGTAAACAATAACCTTTAGTCCTTAATATTGCTGAGTATCGCGTGAAAAAATCTCACAATTTCTGGTTAAAAGCATGGTACGGTAATTCCGCCTGGATTTATTTGCTTCTGCCTTTAAGTTGGTTATTCGCGTTAATTAGTGCGCTGCGAAAATTTATTCTTGTTCATTTCCTGCAAAAAAAAATATCAATCCCTGTCATCATTGTGGGCAATATTTCCGTAGGTGGTACAGGAAAAACCCCACTCATTATTGAACTGGTCAAATATTTACAAAATCATGGTCACAAACCTGGTGTGGTCAGTCGTGGCTATGGTGGCACAGCTCCTAACTATCCCTATTTGTTAAATGAAAAATCCCTTGCGTCCGAAGCTGGTGATGAACCCTTGCTTATTCAACGCACAACCCAATGTTTTGTCTGTGTTGCACCTGATAGGGTTGCTGCGGCGAAAAAATTGGAAGAACAGGGATGCACAATCATTCTCAGTGACGATGGTATGCAACATTATGCCTTGGGCAGAGCGCTAGAGGTTGCAGTTGTTGATGGTCAGCGTCTTTTTGGAAACCAACAACTTTTACCTGTGGGGCCCTTACGGGAGCCGGTATCGCGGCTAAAGTCAGTTGATTTTATTGTGATTAATAATCCGGTGAGCAAAGAGTTTTTATCAGGTTACCATCATCTTCATTGTATGAAAGTACAACCGCTTGCATGGCGCAAAGTTGCGTCTTGGCAAGAATGCTCTCTCACCGAAATTGATTTTAAATCGCCCATTCATGCAGTTGCCGGTATAGGTAACCCAGAACGATTTTTTAAAACTCTTGATGGGCTTTCGTTAAATTATTACGCACATTGTTTTCCCGATCATCACAAATTTTCTGCTGATGATTTTGCGGATTACCGCGCGGATACTATTGTAATGACTGAAAAAGATGCTGTGAAATGCCAGGCATTTGCTAAATCGGAATGGTATTCATTGGTAGTGGGCGCGCAATTGAATGAATATTTTTGGCAGGCCTTCCAGCATAAATTGGATTCCTTGTAAGGTGCATCTATGAAATTTACTGTTGTAATTCCCGCGCGCTATGCGTCTACTCGTTTACCCGCAAAGCCTCTAAAAGAAATTGCAGGTAAGCCAATGATCCAGCATGTTTATGAACGTGCGTGTGAAAGTAAGGCTCATCAAGTAATTGTCGCTACAGATGACGCGCGCATTGAAAGCGCGGCCAAATCTTTTGGTGCGCAAGTCTGTATGACTTCTGCAGAACACACATCGGGAACTGATCGCTTGCAGGAAGTTGTTGCAAGCTTGGGCTTGGCGGATGATGAAATTGTTGTAAATGTGCAGGGCGACGAACCTTTAATTCCCGCACAGGTAATTAACCAGGTCGCAGAAAACTTGGCCGGCATGAAAGACGCCGGTATGGCAACGTTAAGTGAGCCCATACATAGTTTGCTAGATTTCCGTAACCCCAATATTGTAAAAGTAGTTGCTGATGTTAATGGGCGTGCTTTGTATTTCTCGCGTGCAGCTATTCCATGGCCGCGTGACCATTTTGCTCAAGCAAACGTGGACACACTACCCGACAATTTTCCTGCGCAGCGCCACATAGGTATATACGCCTATCGCGTAGGTTTGTTGCATAAATTTGTTACCTGGTCTCCGGCGCCACTTGAAAAAATTGAGTCCCTTGAGCAATTGCGCGTTATGTGGAATGGCCAGGTTATCCATATTGCCGAGGCTGTTGTTGCAGTACCAGGTGGTGTGGATACTGAAGAAGATTTGCAGCGTATAAAGAAATTATTAGAGAAGTAAAATGTCCGTAAAAGTATTATTTGTCTGCCTGGGTAATATTTGTAGATCGCCCACGGCAGAAGGTATTTTCCAAAAAATGGTGAATGATTCGGGGCTTGGTAAGCGAATCCAGATAGATTCTGCGGGCACCGCCAATTGGCATCAAGGGCGAGCGCCGGATTCGCGCACAATCGCCGCAGCAAAAATCCGCAACATAGATTTATCAGTGTTACGCGCTCGTGCGGTTAAGGCTATAGATTTCGACGAGTTTGATTATATATTGGCAATGGATAAAAATAATCTTGCACATTTGGAAGATTTGAAACCTGCCGACTATGCTGGCCATTTGGGGTTGTTTTTAGCTTTCGGAAAGCAAACTAAATACCTTGAAGTTCCAGATCCTTATCATGGTGGAAGCGATGGCTTTGAGTTAGTGCTCGATTTGGTAGAAGATGCTGCCGCTGGTTTACTTGAAGCTATTCAAAAAAATAAATTTTCTTAAGCGTTTTTATATTACTTTTCCTGGAATTGATAGTGCCGCTTTATTTACCTCATTTTAACTTACAGAATTACAACACGCTTGCGTCGCCGGTGTGCGCTGAATTTTTTGTGGCAGTTAAAGACGAAGCAGAATTATTGGCTGCTTTGAAGTTTGCGAAAGAAAAAAACTTGCCCCTCTTGGTATTGGGTGGTGGCAGTAATATTGTTCTGCATGACGATTTTGCCGGCTTGGTGATTCATGTACAGTTTTTGGGAAAAGAGCTGGTACGTGAGGATGAAAACTTTTATTACGTGAAAGCTGCTGCAGGTGAAAATTGGAGTGATTTTGTTGACTACTGCCTTGATGAACATTTTTATGGGTTGGAAAACCTATCCTTAATTCCTGGTAATGTAGGTGCTGCGCCCATTCAAAATATAGGCGCTTACAGCGTTGAGTTGCAAGATGTGTTTAGTGAATTAACTGCACTAGATGTTAAATCTGGTCTTGCAATTACGTTTACTCATGAAGCTTGTCAGTTTGGTTATCGCGATAGCGTTTTTAAAAATGCTTTGCTTGATCAATTCATTATTACTTCCGTTACATTCAAGCTCACCAAAAAACCAAATCTAAAAATTCACTATCCTGCACTGCAATCTGCGCTGGCTGATGAAAATGAGCAAGATATTACCCCCGAGTTGGTAAGTCAGGTGGTGTGTGATATTCGCCGTAGTAAATTACCTGATCCCAAACAGATACCTAATGTCGGTAGCTTCTTTAAAAATCCAGTTGTCAGTCTTGAGAAGCTAGCGGAGCTACAACAAAAATATCCGGAAATTGTTTATTACCCTGTTGATACCCATCAAGCAAAGCTTGCGGCGGGATGGTTGATTGATCGCGCCGGTTGGAAAGGCTATGTGCTAGAGGCTGCGGTACACGCAAAACAGGCATTGGTTTTGACAAATCCGTCGCGACTAAAAGGCTCCGCCGTTTTGGTGCTGGCGGAGCTTATAAAAACCTCTGTTACGAAGGAATTCGGGGTAGATTTGGAACAAGAACCCAGAAACTATCCCTAAAGAGCTAAAAAACCTTTAAGATTTGTTAAGTTTGTTCGTTATGCGGTGTTTTCCCACAAAATCTAAATAGAAAAAGGCGCGTTGGACGCATGACAGGTGGTAGTTTGCGAAGGCTGCGACTACAATCATGAAAAATGCGCCATACAGCGTCCATCAGTAAAAATAACACTTGCCGATATGGCATGGGGGCTAGTTTGACTAAAATACTCGTTGTCGATGATCACGACTTGGTACGCATGGGGATAGTGCGTATGTTGGCCGATATTGAAGGCTACCAAGTAGTAGGAGATGCCAAAAGCGGGGAAGAGGCAGTGACAAAAGCGCGCACGCTTTTGCCTGATGTTGTACTCATGGATGTCAAAATGCCCGGTATGGGTGGATTAGAAGCCACTAAAAAGTTATTAGTTGTTAACCCCACCTTAAAGATCATTGCAGTTACAGCGTGCGATGATGATCTCTATCCAACTCGCTTGATGCAAGCGGGCGCGGTAGGTTATGTGACTAAGGGCGCCGAGTTTTCTGAAATCACCAATGCGATAGATAAAGTTATTCGTGGTGATCTCTATATGAGCAATAGCATTGCTCAACAATTGGCGCTCAAAAACTTCTCAGGCAATAACAGCCAGGAATCGCCATTTGAAAAGCTTTCACAGCGCGAACTCCAAACCGCCATGCTGATTGCCAATGGCCAAAAAGTGAATGATATTGCTAACACTTTTTGCGTGAGCCCCAAAACGGTAAATAGTTATCGCTATCGTATTTTTGAAAAGCTCGATATCAATAGTGACGTTGAATTAACCCTTCTTGCCGTGAAACACAATTTACTAGACCCTGAAGCGGTCGTGTAATTTTTGATGCGATGCTCTGTTTTAGTGTAAAGTGCGGCAATGAAATATTGCCGCACTTTTAATTACCATGTCTGAAAAAAATTTCCCTCCGCATTTTGATTCGGTTCGCTTTTTGGCGGATGCATCCCAGCAGCCTGGCATTTATCAAATGTTTGATGCCGAGGGGAAAATTCTCTATGTCGGTAAAGCAAAAAATTTAAAATCCCGGCTTGCCAGTTACTTCCGTAAAACAGGCTTGTCAGCCAAAACCTTTGCTCTGGTTAATCGTATTCATCGTATTGAGGTGACGATTACTTCAAGCGAAGCTGAAGCCTTGATCCTTGAACAAAACCTGATTAAAGCAAATCGTCCGCCGTACAACATTTCGTTGCGCGATGATAAATCTTATCCGTATATTTTTGTGTCGAGTGGCGAGCCTTATCCGCGTATAAGCGTGCATCGTGGCGCAAAGAAAAAGCAGGGAGACTACTACGGACCTTTTCCCAATGTGGGAGCGGTGCGCGAAAGCCTGCACTTTTTGCAAAAAACATTTCGTGTGCGCCAGTGTGAGGATAGTGTTTTCAACAATCGCTCGCGTCCGTGCTTGCAATATCAAATCAAACGTTGTACTGCTCCTTGTGTGGAGCTGGTTAATAAAGAAGATTATGCCAATGACTTGCGCCACACCAGGATGTTCCTTACCGGTAATGGTCAGGAGCTAATGACAGAGTTAGCTAATCAGATGGACGAGGCTGCGCAAAATCTTGCGTTTGAAAAAGCGGCGCAATTTCGCGACCAGATTACTTTTTTACGCAGCATTCAGTCACAACAAGTAATTGAAGAGGGGCAGGGCGACATAGATATTGTTGCGCTGGTCACTCGCCCCAATGCAATTTGCGTGCATATTTTATTTGTGCGCCAAGGTCGTATTTTGGGAAGCAGAAGTTTCTTTCCGCAGATGGGAATCGCTGAATCACCGGCAGATGTTCTTACACAGTTTATTGCGCAATTTTATTTGGCCAGCACAGGGCGAGATATTCCACGAGAAATTATTACCAATCACGAATTGGAAGAAGTGGATCTTTTGGCAACAGCATTGCAACAAGCAATAGGTCGCCAAGTTTATTTTTCGCATAGTGTACGAAGTCATCGTGCGCAATGGTTGCAAATGGCCGTGAATGCGGCTGAACAAAATTTAATTGCACATCTCAATACCAAACAAAATTCGCTTGATAGATTTATTGCGTTGCAAGATGCCCTTCAGCTGGAGGAAATTCCACAGCGTATGGAGTGTTTTGATATCAGCCATAGCAGTGGTGAACTCACAGTTGCTTCTTGCGTTGTGTTTGACACTAATGGCCCGCTTAAATCCGATTATCGCCGTTTTAATATTGAAGGAATTACACCGGGTGATGATTACGCTGCAATGCAACAAGCTCTTGAGCGCCGTTACACACGCCTTAAAAAAGGCGAGGGCAAAATGCCGGATATTTTGTTAATAGACGGTGGCAAGGGGCAGCTATCTATCGCAAAAGCGGTATTGGCAGAGCTGGGCATTGACGACGTATTGATGATTGGGGTTGCAAAGGGGTCCACACGTAAAGCCGGATTTGAAACGCTTTATAATGCGCAAACGGATACTGAAATTGTGCTCAACAATGATTCGCCTGCGCTGCACTTGATCCAGCATATTCGCGATGAGGCTCACAGGTTCGCAATTACCGGACACAAACAGCGCCGTGATAAAAAACGTAAGACTTCAACATTGGAAGATATTCCCGGTGTGGGAGCTGTGCGCAGGAGGGAGTTGCTGCGTCATTTTGGTGGAATTCAGGAAATCCAAAAGGCCAGTATCAATGACTTAATGCGAGTCAGTGGAATTAATCAGTATTTGGCCGAAGAAATTTATGCATTTTTCCATAATGAATAGTCGATAGTGTATCATCCACCTAAACTTGCACGCTTGGCCATGCTACTGCCTGCTCTGATTATTGTTCTGGCGAGAAATACTGGTTATGACTTTTGCTAATCAGCTAACACTTCTGCGAATTGTTTTAATTCCCCTGTTTGTGGTGATTTTTTATCTACCCGTGCCATGGGCTCATATCACCTGCGCCATTATTTTTGCAGTTGCCGCTATAACCGATTGGCTGGATGGCTATGTGGCTCGCAAATACAACCAAAGCACCGCTTTTGGCGCCTTTCTTGATCCGGTTGCCGATAAGCTCATGGTTGCGATTGCGCTGCTGCTGTTGGTGTCCTTGCATCATGATTCAGCCTGGTTTGTTGCAGCTGCCGCCGTTATTGTAGGGCGTGAAATTATTATTTCAGCACTGCGCGAATGGATGGCGGAATTGGGCCAAAGGGCAAGTGTCGCAGTTTCCTTTATTGGCAAAATCAAAACGACTTTGCAGATGATCGCAATCATTGTTTTGCTGATGGATCGTCAAGAATGGTATCTGATGGAGATTGGGTATATAGCCCTGGCAGGTGCTGCGGCACTGACTTTATGGTCTATGGTGATCTACTTGCGTGCGGCGTCTCCCTTCTTCTCTACGAGCGCGACTAAAAAATAAGCGTATTGTTGATTTTCACCGCTTAAATGCCCCGTGCATTTAAAAAAATGCCCATAACTATCAGAAAACACTAGGATTTTGAAAATGACTCCGCTAAAATTGCGCCCTCTCGAAAGGGCGCGATAGCAAAGCGGTTATGCTCTGGATTGCAAATCCAGCTAGTCCGGTTCGACTCCGGATCGCGCCTCCACATTTCTTTTACTTGCCGAAAGTAAAAGCACTCTGCCCGAGTGGTGAAATCGGTAGACACAACAGATTTAAAATCTGTCGCTCTTTGGGGCGTGCCGGTTCAAGTCCGGCCTCGGGCACCATCGTTTTTTGTAGCGATTTATTAATTTCCTTCGTAAGAAATTCATCACGTGACTTGAACCGGTACCCGGTTCAGGTGGTTCGCGCATCCATGCGCTCAGCCCTTCGGGCCAGCTGCGCTGCCAAATTTTGTTCCAGACAAAATTTTCCGGCCTTGAGTACCATCTGTTTTAATTTCGATTATTATTTTCTCTGTAAGTAATTTATTTACGTGACTTGAACCGGTGCCTGATTCAGGTGGTCGCGCATCCATGCGCTTAGACTTTCGGGCTAGCTCTGGTGCTAGATTTTGTTCTGGAAAAGCTTTTCCGGTCTTTCGAACATTTGCTTGTTAATTTTGCGTCCTGCTAATTTGTTATTTAGTTAACGTTTGGATTGTAGTTCCAAGGATAAGTCTGTGGCTTTTTTGTGAAGGGCATGAATTTGGGATTCCTGGTTTTTATTTTCCTTTGTTAATTCCCCTGCGCTTTTTAGTTTTTGGTTGTTCATACATTTATCGTATGGGGTTGATGTTTCTGCGTTAGTGGATGGCTCCACTATCATATTTGGGATCGGACCAGCTGCTCCGTCTTTTTGGGTCATGCGGTCTTGTAGCATGGCGATTCTTTTCTTCAGTGATTCAATAAGGTTTTGTTGGCTTTGGTTTTTTTGCCATAGTGAAATGTAAGTCGTTTGTTTGGTGTAAACGCATTCAGCTTCACGTTTTTTAAGTTGTGTTTGGGCTGATTCTGCACGGGTAGATTTTTCTGAAGTAGGATTAGTAGATTTGCAGGCAGTCATCATCGCCAAAGCTGCTACCGCCAAATAGAGTGGGATACTTTTTCTTTCCATTTGAATCACCTTTCTTAATTGCTGTTGATATGTGCCAGTTTCCGTTTTTGGCGTCAGCTTATTGCATCATGTTTCCGCTGATTTTCATGTTCGCTAAGTAACAATAGGTGACACAGAAAGGTATTCCAGGTAATTGGTCAGGTGTTTTTGAACGAATCTATGAGCTTGCCAAGTACTTTGAAGGCTTCTTCAATCTTCGTATCCCACAAATTTCCATAGTTTAAACGTATGCAATGCTTGAAGTTTTGGCTCGCAGAAAAAATGGGGCCGGGTGCTATGCTAATGCCCTGCGCAAGAGCGAGTTTAAAGAGTTGTAGAGAATCCACTCGCTGCGGTAATTCAATCCACAAAAAATATCCGCCTTTGGGTTGGGTGACACGAATATCTGTTGGAAAGTAACGTTCAATCGCCAACAGCATTTTCTGTTGTTGTGTTTCTAATGTCTCGCGTAATTTTCGTAAATGGCGATCATATCCACCATGTTGTAAATAATCTGCGATAGCTGCTTGTGCAGGTATCGATGGCGAAATTGTCGTCATGAGTTGCAAGCGATTAATTTTTTCAGCAAATTTTCCTCCTGCTACCCAGCCCACGCGATAACCGGGTGCGAGGCTTTTTGAGAATGAGCTGCAATACATGACCAGATTATTTTGATCAAAGCTCTTTAGCGGTTTTGGTTGATGTAATCCAAAGTAGAGCTCGGTGTAAACGTCATCTTCAATAGTGGGTAATTGGTATTGTGCAATTAGCTCACACAACTTTTCTTTCTTTTCATTGCTCATGCTAGCGCCGAGCGGATTTTGAAAGCTGCTCATGATCCAACAAGCTTTGATGGGTAAACGAGCTAAACTGTCAGCAAGAATATCTAAATCAATTCCATCTCTGGGATGCACAGGAATTTCAACTGCTTTTAATTTTAATCGTTCCAGCACTTGCAAGCTTGCATAAAATGCTGGTGATTCAATGGCAACCATATCGCCCGGATTGGTAACTGTCTGCAAACATAAATTTAATGCCTCCAATGCGCCACTGGTGATAATTAATTCATCAGCGGGATATTTATTGCCAGTGGCCATTGCGCGCAAAATTATTTGGCGGCGTAAGTTTGCGTTGCCAGACGTCATGTCGGTAACGACTGCATGTGCAGGCATTTCGCGTAAACTTTTGGTCATGGAACGTGATAAGCGTTGCAGTGGAAATAGGGCGGGGCTTGGAAAGGCTGAACCTAACGGAATCGTTGTCGGGTCTTTAATGGAGTCCAGAACTGAAAATACCAGTTCACTTACGTCGACTTCCGTTGCGGAAGTTTCTTTAAATCTGTGAGCAAGGCTCGAGTGTTCTGGTTCCGAAAGCATGCCATTAGCATTGGCGCGAACAAGATATCCGGAGCGAGCGCGTGCTTCAATCAGCCCCCTACGCTCCAGCAAATAATAAGCTTGGAACACCGTTGCTGCGCTGATTTTATGAGTGCGACTCGCTACCCGCACAGAGGGAATTTTCTCGCCGGGCTGCAGCGTACCTGTGCGAATCAATTCAGCAATTTCTTCCGCAAATTGTTCATAAAGCGTCATTAGTTTCTAGTCACTATCATTAGCTGGTTGGATGAATAAATGTAGCTGCCTTTAAAATGTTGTCAGCCGGCGAATCCAGATTAATCACTTTAAATTTGAAATCTATAAAACCCTTGGTGTTCATATTTTTTAAGCGTTTTAACGCTATGGATACGGGTAAATCAAAACGTTCACCGGGAGCTAATTCAACTTCGTAACTTTTTGGTAGATATAAAAACTCAATATTTTCCAAGGCTATTTTGTAGCGATGCCTCAATTGGGTTTTGTTGGTGATGTTTAATCGATACACATTCACAATCTCGCCCGCAGAGTTTGTGTGAAATAAATTTCTATCCCTGTAAACGCTCATGCTTATCTGCGCGCGATCCTGCAAGCTAAATACAAGTGCCGCAATAATAATGCTCAACGCAGCAACGTAAGAAAATAGGCTGGGGCGCCAAGTATTTCGTTGCTCGCCTGCAAGTTCTCGTTCAGATGTATAACTAATCAGTCCACGCGCGTAGCCCATTTTATCCATAACTGAATCACAAGCATCAACACAGGCGGCGCAGCTAATACAATCCATTTGTAAACCCTGGCGAATATCTATTCCGGTTGGGCACACCTGAACGCACATATAGCAATCAACACAATCACCCAATCCGCGTGCTTGGTAGTCTTCATCTTTTTTGCGAGAACCGCGTTTATCGCCACGCGCGCTATCGTATGCAACTATAAGAGTATCTTTATCGAACATCACACTTTGGAAGCGCGCGTAAGGACACATGTGTGTACATATTTTTTCGCGTAACCAACCTGCGTTAAGATAGGTGCAGAGCGCAATAAATGCGACCCAAAAACAATAATCGACTTCGAGTTTCGCGCTAAATAGCTCAGGCACCAATTGTCTTATGGGGACGAAATAACCCATAAAAGCTATGCCCGTCGCCGTTGAGGCTAAAATCCATAAGCTGTGTTTTGAAACTTTACGGAAGACTTTATTCACGGAGTAGGGAGCAGAATCTAGCTTTATGCGTTGGTAGCTATCGCCCTCGGTGATTTTTTCCATCCAGATAAATGCCCAGGTCCAGGTACTTTGAGGACATGCGTAACCGCACCAAACGCGCCCTGCAAACACAGTAACAGCCAGTAGTAGAAATGCACTTATAATCATTGCAAACGCGAGCAGCGAAAAATCCTGCGGCCAGAAGGTCGCGCCGAAGACGTAAAATTTACGTTCGTTTAAATCCCATAGGACCGCCTGATGTCCGTTCCAATTAATCCACGCGGTCGCGAAAAACAAACAGGCCAAGGTGCCGGCAATGCTCACGCGAAGATTTTGAAATCTCCCCAAAAAGCTTCTGACATAAATGGTTCCGCCAATCTGCGACGGGGTAAGCTTTTGATTCTGATATGAATCTTGGGCTGAAGTAGGGATATTGTAGGCAGGGATAGGTTCGTTCATTCACTCACCATTTGGTTGAATACTTCAGCCTATTATGTTTTTCCAAGTGTATTCATAACAGATACAGAAATTATTTAAAATACCGTATCAGATGAGTTGGGGGCTGTGTTGGAGTTATAACCTTATTCGCTAAAATGTTCCCTAAAAGCGGGTTTTGATGGTAGTTTAGAATCTAAGTCACATTTTCTTGGGATGATTTTATGCCTAGTGGTTTCGGAACCAAGCTTGTTATAGCTATATCTTCGCGCGCTTTGTTTAATCTGGACGAGAGTCACAAGATTTATGAGAGCGAGGGCCTGGATGCCTATGCCCGCTACCAGATTGAACATGAAGACGAAATATTGGAGCCGGGCGATGCTTTTCCGCTGGTCCAAAAGCTTCTATCGCTGAACAAGCATTTGGGTGGAGAACCTCGGGTTGAGGTGATTTTGCTATCGCGCAATAGCGCTGATACGGGCTTACGGGTTTTCAACTCTATCCAACATTACGGTCTTAATATTACTCGTGCTGCTTTTAGTGGAGGTACGTCGCCTTATGGCTATGCCACAGCTTTTGGTTGCCACCTGTTTCTTTCAACCAATGCAGAAGACGTAAGGCATGCGCTTGATCACGGCATTGCTGCTGCTACCTTATTGACCTCAAAGAATAAAACCGAAAATGCAGAGCAGATTCGCTTTGCATTCGATGGTGATGCAGTCTTATTTTCGGATGAGGCAGAACGGATCTATAAGCTGGAAGGGCTAAGTGCTTTTACAGAGAAAGAAAAGGCTTCTGCCAAAGAACCCTTATCTGGCGGGCCTTTTAAGGAATTTCTCGCAGCCCTGCAGGGGTTGCAACGTGAGTTTGGCGAATACGATTGCCCAATCCGCACGGCTTTGGTTACTGCCCGCTCGGCGCCTGCTCATGAGCGTGTTATTCGTACTTTGCGGGCCTGGAATATTCGTATTGATGAATCCTTATTTTTAGGCGGTTTATCGAAAGGTACTTTTTTAAAAGCTTACGGGGCCGATGTTTTCTTTGACGACCAGCGTGTCCATTGTGATTCTGCCAGCGAACATGTGGCTACTGGACATGTCCCCCATGGCATCGCGAATCAGCTCTTAGATCTTCCGGCTAAGTTGGAATAAAAAAAACCAAGTAAAAAACTATAAAAATCCTGGATATGGTCTAAAGTTGTAAGAAACCGGCTTTTTGCGATATATGCAAATAAATTGGAAATTAGTGAAATCGCTAGCTATTCTGGAAAAGCATAACGCTGAAGAGTTTTTATAACTGTTAACTGCAACTGCAGTTTAACGAAAATCCTCCAGTTCAATGAGCCATTTGGAGGGCTTATGAAGCTGCAACAATTACGATACATCTGGGAAGTTGCGCACCACGACCTTAACGTGTCGGCAACAGCGCAAAGTCTCTATACCTCGCAACCCGGTATCAGTAAGCAAATTCGCTTGCTTGAAGACGAACTGGGCGTGGAAATTTTCTCGCGTAGCGGTAAGCATTTGACTCGTATTACGCCCGCTGGTGAAGCCATTTTAAAGAAAGCTGGCGAGATCTTGCGCAAAGTAGAAAGTATCAAACAAGTTGCGCAAGAGTTCAGCAACGAGCGTAAGGGTACCCTCACGATTGCGACGACCCACACTCAAGCGCGTTACGCCTTGCCGCCGGTAATCGGCCAATTTATCAAGCAGTATCCAGAGGTTGCACTGCATATGCATCAGGGTACGCCTATGCAAATTTCTGAAATGGCAGCTGATGGTACTGTCGATTTCGCGATTGCAACTGAAGCCATGGAATTGTTTAGCGACTTGATCATGATGCCATGCTATCGCTGGAACCGTTGCATTGTTGTGCCTAAAAACCATCCATTAGCTCAAGTTTCACGCTTAACACTTGAAGATGTTGCCAAGTTCCCAATCGTGACTTACGTGTTTGGTTTTACCGGCCGCTCCAAGCTGGACGAAGCCTTTATCAACCGTGGATTGGCTCCGCGCGTGGTATTTACAGCGGCGGATGCGGACGTTATAAAAACCTACGTTCGCCTTGGCCTAGGTATCGGGATTATTGCCCATATGGCCTATGACCCAGCGGTGGATACCGATTTGGTTTCGCTCGATGCCAGCCATTTGTTTGAAGCGAGTGTGACCAAGATTGGCTTCCGTCGTGGTACCTTCTTGCGCGGCTTCATGTATGACTTTATTGAGAAGTTCGCACCGCACCTTACTAAAGATATTGTCAACGAGGCTTTCAATCGCCATTCGCGAGCCGAGTTGGACGAACTCTTTGAGGATGTAAAAATCCCAACGCTTTAATCTCCAAGAGCCGACGCAAGTCGGCTTTTTTGTATTCACTCCTTAATTCCTCATCCCAAGCTTCATTGGCCAGTCCGATAAAATAATCTTGTACAATAAGTTTGCTATGTATAAGAAATGGCGGTAAATTTATACAAGTTAAATTATTTGTATAGATTCTGGCGGCTATGATGAAAATTCCTATAGGTGTTAGTCAGTGTTTATTGGGTGATCCCGTCAGGTTTGACGGTGGACATAAACGCAACCGCTACCTCACGGATGTACTTTCCAACTTTATTGAGTTTCGCCCCGTCTGCCCGGAAGTGGCGATTGGTCTGGGTATCCCTCGTAAGCCCATTCGTCTAATTGTTATTAATGGACAAGATCGCATCCGTGGTGTGGAAAACCCCGATCTCGATGTGACCGATGCCTTGGTTCAACAGGCTGAAGTAGCGGCAGAATCTATGCCAGAAATTTGCGGCTATGTTTTTATGCAAAATTCTCCGAGCTGTGCCGCTTACGGCTTAAAGCGTTACGGAGCAAATGGTTATAGCATCGACAGTAATGGGCGCGGAGCCTACGCCAAACGGTTTATGGAATTGATGCCACTGATTCCAGTAGAGGAAGCAGGGCGGTTGACGGATGCTGGCTTACGGGAAAATTTTATTGCGCGGGTTTTTGCATTGCACGACTGGCGAAAAAATCTGGAGCACAACCCAACCCCAAAAAAAATAATTGAATTTTATTCGCGCTACAAATATCAAGTGATGGCGCATCACATACCAAGTTATTTTGCGATTGGAAAGTTTTTAGCGAATTTAACTGCGCGGCCTATCCAGGAAATAAACCAACATTTTATTCACTTGTTGATGACTGCTTTGAGTCATCGTGCATCTCGTAAAGGCAATACCAATGCTCTCATGCATTTGCGCGGTTACTTGAAGTCCCACATTACCAAATTGGAAAAAGAAGAACTTGGTCATTTGATTGAGTCTTATTCTAAAGGAACAGTTCCGTTGGTTGTTCCGCTCACACTCCTGAAACACCATTTGATGACGCTTGATAATCCCTACCTGAAAAACCAAACCTTTTGGTCTCCCTATCCAGAAGTATTGGGGTTGCGTAATGAAGTATTGAGCGTTTGAGGGGTAATAAGATGAACGATAATCAAAGGACAACAGCTGCAATACCGATTCGGGAAATATCGCGCTTAACGGGTGTTAATAGCGTAACGCTGCGTGCGTGGGAGCGTCGTTACGGTTTGATTAAACCACTTCGTACACACAAAGGACATCGCCTTTATCGTCGTGAAGATGTTGAGCTTGTTAAAAAAATTCAGGTTTGGCTTGCGCGTGGCTTAGCGATTGGAAAGGTCAGTGAACTGTTGGATTCAAACCAATTTTCTTATGAGCTAAGCCTTGAAAATATCTGGCACAGCTATTTGGTTGAATTGTTATCGCTAATGTCTGAACTTAATTTGGGGAAACTGGATGCCTGGTTCAACCAATTATTTTCGGTGTACCCTACTGATTTGATAGCAGACCAATTGATCATTCCCGCTCTGGATAGTTTAAGTGATGATATTTATGGTAATGCCATTAAAAAATCAATTTTAACGAATCGCTTATCAGAATATCTGATGATGCTGACACAACATCAGCGCCAGCAATCGAAACGAAATCGAGTTGCTATTGTTCAGCTAACGGCGGAAAACAATTCATTGCTCAATGTGCTCTTACATTACGGGCTCACTAGCCAACAATTCCAGAGTGAATTAATTGGGTTAACCACCGCTAGCGAAATCGTTTTTGCAGTAAAACAACTCAATCTAGATGCTATTGTTGTTTATAACGAAACTTGTTCAAGTCTGGCGGACTTCCAAAACTCGCTTCAACAATTAGTGCAAAAAATATCAGTGCCTATTCTTGTGGGTGGCAGCGTTGCGCTTGCGATAAATGCGGAGTCTACCGCTTATTTACACATTGTTCGAAAAGCCGGATTGCAGACAGTGTTTTCTGCACTGAATAGCATTTTTCCTGCTGATACTGAAACCATTCAGGTTGAGCTATGAAGATACAGGGAAAATTTTACAGAATAGTCTGGTTTAGAAACGACCTTCGTGTTCACGACAACCCGGCTCTGTTTCATGCAGCAGAAGATCAGCAAGGTGTGTTGGCAGTTTATTTTATCTGTCGTGATATGTTGCAAAACCACTGTGTTGCTCCAGCGCGAATAGATTTTATTCGGCGTCATCTTTTACTCTTAAAAAGTGATCTTGCAGCTCTCAATATTCCATTGCTGGTAATTAATCTGGATAGCGCGCTGGAAATTATTCCGCATTTTCAACAATTGATTAAAACACATCATATTGAAGAATTGTTTTTTAACGCAGAATATCCGTGGGATGAGTTTAACCGCGACAAACAGGTGTCGGAAGCTTTGCGTACTGATGCAGTAAAAGTAAAGCGTTTTCATGATCGCGTTATTATTCCACCGGGTATGATTCGAAACGGTAAAGATGAGCCTTACAAAGTTTTTACCGCCTTTAAAAATAATTGGCTTAAGCAGGCGAGGGTGTTACAGCTTCAGCCTTTGAAGAAGCCAAAGCGGCAACCGGAACAGCCTATTGTTGTGATGAGTGATAAAGCCTTAAACGATTTGTTTAAAGGCTTAGACTTGCGTGATTTGTCTGCTTTGTGGCCCGCAGGTGAAAAAGAAGCAAGTAGTCGGTTAAAGCAATTTATTAAGCAACATATTGCTGATTATCATGTTGATCGTGATTTTCCAGATCTTGAGGGTACATCGCAATTGTCTCCCTACCTGGCGATTGGTTCCATATCACCGCGTCAATGTATTGCTGCGGCTTTGCAAGCAAATCAGGGAGAGTTGGATTCTGGTAATCCTGGAGTGACAACCTGGATCGGTGAATTGATTTGGCGGGATTTTTATCAGCACGTAGTGGTTGATTTTCCATACGTGTGTAAATTCAAAGCTATGCAAAAGCATACGGAAGCTTTTCCGTGGCGCTACGATCACACATTATTTAAAGCATGGTGCGATGGGGAAACCGGAATTCCCATAGTGGACGCGGCTATGTTGCAACTAAAAAAAACTGGCTGGATGCATAACCGGTTACGTATGGTTGTTGCTATGTTCCTGACCAAAAATTTGCAAATCGATTGGCGTATGGGGGAACGCTATTTTATGAGCGAGTTAATTGACGGGGATTTTGCAGCGAACAATGGCGGTTGGCAGTGGAGTGCTTCCACAGGTACAGACGCGGCACCTTATTTCCGGATTTTTAATCCGGTCAGTCAGTCACAACGATTTGACGTTGAGGGTGCTTTTATTAAAACCTATTTACCAGCACTCGCGAAGGTACCTTCAAAGGTGATTCATAATCCACCGCCTACACCTGGCTACCCGCTACCCATTGTTAATTTATCGCTCAGTCGCAAAGAAACTATCGCATTATTTTCTGCGCTAAAGCCTTGAATATGTCGTAACAGGATACAAATAAAATTCCGGCATTTATACTCTATGCTGAGTTCGACAGGTTTTGATTTTTGAAAGTTAAAGAGGCTTTTCACTATGTTTTCTCTGCGCGTGTTTGCCGTGGTCGTGGTACTGCTTGGCTTTTCGGTATCGTCCCTTGCTAACGATGGTTACCTTGTTTCTGGAAAGGCTTTTAATCTAAAGACGGGAAAGCTGGCCTATAGGGAATTAATTACGGGGCTCGATGAAAATAAAGAAGTCCAGGTGAATTATGCCAAACCCGATGGCGTTATATTTGCGCGTAAGACGTTAAATTATTCAACAGAAGTTTTCCAGCCAGGTTTTGTATTGGATGATGAGCGCGATGACGAAACTGTTTCTGCCGTATTTGATGCTGGCAGGCTCCTCTTAACGCATCGGACAAAAGGCAACTCCCAAACCAAAACACTTTACGAGACTTCCAAGCTAATTATAGACGCCGGTGTTGACTCGTTTATCCAGCAACAATGGCCCAAGCTGACTGCCGGTAAAAAAATTGAATTCGAAGTAGCTGACGCGCGTCATTTAGGTATTGAAAAATTTGTTATTAAAGAAGTTGATGCCAGTGTTTCACCTTTGGCTTATAAAGGCGCAGGCGAAACCTGGAAATATTTTCGGGTAGATACTGCAAATAAATTATCGTCGATATTTACCGAGCCCATGCACTACGCTTATGAGCCCGATGGGCAATATTTAATGCGCTATCAAGGGCGCGCTAATATTGACAACGAAAGTGGTGAGGCGTGGGATGTCCGCATCGAATATGAATATTTTTAGTATGGAGTGTCACGTAGAAAAAAAGCGCCTTGGCGCTTTTTTTTTATTATGAGTGCGAAGCAGTAGTTTGCGGCAAGTAGCTACACCAATCGCTCCAGCTGCCTGGATAAAGTTTTGCGTCTATTCCACACAAGTGAAGTGAAAAAATATTTACGCAAGCAGTCACTCCAGATCCACAATAAACCGCAAGATTTTCCGTGGTAGGTAAATTGCTCCAATGAGCTTTTTGCAAATCAAGCGATTTAACTAATCCTTTATCATCACTTACGTCTTGCCAGAAAAAATTCAGCGCCTTGGGGATATGACCTGCAACGGGATCTATAGGTTCTTCCAAACCCTGAAAACGACGCGGTTCGCGGGAGTCGATTAAGGTGAGCGAACTCTCTTCAAGAATAGTATCCCTATTTACGGTTTTGTTTGCCTGCAAGTCCATTTTGAAACCACCCGATTTCGCTGCAGGTTCGCGTCTGTCTATAGCGCCCTTATTGGCCACCCATGCGTTAAATCCGCCATCCAAAATACGTACATCTGCATGCCCCATATATTTCAATAACCACCAGGCACGTGCGGCATAAGCCATGCGTGAATCGTCGTAAACGACAACAGTTGTGTGTTGGTTAATGCCGACGCTACGCCATTTTTCCTGCAAACGTTCGAAATCGGGAAGCGGATGACGACCTCCGTGAGTCTGTACTGCCGAAGAAAGATCGCGTTCCAGATCAATATAAAATGCACCCGGAATATGACCTTGGCGGTAAAGGGTAAGGCCTTGTGTTTTGTCCATCAAATTGAAACGGCAATCTAATACAACAATTGCTTTATTCAATTGCGCTTGCAGTTCACTGGCAGAAATTAACGAAGGATGCATAAATTGATAGTGGTTGGTTGAATATTGTGCCGATGTTGGCATTATTCCCTGATGCTGTGAAGGGAGAAATTAGCAATTTGAACAGTTTTTTAAGTTTTTATTCTAAATTATTCGCCTTTTGTCCAAGCTTCCGGTTCCTTTCCTTCGAGTTGATAGGCAAAAGCGATGATGTAGGCAACGGCCAAATAGAGTGTCTCCGGGATTTCATCACCCAGCTCCAACTGTACAAGCAACTCCACTAATGCACTGTTATCGCATAGCGGTACCCCGTGCTGCTCCGCAATGGCAATAATGTTATCTGCTACCGCGCCTGTGCCTTTGGCTGTAACAGTGGGTGTACTTTTACCGTCATAAAAAAGAGCGACGGCTTTTTGAATTTTATTATCGGCTGTCATATCAGGTTGAAATATCAATTAAGGAATAGCTAAGTGCCATTGGCTTTTGAGGAGGCATTCCACGCATACACTGAAGATATTTTACGTTAATGCCTTCATTTTCCAGTTGCTTACGCAAACCCTCAAGATGTTCGCGAACTTCAGTAAAAGTTTTTTCCCGTGCTGCCCATAAGGTTGCACTCACTTGTGTATTGACTATCGCCAGCTGCGCGCAAAATTCGCCGAGTGTAGGTAAATCAAATCGCAAGGTCACCGACCATTGTTTTATTTTTGTGGCTGCTCTTTCGGGCTCTGATTCCTTTTTTTCGTCGATCCATTCACGGTCGATTCGTAAGTGCACTTGCTGAACATCGTTATGATGCTTGACGGGAATTTCCAGCTGCCAGGAAGTGCTCGGTGCGTTGGTGTCTTTAGTTTCCAACTCATGATTCACACTGTGCAATTGTTGTAACTGGATTTTTGCCAAGCTATGCAAACTGTGTTGTTGCAACAACACTAAAAGTTGCGATCGCAGTTCTTTGTTAGATAATTCTTTTACGGGCTTTTGCATTAATTCTTGAATAAACATTCCCAGCACTTGGCTAGCATCATGCTTACTGTTCAGGTTAAGCGAAGCTCCCGGTGTTTGGTGAAAGAATGGAGTGCTTCCCAAATTTTGAAATAATCGTAAAGTTTGTTCGCTTGAGATGGGTTTGCTATTGCCGCTTAATTCTTGTGTGGTTCGATTTAATAGCGTTAACAGTGAGCCTTTTAAGTCTTGTGAATAAGTGTTGCTTAATTTGTGGCTAGTATTTGCAGTGGGGCTTTCTTTTGTTGCCTGCTCATTAAGCTTGCTCTCAAAAAATACTCCGGAATCTTTTAAGGTTTGGGCCATGACTTTGGGTTGCGCAAGTTGTTCTGGTGAACGAATTTTCGCTGCAATGCTCTTTAATGCTTGTTCAACACTTGGCGGAAACAGCTCTGCTCTGGCTGTTGCGGGCATTTTTTGCAATTGTAAAACCGCTGAGAGCAAACTATCAGGTGTGTCCCTATGCGGCAAAAGATTACGCAATTGTTCGCTCACAATAGCTTTGGCTGAAATAGTTTCGCTGTTACTGTGTTTAATGTCTGTTTTTGTTGATAGCTTTAAAGGAAGATCATTTGTGTTGTAGAGATTTATTTTGTGTTGTTGCAGATTTTTAGTGGCTGCATCTGTTTGTGGTGTGGTTGTTAATATTTTTTCCGGTAGCGGTTTAGTTTGTTCGCTATCTGGCGATACTAGATTTGATGCAACGGATTCTTTTACCAGGGTTGTTAAATTTTTTTCTGTGCCAGGCGTCGGTGAGGTTTTGTTAGTTAATTCTGCTTTAGTTAATTCAGCAACAGTTGATTTCACTAAATCAGTAACTGTTTGGGCTGTTTTGGTATTTGTTGGCTGTGGGGCAGTAACCGTATTGCTGGCAGTAGATGTTGTGGGTGGCATTAAGTTTTTAGTGGGAGCTGAGTCAGCAACCAAGTCAACAGCATCCGCGCCCGGCAAATCCAATAGCACCAGTTTTTGGGGGCTCTGCAATTGTATGGGAATGCTTTGTCCTGTAGTTATCGGCCTATCGCTATAAGTTAGCAGCGGTCGATTATTAACCACCAGATTAATCCATTTTAATTCCGGCGATTGAATAAGCTGTTGTTGTTGCAGTAAACGTGCAATTTCATTTTTGATTGCAGGTGTTAATTTTCCAACAGCTTGTTGATTGAGTTGTGTTAACGCGGCTGAGGTCTGCTTTAATAATTCTTCGCGTTCTGCAGCAGTAACCGGTGCTGTTGATACAACGCTGGCCATAACTGTTTTCCCCAAAACCAAATTTAAAACGCGGCTCAAAACAGCGAGTTGCTCGGTGCTTTTTTGTTCCAGCGCTTTAATCAGATTTTGGGGAATATTGGTTATATCCATGCTCGGCTTTTATCCGGTAAAGGAGAAGGTTGGATTTCTTTCAATTTCTTTACATATCTTTGACCCCGGTCATTAATAAGGCGTGAAAGACGTGGGGGCTGCGGCTATAATCGCCCGGCAAATTGCTCTTGGGCATTAAAGATTCTTAGATTATAGCGACCTCTGGATGGAAATCCTGAGCTCTTCTCTTGAACCGCTGAAAATAACGCTGGTTCCTTAATATCGGTTGGATTATTTCCTTGGCTGCGATACCTCTGCTAGAACTGCGTAATTTGGCTTGCGAGCGCGACGAACGTTTTTTGTTCGCCCAGCTCAACGCACGCTTTTATGCAGGGCAGATGGTGCAAATCCTTGGGCCAAATGGCAGCGGCAAAACTACCTTACTGCGCATATTGGCGGGAGTAACACAGGACTTCCACGGTCAGATTGAATGGCAAGGGAAGGAGATATCGAAAGCTCGCTGGGAATACGCAAGTGATCTTCTCTACCTGGGCCATTTAGCCGGCATCAAAAAATCCTTGACCCCTTTGGAAAATCTCCGTTGGTACGCTGCCAGCCAAGGGGTGACGGATGATCAGGTTTTGATCGCTGCCTTGGCGCAAGTTCAGTTGGCAGGCTACGAAGATACGCCTTCTTATCGCTTATCCGCGGGGCAGTTGCGTCGAGTGGCCTTGGCGCGCCTGGAGTTTAGTCGCGCTAAAGTCTGGATTTTGGATGAACCATTCACTGCGTTGGATAAATCCGGTGTTGCCCAATTGGAGGCTCGCCTGGCGGCCCATGCCCAATCCGGCGGTTTGGTATTGGTTACTTCACATCAAGATATAAAGCTCCCGGATCTACAATTGTTGGATTTGCAGAACTTTCCTGCGCTTGGCCACTCTGTGCGAGAGGATGCCGCCTATGGCTGAGCCATCTTCATTGTTTCTCGCAACGCTTAAACGTGATCTAACCCTGGCGTTTCGTAACCGGGGCGATATGGTCAACCCATTAGTGTTCTTTCTGATCGCCATCACCATGATTCCGCTTGCGTTAGGGCCGGAAAAAGCGGTTTTAATGCGTATAGCTCCGGGTATTATCTGGGTGATGGCATTATTGGCGACACTTCTGTCACTCGATAATTTGTTTCGCAGTGATTTTGATGATGGCTCCCTTGAACAATTATTGATTTCACCTTATCCCTTATCCTTGGCCGTAGCTGCCAAAGTGTTTGTTCATTGGTTGGCAACAGGTTTACCGCTGACGTTAATGGCGCCTTTGTTGGGCGTTATGTTGTCATTGCCTGAGAAAGCTTTTGGGGCGCTGGTTTTGTCTTTGGTGCTGGGTACCGCAGCTATGAGCTTGATAGGGTCAATAGGTGCAGCGCTTACCGTCGGATTGCGCAAGGGCGGGGTGTTGATCTCGCTGATTGTTATGCCGCTTTATATCCCTATTTTAATTTTTGGTGCCAGTGCGGTTCAAACTGCGGCATTGGGCGAGGCGTATACTATGCAGCTTGCTGTGCTCGGGGCAGGTTTGGCCATCGCTTTGGTATTGGCCCCACTCGCAGCAGCTGGGGCTCTGCGGGTGAGTGTGAATGGTTAGAGGATTCTTATGAATTGGCAATGGTTTCATCGTTTAGGGTCACCGCGCTGGTTTTACGAAAAAACCAATGCGTGGCTACCCTGGCTTATGGTTTCTGCTTGGGGCCTGCTACTTATTGGCGGTGTTTGGGGGCTCGCTTTTGCGCCCGAAGATGCAAAACAACACAATAGCTTTCGCATTTTGTATATACATGCGCCGGTCGCTTACGTCTCAATGAGTTGTTATTACCTCATGGCCATTTCAGGCGCTGTAGGCCTCATTTGGAAAATGAAATTGCCCTTTATGGTTATGAAAGCCTGTGCACCGATTGGATTAGGTTTAACCATTGTGGTGTTGGCGACGGGTTCTATTTGGGGCAAACCGACTTGGGGAACCTGGTGGGAATGGGACGCGCGTTTAACATCCTATTTGATTTTAAGTTTTTTATATCTTGGTGCTATTGCCTTGCAACAAGCGTTTCAAAACCGTGATACAGCAGACAGAGCAAGCGCAATTTTGGCATTGGTAGGCATGGTCAACATCCCCATTATTTATAAATCTGTTGATTGGTGGTACACGCTGCATCAACCTGCAACGCTTAAAATCGTTGGTAAATCTACAATTGCTCCGTCGATGTTGTACCCTCTATTTGTCATGATTATTGCCTTCTACATATTCTTTACCCTGGTGTTAATTTTATATACCCGCACCGAAATTTTACGTCGTGAAAGTCGCACCCAGTGGGTTAAAGATATTGTGTTGGGTAAGGAAGAAGGCGCGCGCTCATGAAATTTCAATTTGATTCGCTAGCGGCATTTGCTCATATGGATGGTCATGGAGTTTTTGTGTGGACCGCCTATGCGATTGTGTACGGAATTTTAATTTATTTGACTGTTAGTCCTTTAATTCAAAAAAAGGCATTTTTGAAGCAGCAAAAAAAATGGCAACACTTGCAGAAAGATCCCAGTTCACCTTGAGTCGATGTCAGGGGAAATCCGGCACCAAATGCTGCTACCCCTTGGGAATGATTAAAACTTTTTTATAGAAATTATTTATGCATCCAGTACGTAAGCAGCGTTTGATTTTAGTAATAGCTGGCGTGGTGTTCAGCAGCATCGCTATTGGCTTAATTGTTTATGCCATGCGTGAAAACATTAATCTTTTTTATCCGCCTAGTAAAATTGCCAGTGGTGAAGCGCCGCACAATCGCGCTATTCGCGGCGGTGGCTGTGTGAAGCCTGGCAGCGTAGTGCGCGCATCTGACAGTCTTGATATTAAATTTGTTCTTACCGATGGAATAGCTGAAGTGCCCGTTAAATTCTCTGGCATATTGCCCGATTTATTTGCAGAAGGTGAAGCGGCTGTTGTTAATGGAAAAGTCGATGAAAAAGGTATTTTCAACGCAGAGCAAGTTTTGGCGAAGCACGACGAAACCTATACGCCACCAGAAGTTGCCAGCATGAATAAAGGCGATGACCACAAAAATGATCAAGCCGTGTGTAAGGGGATGAATTATGGTTCCTAGTTTAATGGTCCCGGAGCTAGGTCACTTTGCGCTGGTGCTCGCACTTTGCATTTGCATCGCGTTATTCGTGTTGCCAATGATAGGTGCACATTACGGCAATCAATTATTGATGCACACCAGTCGTTCTTTTGCCGCCGGTTTTTTTATTTTTGTTGCCATTGCGTTTTATTGTTTATCGTATTCGTTCGCGCATGATGATTTTTCCGTCAAATATGTTGCCAGCAATTCAAATAGCTTATTACCCTGGTACTACAAGCTCTGTGCAGTTTGGGGTGGTCACGAAGGCTCACTGTTGCTTTGGGTTTTAATGTTGTCCGGTTGGACTTTTGCGGTTTCTATTTTTAGTAAATCTTTACCGCTTGATATGCAAGCGCGTGTTTTATCTCTGCTCGGTTTTGTTGCTATCGGATTTTTGTCGTTCATGTTGCTGACATCAAATCCTTTTGATCGCATTTTGCCAATTCCGCCGCAAGATGGTGGCGATTTAAATCCGGCCTTGCAAGATTTTGGTTTTATCATCCATCCACCCATTTTATATATGGGGTACGTTGGCTTTAGTGTGGTATTTGCGTTCGCCATCGCTGCTTTACTAACAGGCAGATTAGATAGCGCTTGGGCGCGCTGGTCTCGTCCATGGGCAACTATGGCGTGGGGATTTTTGTCTGTAGGTATTGCGCTGGGTAGTTGGTGGGCCTATTACGAATTAGGTTGGGGTGACTGGTGGTTTTGGGACCCGGTTGAAAATGCTTCCTTTATGCCTTGGATTGTTGGTACTGCTTTAATTCATTCACTTGCAGTCACAGAAAAACGCAGCCTATTCAAAAACTGGACAATCCTGCTCGCTATTTTTACTTTCTCCTTGAGCTTGTTGGGAACTTTTATTGTTCGCTCCGGTTTGCTGACATCAGTGCATGCGTTTGCGTCAGATCCAGCGCGCGGTGTTTTTATTCTCGGATTTTTATTGGTTGTGGTTGGTGGCTCGCTGGTGCTTTATGCCTTCCGTGCCCCTGTAGTAAAAAGTGAAGTAGGCTTTAGTTGGTTCTCACGCGAAACTTTGTTGATGGGCAACAATATTATTTTGTTGGTTGTTATGCTGACTGTTTTGCTGGGAACACTTTACCCCATGATCGCCGATGCAATGGGATGGGGAAAAATTTCCGTTGGGCCGCCTTATTTTAATTTTTTCTTTCTGCCTTTAATGGGGCTCTTATGTTTGTTAATGGCCTTAGGTCCGGTTGCTAATTGGAAGCATACCCAACCAAAACAATTATTGCGTTTGTTGTGGAAGCCTTGGGTGCTGAGTTTGGTTTCCGCCATTCTTATTCCGTGGTTGTACGCGGATGAATTCAAATGGTTTGCCGCCTTGGCTGTTTTTATCGCTAGCTGGATCGCAACAGCCATAGTTGCAGACATTATTTATCGTCTACGTCACGCTAATTCTATCCTTGCAGGCGTTAAAAAATTAAGCCTGAGTTATTACGCTATGCTTTTGGCGCACTTGGGTATTGCTGTGAGTTTAATAGGTGTTTCCTTCACAACCATTTACAGCACTGAACGTGATTTGCGCATGGAAGAACATCAAACCGCAAAAATTATGGATTACGAATTTACCCTGCAATCTTTGCAGCAAGTTAAAGGCCCTAACTATACCGCAGATGAAGCTTTGATCACTGTAAATTACAAAGGCAAAGCTTTAGCTGATATGCGCCCACAAAAACGCCGTTACTACGCGCGCGCAAGTATGACGACAGAAGTTGCAATTAATCCCGGATTCTTTCGCGACCTTTATGTGGCAATGGGAGAGCCAGTTGCTGAAAAAGCCTGGGCGATGCGTGTTCATGTGAGGCCTTTTGTGCGTTGGATTTGGCTAGGCGCATTGATGATGGCGTTTGGCGCAGTCTTGGGTGCAGCGGATAAACGCTATCGCAAACAACAAGCGAAAGCTGAGCAGAAAGAAACGAGTTTTGTATCGGCTGGCGCTAGTGGGAAGGTTGCAGCTCATGAATAAGCAGCGTGCTTTATTATTTATTCCATTGATTATATTTGCTGTGCTCGCCGCTTTTTTTTGGCGTGGACTATCGTTAAACCCCAACGATATGCCGTCAGCATTGTTGAATAAACCAGTACCTAAATTCTCTTTGCCCCGTTTGGTAAATCAGGAAGAATTCCGTAACGAAAAAATTCTGCAGGGTAAAGTGACCTTGTTAAATGTGTGGTCAACTACCTGCGTTACTTGTCGTGAAGAACATGCCTTTCTTAACGAATTAAATAAACAAGGCATGCACATTGTTGGCGTTGACCATAAAGATGACACGGCTGACGCCAAGCGCTGGATCGCTGAGCTGGGCAATCCTTATGATGATATTGTTGTAGATGAGGAAGGGTTGCTGGGATTGGATCTGGGTGTGTTTGGTTTGCCAGAGACCTATGTGATCGATAAACAAGGTGTTATTCGCTACAAACACATTGGTGATGTTAATCAAAAAGTATGGACTGAAACCATTCTGCCGATAGTCAAAGCCTTAGAGAACAAATAAGTCAAACAAAAGCCCTGGTGTGCTGGTCATTTGACTATCGCACCAGGGCTTTGTCATATCGGGCACATGGATAATGCCTACAGCCTGTTAAGTTGATTTACATCAATACTCCCAAAGCTGGTCTTTGTAGACTGAAAGCATCCCAACCGCTGGGTCTTTTAACTGGAGAAATGTATGTATATTGATACTGTGGTAGCGTCTGGTTTGATCATTGTTGCTTTGATTTGTGTAATGGCAGCTTATATTGGTGTTTTCGCCTACAAACATATCAAGCAGGATGTAGCGGCATCAGAAAAGGCCGGGCTGCAAAAATAACAGGCATAAAAAAAGTCCCTTGTAGGGACTTTTTAAAATCGAATTCGGTAGGTAAGTGGCGGACCGGACGGGGCTCGAACCCGCGACCTCCGGCGTGACAGGCCGGCATTCTAACCGGCTGAACTACCGGTCCGCAAAACAAGAAACCTTTTGTTGAGAACACAATTACTTTTTGAGTAAGTGTGGTGGGCGGTACAAGACTCGAACTTGTGACCCATGCCTTGTAAGGGCATTGCTCTACCAACTGAGCTAACCGCCCGATGAGGTGACGCGCATTCTAATGATCTGGAAGATTTGGTCAACCACTTTTTCAAAGATTTTTTTAAATTCTGCAAATAAATCATTTTTTGGTTAAATAACAAACGCTTGCGCTGTTTTTTCAAACGCATCTGCAATTGTTCACGAGTTCCCGCGACTCTTGGTATACTTCGCCCATCAATTTTTCGGGGTGGGGTCATGGGCTTTTCAGTTAAAACATTTTTGCTGCTGTTAGCGTTGTTATTTTCGACAATCAATGCGTTTGCGGCAATTGAAACCCATGAGTTTGATAATGAACTTGATCGCCAACGTTACCAAAGTTTTATTCAGGAAATGCGTTGCCCGAAATGTCAAAACCAAAATCTGGCGGGGAGTGATTCACCTATTTCTGCCGATCTGCGCCACAAAATCTACGAGATGATCAAACTAGGTAAATCAGATAAAGAGATTGTTGATTTTATGGTGGAGCGCTACGGTGATTTTATTTTGTATCGCCCACGAGTTACTCCAGCCACTTATGTTTTATGGAGCGCACCTCTTGTAATTCTGGTTGTTGGTGCCTTGGTATTAATTTTAATAATACGCCGTCGCCGCCAATTATCTCTTGAGGTAACTAGTAAAAGTTTAAATTCAGATGAACAGGCCCGTTTGGCAAATCTCTTGAGTTCCAGTGTTACAAAAACAGAAAGCAAAAGCGACGAGGAGCCGCGTTCATGATAGGTCTATGGTCATCACTCGTTGTATTAATGGTTATTGCCTTGGCATTTTTCTTGTGGCCTTTGTGGCGATATAAAAATTCACTAAATAGCGCTGCGCTTACCCAGGCGGAAACAGAGCGTCGTCTGGCAGAAAATGTCAGGATTTTTCGCGAGCATCTTGGCGAGTTGGAAAATAGTCTGGCCGCTCAAAGTATCAGTAGCGAAGAGTTCTCACTTCTTAAAGTAGAGTTGGAGCGTAACCTGCTTGCTGACGAAGCAAGCTTGCGCGCACAGCAATTGCCATCTTCCCAGCGTTTGGGTGTTAAAGTTGCGGTGGGATTCACTGTGCTTGTGTTGGTGTTCGGGGTTTTCTTTTACCGTGAACGCGGCAATTTAATTGATGTATACATCCAAAATTTACAGCAGGAAAAATTGCAGCTTGATTATCAGGATATGATCCAAAATAAAGATCCGAATCCTGCCAGAGCCCAACAATTAATCACCGAGTTTGAATCTCGATTGCAACAAAAACCAGATAACGTTCAATACTGGTTTTTGTTAGCGCGCGCACAAATGGAGGTTGGTAATTTTGCTGAGGGTGCCAAGGCTTATCAGCGTGTGCTTGAGCTTGATTCCAAATCAGCAATGATTATGGCGGAATTGGCGCAAGCTTTATTTTTGCGCGATGGAAATAAAACAACGCCAGAAGCGGTTGATTTGGCGAAACAAGCTTTGGCGCTGGACCCAAAAAACACTATGGCCTTAGGGCTCTTGGGTATAGATGCGTACAGTAAAAAAGATTACCGCGCAACGATTCGCTATTGGCAAAAATCTGTTGATTTATTGAGCCCGGATTCGCAAGGTCGTCGCGCTTTGTTGGCTGGGATAGAAAAGGCAAAACAATCCTATATTGCAGAAGGCGGTAAAGCAGAAGATCTAATATCCAGGTCTGCTTACGCTGTAAAACTTTCAGTAAGCCTTGGTGATAAGGTTAAAGCTACCTCAGATCAAGTTGTATTTATTTACGCTCGTGCTTGGCAAGGTTCGCCAATGCCCTTAGCAATTGCTCGTATCAAAGTTAGCGATTTGCCTACAACCATTCAACTTGACGAGACTATGGCTATGTCACCTGCAGCGAGCCTGGCGACTGCGACAGATATTGAAGTTGTTGCTCGCATTTCACCTTCGGGCTCGGCCAAGGCTGAACCGGGCGATTGGATTGCCAAGCAAGGCCCCGTATCAATGGCTGCTATACCAGAAAAAATTGATTTACTGATTAACGAACAGGTTTCAACCAACTAGATTTAGACGACTGTTAGTTAATTTTTAAATTGGTTATTTTGTGAAAAGACGCTAGACAATTTTTTATTGATCTAGCGTAATAGGGAATTCTTGCGTTCATAAATGCAATAGATGATTGGTTGTCATCTATTGCTTCCACTTTACGCCATTCAGCTATAAGGATTTTTTGATTATGAATTCTCGTCGCGATTTTCTGCAAAAACTTACAGCGTCTCTCATCATTCTAAACTTACCTGGGCAAGTATCTGCCTATGCAGCTACTAGCGGGCTCAATACTCAAACCTACGACGGCCCGCCATTGCGCGTTGCGATTATGGGGCTTGGAAGTTACGGCTCGCGTGTGGCTGAAGCTATGCAAGCGTGTAAAAAGGCAAAAATCGTTGGGGTGATTAGCGGCACTCCATCAAAAATTTCTACTTGGCAAAGCAAGTACAATATTCCAGCAAAGAACTGCTACAACTACGAAAATTTCGATGACATAAAAAATAACCCGGATATTGATGCGGTCTATGTCATAACTCCTAATGCACTTCATCGCGATCAAGTGATTCGCGTTGCCAAAGCAGGCAAGCATGTTATTTGCGAAAAACCTATGGGTTTAAATGCAAAAGAATGTGAGGAAATGATCGACGCCTGCAAAAAAGCCAATGTGAAATTACTGGTTGGCTACCGCATGCATTTTGAGCCTAATACCGTCGAGATTATTAACCAGCGAAGCCGCGGCGAGTTTGGTCGCATATTATCTTTTGAGGGTGGGACCGGTTTCCCAATTGGTGATCCAACCCAGTGGCGTCTCAACAAAGCCCTTGCAGGCGGCGGCTCATTAATGGATGTTGGTATCTATGCTGTCAACGGCGCGCGCTACATGGTTGGCCAGGAACCTGTTTGGGTTACGGCGCAGGAGACCAAAACCAATCCCGCCAAGTTTAAAGAAGGCGTAGATGAAACAATTCAATTCCAACTCGGCTTCCCCAATGGCGCGATTGCAAGTTGCGTGACCAGCTACAACATCAGCCTTGATCGATTTGTACTGAACGGTGATAAAGGCTTTGCAGAGTTGCGCCCGGCGTTTGGCTATGGGCCTATCAAGGCCCGCACCAACAAAGGCGAATTGAGTTTCCCACACGTCATGCACCAAACGACGCAAATGGATGAAATGGCGGGGATCATTCTCGGCAACAATAAACCAGTATTTCCGGTTGATGGCGAAGAAGGGCTTAAAGATCTCAAAGTTATCGATGCCATTTATCTCGCCGTTAAGACCGGTAAAAAAGTACCTTTGAGTCTGTAAAATTTTGAAGGATTAGTGGCTTCTTCCAAGTGGCCGCTAATCCTTATCCAGATCCAGCCGCACTAAAATTCCCTGTTTGGGTAAAATTTGCTCAAGTTCCATAAGTTTCCACATTTTAGCCCCAAATTGGGCGCAAATGCCTTTCGTAAGCTGCCCGCAAGCGTGTAGAATCCAGCCTTTTAGAAGGTTATAGCTTCGCTCAGATTTCCGCTTAAACAATAATGAAATCAAGCGACTACAGCTCAAACCCCAACGAATTCTAGAGTGACACGGAACTATGCGGCTAAAGTGCATCAAGCTGGCAGGCTTTAAATCGTTTGTTGACCCTACTACGGTTAACTTCCCCAGCAATTTGTGTGCTGTTGTCGGCCCCAATGGTTGCGGTAAATCCAATATTATTGACGCTGTGCGCTGGGTAATGGGCGAATCTTCCGCCAAAAATCTGCGTGGCGAAAACATGACCGACGTTATTTTTAACGGTTCCAGTGGCCGTAAGCCGGTTGGTCAGGCATCTATCGAACTCGTATTTGATAATAGTGATGGCACCTTGTTAGGCGAATACGCCGCATTCACCGAAATTTCTATCAAGCGCAAAGTAACGCGCGATGCGCAAAACCACTACTACCTTAACGGCACTAAATGCCGTCGTCGTGACATTACCGATATTTTCTTGGGTACCGGTTTAGGGCCACGCAGTTATGCGATTATCGAACAGGGTATGATTTCCCGTTTGATTGAAGCCAAGCCAGAAGATTTGCGTGTTTACATCGAAGAAGCCGCCGGTATTTCCAAATACAAAGAGCGCCGCCGCGACACCGAAAGTCGTATGCGCCGCACGCAGGAAAACCTCGAGCGTTTAACTGATATTCGCGATGAATTGGAACGCCAACTTTCACGTTTGCAACGCCAGGCACAATCCGCTGAAAAATTTACCGAATACAAAAAAGAAGAGCGTTTGCTGAAGGCGCAATTGCAAGCGCTAAAGTTCCAGATTTTAGATGAGCAAGCCAAAGCCAAACAAATTTCCATTCGCGATTTAGAATTGCGCATGGAATCTTTTGTGACGGATCAAGTCAACAAAGACACCCAAATTGAAAAATACCGCAGCCAATACACGGAAATGGGCGACAAGTTCAATGAAGTGCAAGGCCGTTATTATGCGATTGGTGCGGATATCGCACGTATTGAGCAAACCATCCACCACGCGCAAGAGCGTTCGCGCCAATTGCAAAGTGATTTGGACCAAACGCAACGCGACTGCAAAGAAGCGGAAGAAAATCTTTTAATCGATGCGCAAAAAGCGGAAGGTTGGGAAGAAGAGCTTTTGGTCATCGAACCTGAATTGGAAATGGTGAAAGCTGCTGAAGAAGGTTCAAACGAAGTTTTGCTAGATGCCGAAGAATCTATGCAGCGCTGGCAAAATGAATGGGATGCGTTTAACCAACGTGCATCCGAGCCACGTCAAAAAGCAGAAGTTCAGCAATCCCGCATCCAACACCTTGAGCAAGTACAACAGCGTTTGTTGCAGCGCATTGAAAAGCTCAAAGAAGAAAAAGCCAATTTGCAAATTGATGGTGTTGATGAAGAAATCGGCCAGCTTACCGAGCAACTTGCAGAGCTTGATTTGGTTGCTGATGAAAAACGCAATCGCGTAGAAACAATTACTGAGCAACTTGATCAGCGTCGTAACGACAACACGCGTATAAGCAATGAGTTGGATCAGGTTCGTAGCCAATTACAAACTATGCGCGGTCGTCACGCATCTTTAGATGCATTGCAACAAGCCGCGCTGGGCGAAAAAAATAAAGCCGTTACCCAATGGCTTGCGGCGCAAAATTTAACAAACCAACCACGCCTTGCAGAATCTGTAAAAGTACAAGATGGTTGGGATAAAGCACTTGAAACCGTTCTTGGCAATACTCTTCAAGCTGTCTGTGTTAAAGGCTTGGATGCGGTAACTTCAGTTATTGAAAACCTAACGCAAGGCGAATTGGTTTTATTTGATACCACTGCAAAGTCTTCTGCCAGCAACGCAAATAAAGCTGCGCTCTTGAGTAGTAAAGTTTCTGCAGATTGGGATGTTGCCGGGGTACTTAGCGGCATTTATATCGCAGAAGATTTGCCAGCGGCATTGCAATTGCGTAATCAATTATCTGCAAACGAATCTGTTATCACTAAAGATGGTGTTTGGGTTGGTGCGCATTGGTTGCGTGTAGCTCGCGATACTGATGCAAGCTCGGGTGTAATTGCACGCAAACAAGAAATTGAAGAATTGTCTGCAAAAATTGCAGAAGCAGAAGAAAAAGTTGAAAGCTTAAGTGCTGCACTTGAAGACGGTCGCCAGCAAATCAAAGATTTCGAACAAAACCGCGAGACGTTGCGCCGTGAAGCGGACGAACAAAGTCGTCGTTACGGTGAGTTACGTTCACAGTTGTCTGCAAAACAAGTGCGTGTAGAACAAGTGAGTATGCGTCGCGAACGCGCAGAAAATGAAATTCGCGAAGCGCGCGAACAACTTGAACAAGAGGCCGAGCATCTTTCTGAAGCGCGTATGATCTTGAGCGAAGCCATCGAGATGATGGGGCAAGATACAGATTTGCGTGAAGAGTTGCTGCAACAGCGCGATGATATTCGTACCGGTCTTGATCAGGCGCGTCAGCGCGCACGTCACGATAAAGATAAAGCCCACGAATTGGCAATGCGTTTCCAATCGCTCAAAACCCAATTGGATGGTATTCGTTTAGGTATTGGCCGTTTGCGCGAACAGACGGCACGCTTGCAAGAGCGTCGCGAACAACTAATTGTAACTCTCAGTGAAAACCGCGATCCAATTGAAGAATACAAATTAGAGCTGGATGCAAACCTCGGCAAACGTTTGTCTGTTGAAGCTGCATTGACTGAAGCTCGTCGTAACCTTGAAACGGTTGAACATGAATTGCGCAATGCAGAGCAAGGCCGCAATCGTGCTGAGCAAGAAGTTCAGGCAGTGCGTGCGCACCTGGAACAAGAACGATTGGCCGCGCAACGTTTTGAAGATCAGCGCAATGCGATTGTTGAGCAATTGGAAGAAGATGAGTTAAATCTGCAAACCATTCTGGCAGAAATTCCGGAAGGGACAGAAATCAAGCCCATTGAAGAAGAATTAGAAGCCATTGCGGGTCGCATTACTCGCTTGGGTCCAATCAACCTTGCCGCAATTGACGAATACAAAACTGAATCCGAGCGTAAAAATTATTTAGATGCGCAAAACGCAGATTTGCATGAGGCTCTCGAAACCTTAGAAAACGCGATTCGCAAGATTGATCGCGAAACGCGCACGCGTTTCAAAGAAACTTTCGATCAAGTAAATAAGAGTTTGCAAGAGCTGTTCCCCAAAGTATTTGGCGGTGGTCATGCATATCTTGAATTAACGGGTGAGGATTTATTGGATACCGGCATCACAATTATGGCGCGCCCACCAGGAAAGCGTAACAGCACAATTCATTTGCTGTCAGGTGGTGAAAAGGCGCTGACTGCAATTGCTTTGGTATTCTCGATTTTCCGTTTGAATCCAGCACCTTTCTGTATGCTGGACGAAGTTGATGCACCGCTCGATGATGCCAACGTGGGCCGTTACGCGCGCATGGTTGAAGAGATGTCATCGCAAGTACAATTTATTTATATTACCCACAACAAAAATGCGATGGAAATGGCGCACCAATTGCTCGGCGTAACTATGCATGAGCCTGGCGTATCGCGTTTGGTAACGGTGGATGTGGATGAAGCGGCAGAGTTGGCTGCTTCCTAATTAATTGAATTTATCTAGAACAATTTGAATATACGGATAACTTTATGAGCAACTGGCTAACCGGCGTTATTGTTCTTCTCATTATTATTATTTTGGTTGATGGCTATCGTCGTCGGAATAAGAATCGTCTTGATGTTTCGCCCAACTTAAAGAAAAGTTTGCGGAATTCAGCTCTTGAAGATGAATCAAATAACGAAGCGCCACCCAGTTATTTAAGTGAATTACCGAATGGCGGCGCGCGCGTTGTTGGTGTGCGTGATCCATCTGAGCGTCCACAACGTGACAGAAAGCTAAGTGCTCGCGAGTTAAAAGAGCAGCGTCGTCGTGAAGAAATTGCGAATCGCACGCCTGAACAAGCACGTTTAAATCTTGATGAGTCAGTGCCTATTTTAATGGAGTCCGTAGAGCATCAAGACGAACAACATTACGAAGCGCATACAGATGATCATGGCCGTATAGAACCAAGTTTTTCTACTCAGGACGATGAAGATCTTGATGGTGGAGAACAGCTTCGCGCAGAACACGACGAAGATTACGCTGAAGATGAAGGCGATTATGACGAAGACTATGAAGAAGACTTCGATGAGGATGAAGATTCCGAAGAAGATTATGCTGAAGATGACTACGACGAAGAAGTAGAGCAGGAAGAGACTAAAGCGGCCGCGCCTCAAGCGGAACCGGAAGAAGTTTTAATCATTAATATAATGGCGCCTAAGGGCGAAATGTTTAATGGTAGTGATTTGCTCGACATCGTTTTGAAATGTGGCTTGCGTTACGGCAGTATGGATATTTTCCACCGTTACAGCGATACCAAAGGTGAGGGCGCTTTGTTGTTCAGCATGGCCAATATGGTAAGGCCAGGCACCTTTGATTTGGACGCAATGGATGAATTTACAACGCCCGGTGTGAGTTTATTTATGACATTGCCAATCGATGCCGACTCAATGCAATCCTTCGATTTAATGGTTGAAACTGCGCAGGCTATTTCACAAACGCTTCACGGCGAACTGAAAGACGAGCAGCGCAGTGCAATGACTCGTCAAACACTTGAGCATTGCCGTCAGCGTATTAGTGATTTCGAACGTAAGAAGTTGTTTCGTCGTCCGCGGTAAGCGCAAACGTTTTAATTGTCGATAAAACAGGAAAATGTGAATGCATCTTCCTGTTTGTTTTTTGGGCTGACCAGAAGAGTTTAACTATATTATGTCTAGTCACTCAGTTTCTCCTGCTGTTTCTTCCGAGCTTGAGCAGCTTCGCTCAGCTATTAATTATCATAACCATCGTTACCACAGTTTGGATGCGCCAGAGATTAGCGATGCAGAATATGATCGCCTCATGCAGCGGTTAAAAAATCTTGAAGCTGAGCATCCTGAATTAATTACTCCTGATTCCCCCACTCAGCGTGTTGGTTCAGCACCACTAAGTGCTTTCGTTACTGTTGTGCATGAAATGCCCATGCTTTCTCTTGATAATGCGTTTAGCGATGAAGATTTGCTCGCTTTCAACAAGCGCATACAAGATCGATTGAAATCAAAAGAAGATATCGAATTTGCCTGTGAAGTAAAACTTGATGGTATTGCAGTTAGTTTGATTTATCGCGACGGCATATTGGTGCGTGGCGCAACCCGTGGTGACGGCACTAATGGTGAAGATATTACGCAAAATGTGCGCACTATTGCTTCGATTCCCCTGCGATTGTTGGGCAAAGGTTATCCGCAAACCTTAGAGGTGCGCGGGGAAATTTATATGCCTAAAGCTGGCTTTGAAAAGTTTAATGCAAAAGCATTTGCTGCTGGGGAAAAGCTATTTATTAATCCACGCAATGCGGCTGCGGGTAGTTTGCGTCAGCTGGACTCACGGTTGACTGCTGCGCGCCCTTTAGAAATGTGTGCCTACAGTGTTGGTTTGGTTGAAGGAGGGGAGTTGCCTGATCGCCATACTGATATTTTAAAATCCCTGCAAGGTTGGGGTTTTTTAATTAATCGTGAATTGGATGCTGCTAATAATATTCAAGAATGTTTGGAATATTATCGCCGTATTCACGAAAAGCGCAGTGCGCTCGCATACGATATCGACGGCATTGTATTCAAAGTTAATTCGCGCAAGTTGCAGGACGAGTTGGGTTTTATTTCCCGTGCGCCACGCTGGGCAGTGGCTTACAAATTTCCCGCGCAAGAAGAAATGACGCTGCTGCAAGATGTTGAGTTTCAAGTGGGGCGTACGGGCGCGGTAACTCCTGTGGCGCGCTTGCAGCCGGTTTTTGTTGGCGGTGTTACTGTTTCAAATGCTACTTTGCACAATCGTGACGAAATTAATCGCTTGGGTATTAAAATTGGCGATACAGTTGTGGTCCGTCGGGCAGGTGATGTAATTCCGCAAATTGTTGCTGTTGTCGAATCAAAGCGCCCAACAGATGCACGCGACATTATTTTTCCAACAACTTGTCCTGTGTGTGGTTCTCCAGTTGAAACTGTTCCAGGTGAAGCTGTTGCGCGTTGTGATGGTGGTTTGGTTTGTGCCGCACAGCGTAAAGAGGCTATTAAGCATTTTGTGTCACGCAAAGCCATGAATGTAGAAGGCATTGGCGATAAATTAGTTGAGCAGTTGGTTGATCTCAACATGATCAATAATCTTGCAGATATTTATTCGTTGACTCGAGAGCAGTTGGCGAATCTTGATCGTATGGGTGAAAAATCTGCAGACAATATTTTAGCGGCGCTTGAAATCAGTAAAAAAACGACACTTGCCAAATTCATTTATGCGTTGGGTATTCGCGAAGTGGGAGAAGCTACTGCACGTAATTTTGCTAAACACTTCGGTACCTTTGAGGCATTTGCTACTGCTGACGAATTGAATCTTCAACAGGTTACTGATGTTGGGCCTGTAGTAGCACACTTTGCTTTTGAATTTTTTCAGCAAGAAAATAATCGTCAAGCCGTGGCGCAATTGAAAGCAGCAGGTATCCAATGGCCTGATGAAGTTGCAACGGCGACTGATGCGCCTTTGCTTGGTTTAACCTATGTGCTCACAGGCTCGCTTGAAATTTTTAGTCGCGATGATGCAAAAGCGCATCTATTGGCGCTCGGTGCAAAAGTGTCGGGAAGTGTATCCGCAAAAACCGATTATGTAGTTGCAGGTCCCGGCGCTGGTTCAAAACTGCAAAAAGCGGAAGAGCTTGGGATTCCTGTGCTCACAGAGGAAGATCTGTTGGCGCTTTTAAAACAACATGGACAATTGCCAGAATGAAATTAATGGCGTCATTGTGTTTGTTATTTTGTGTCTCTTTTTTGAGTGGTTGCGCAACAACGCCCCCCTCAAATCCGAATAATATTTGTGACATCTTTGGCGAAAAGAGTGATTGGTACAAGGCTGCTAAGAAATCAGAAGATAAATGGGGCACCTCTGTGCCTATTATGATTTCTATCATGTATCAAGAATCACAGTTTGTACAAAAGGCGCGGCCAGCACGTACAAAAATATTGTGGATTTTCCCCGGCCCTCGCCCAAGTAGCGCTTACGGCTTTGCGCAGGTTAAATCAGATACATGGGATGATTACCAGCGTGCAGAAGGTGGCATGTGGGCAAGAAGGGATAACTTTAAAGACGCAGTAGATTTTATTGGCTGGTATAACTACCAAAGCGAAAAACGTAGCAAAATTAAGCGCAACGATGCTTACAATCTTTATCTTGCCTATCACGAAGGGCACGGTGGGTTTAATAAGAAAACTTATAACAGTAAAGCTTGGTTAAAATCGACCGCGCAAAAAGTTGCAACGCGTTCTGCAGATTACACGAAACAATTACAGCAGTGTGAAGATGGTTTGGATAGGGGTCACTGGTGGTGGCCTTTTTAATAGAATTATTTATGTAATTTATATTTGATGCACATTGGAGCCAGTATGGATCAAGAATCAATTGTCTATGGTTGCATAAAAGATATTCCTGCGATGGCGAACTATTCCGAGCGCTTACGCATAAATCGCGAGGCCATGCTAAGTTTGCCTACAGCTGACCAGTGGCCATTTTTATGTCAGGAAATGTTTTCTATTCCAGAAGTAAATGTGCTTAACAACAATTACCAAACTGAAGTTTTACATTTCGGTGCTTCTTATAAAGCGGTTGAATATGAATGGGATCAGTGGATTGCACAATTCGAACAATTGTTAAGCAGAATGTACTGGGTATCAGCCACAGTGCATTTGGAAACTGAATTGTCAGGTACTCATACATTCACATGGGAAGCCGGAGGCAATTGCCACGTACCTGGCTCCGGTGAGTTTAATGTGAAGTGCGAGTGGAGTCATGAAGGCGCATTAAGCATTTAAGAAATCTTGTGAATTTAAAGGCAGCCAAGGCTCCCAAATAAATTGGTAAATATCATGTCAAATAATTTAATTACGCCAGATTTTCGCTTTCGCCGTTTGCGCAGAACTTCTGCGCTGCGCGAATTGGTACGCGAAACTCATTTGCGCATGAGCGATTTTATTCTGCCTATTTTTATTGAAGAGGGCATTAATGCTCCTGTTGCCATTAAATCAATGCCTGATGTATATCGTTACCCGGAATCGCAATTAGCGGAAATCGTAACGCGAGCGTGGAGCAAAGGTATTCGCGCGGTGTTGTTGTTCGGTGTATCCACACATAAAGATGAAGTGGGTTCAGATACCTGGGCGCAAGATGGCTTACTTGCTCGAATGATTCGCACCGCAAAAAATGCGCAACCCGACATGCTTGTCATTAGTGATAATTGTTTTTGCGAATACACAACCCATGGTCATTGCGGTGTTACACATAAGAATGATGTTGATAACGATGCGACTCTTGTGAATCTGCAACGACAAGTTGTTGTGGCCGCACAAGCAGGAGTCGACATGATCGCACCGTCGGGCATGATGGATGGAATGATTAGCGCGATTCGTCAAGCTTTAGATGAGGCGGGCTTTACTCATATTCCAGTAATGTCCTACTCAACAAAATTCGCTTCCGCTTTTTACGGTCCATTCCGTGATGCTGTTGATAGCACCTTCAAAGGCACACGCAACACTTATCAAATGGATTTTGCCAATGCACGCGAAGCGCTTTCAGAGTCAATGCAAGACGAAGCTGAGGGTGCAGATATTTTGATGGTAAAACCTGGCACCGCTTATCTGGATATTCTTGCGCATATTCGCGCAAATTCATCGCGTCCCTTGGCTGTTTATCACGTAAGCGGTGAATATGCCATGATTAAAGCTGGCGCAGCGGCTGGTGTGATTGATGAAAAATCGATTGTGTTGGAAACCATGATTGCATTTAAGCGTGCGGGTGCAGATTTGATCATTACCTATTACGCGGAAAAATTGGCTGATTGGATTAATTAATTTTTTAGTTATTGAATAGCTCTACATACTAATAACTCAACTAAGGAAAAGTGAAATGAAATTATATTTTGTTGGAATGTTTATTCTTATGGCTGCGTTTTTTCTAGCCATCGGTGTCAAAGTTGTTTCTTCAAAGCGACCAATGTTGGTCCCAGCGAGGATATTTTTTGTATTTATGGCTCTTGCTTTTTCGCCGCAACTTGTTAATTTTTTTAGTATGGTAGGTTCGGAGGCGGGTAAGAGAATGGGATTCATTCTATATTTGAATCCAATTATGTTTATATGTTTGTTAGTGTTTTTTTGGATTCAAATGAAAGGCTATGTGGCAATTGGAATCTATGATGAAACCTTTAGGAATTCATTGCACGGTTCCTTAAATAAAAACAACATTGTATTTGAAGAGCAGCTTTCGGTTGTTAAGTTGATTTCTGAGAATGCAAATCTTCAAGTGGCAATTCAATCTTGGGTTGGCACAGGGCAGCTTAGGCTAAAAAAGTCAAACGATGCAGAATTATTAAAGCGTATTGTCGCGGGTATGAATGATTATTTCATTGAGCACGATATTAAATCCAATAATACAACAGCTATTTTCTATATCATCATGGGCGTTTTCATGGTAATTGCCGCGGGTAGCTTTGGCGTTATTATCTAGTCAGTATTCATTGCGGATTGCTGTTAATTGAGGTTAATCCGCTTTGTATTTAATATAATATTTTGAGTTTTATACATCTCCAATGTTCTTTAGCGATTCCCGCCAACACTTTTTTAATCCGCTCACAGGAAAATACCGTGAGTTGGTTGCCCAGTGTTTGAGTCTTTTGTATCAACGTCTTTATACCGATCTGCGCGATTATGGTAATGCCATGAATCGTGAGCAGCTTATGGATATCATTAAAGAATCAATTGCCCGTGCGCCAATTTTGGATGCTGATAAAGATGAAGAAGATTTTAATGCGCAAGGAGAGTTGATTGAAACTCAGGAAGGGCGCTTCAAAACGCAACGAGATTTAGCAAGTTTTATTATTAACCGCCTGCTCGAAAACGGTTGGTTAGAAAAGCAAGTTGATGAAACTACTTTGCAAAGCACATATGGTTTTAGCCGTATGGGGCGTTTATTCACCCAACCGTTTGCGGATAACCAAGCCAATCATTTTCGCACACGCAACCGTAATACACGCAATACGCGTAACAGCTTGCAGGCATTTTATGAGCAAGGCGAAATTCATGACTTGCTCGATGCCTATGAATATTCTGAACGTATTATCAGCGATTTTACTGATGTGATTGCTGAGCTTGAAGAGCGCAAACGTCAGCTGGTACGTGAAGTTGAGTCGCGTCAACTTATCCAGCAGGCGAGCGATGAATTCTTTGACTTTATGGAAACCGTCTTCAAACCGGATTTGGAAGTTCGTTTATCCGCAGATAGTGTAGAAAAATATCGTGACCAAATTTCTGACATCATCACCAAAATTCGCCGCAAGCGTAAATATGGCCAAGGTGATGCTGAAACTGCAGAAAAAGACTGGCGTGCAGTGATGGAGATTCGCTTGCGCAAAGCCTTGCCGCAGCGCGTTGTACAGGGCGTATCGCTGTTGGATACGCTTTTGCAAACCATTGAGTCACGTTTAAAAAATGCATGTGAAATTATGTTGCCCGCTTTGCGCCGGGCATTGAATACGTTTACTCAACGTGCCGACATTATTATTCGCCAGCTCAGTTACATTAATAGCCGCAGTCAAGATGATTTGATGGATGTTTATCGTTCATTGGCGCAATTGCCGCCAGATCAACAAGATACTTTGCTCCAACAACAGGGCGAGACGTTGGCGAGTATGCAATTGGGCTTTGTTGATCCATCGCAAATTCAATTACGTGCTGCACGTGCGCAGCAAATTGTTCGCTCCGCAGTTGATGGCGATAAAGCTTTGGATGCAGAGGCGCAAAAAGAAATATTTATTCAGCAAGCATTAGACCGTGCCTTTATTTTGCAAGGTAGCGAAATTCGTGAGTATGTGCAAAAAGCACTCGCTACAAGCGGTAGCCTTAATAGTCGCCAATTGAACGCAACCAACATGCAAGAGTTGCTGAATCTTGCACATGCAATTGAAGTTGGCGCAGCTGACAATTTGTCTTCACGCTTTCGTTTTTCAATTGACCAGGATCTAACCTGGCTGCATGAACCACCTCAAATTCAAGATGATCATTACTTCAAGCGGCGCGATCAATTTGTGATTTCGCTGCTCGATGATGGAAAATAGTATGAGCAATATTTTTAGCGCTGACTTGGAAGAGCAGCTCGATAAACATAATTTATCTCTCGATGACTGGCGCGAATTGATTCAACGCTTGCTGGATTATGGGGTTCTCTGTCGCGATGATTCGCAAGTTGAGGCGGAACTTTATGATCGCTTTGTACGAATCCATGAAACAGTGAATGATTATTTAGCCTTAATGGGCGTGCGTTTTCAGCACGATACTCAATTCAATTTTGTACGTATTCTTCCGCCAGGTGCGCGCTTGCCCGGTATGGAAGACGAAACTGATGAACCTTTCAATGGCGGCTTTCGCAGCCGTTTAAATCAGCATGAAGTAGCGTTAATTTTAGTTTTACGCGCTGAATACGATAAAGCTTTGCGTGAAGGCGTAATAGACGAGCAGGGCTGTGCAACGCTTTCGCTTGAAGCAATTTCACTAGCGATGAAAAGTTTATTGCGCCGTAACTTGCCTGAAAATATTGGTGAGCGTCGACAGGCATTTAAACGTTTACGCCAATTGCGCTTAATTAATTATTTTGCTGAAGCTGACGTGGATTCTGGTGAGAGCTGGATAAAAATTCGTCCATTGATTATTAATCTGGTTAGTAACGAATGGCTCAATCAAATTCGTACTTACTTGGCTGATAATTTATTGTTGGTTGATGATGAGCCTGACGCAGAGGAGCTGGCTGTTAAGCCAACACAGAAAAGATCGCCACATCTTACTAAGTCCATTTTCGATACTGAATCTTAATTATGTTCCTAAAAAAGTTTATCTACATTAACTGGGGCAATGTGCCTAACACCGAATTTGAATTCGGCCCCATTAATTTGTTTTCGGGCGGTAATGGTTCAGGTAAAACCACAGCGGCTGATGCTATTCAAACCATCATGACTGCGGCGCACGATAATTTATTTCATTTTAATCCTGGGCAAGATGAGTCCAGCCAGCGCGGTCGTGGTGGGAAATTGGTGCGAACACTTGCATCCTATGTATTAGGTTGCGATGACGGTGCCTATTCACGCCCGCAAGGTTGCGATGGTTATTTGGCGGCTGTGTTTCATCCAACCCAAGGCGAAAATGGCGAGCCCTTTACCGCTTTAATTGGTATGCGCGCATTCGTTGAAACAGCGGGGCAGGGCGCAAGCCAACAAAAAGTAGCGCGTTTGGATGATTGTCATTTTTATATATTGAGTGATGTTGCACTCAGCCTGAAAGATTTATTAAAAGAAGAAAACACGCATAAGTACGTAGTGCCGCTTGATAAAATCTACGCAGGTTTACGCCGCCAATATGGTCAAGAGCAGGTTGAAAAATACGATAAGAAAAAATCTTATCTGTGCCGTTTGTATGGAATTTTGCGCGGCCGAAAAGATGCTGTATCTGAACGCGAAGCTATGAATGCTGCACGTGCATTTTCTCGATTTATGGCTTACAAACCTATTAAAGGTATTGATGAGTTTGTGGCCAATGAGGTTCTTGAATATCGCGATTTGGGTGAGGCGATTCGCAATGTGTCGGCCATGCTTAAACGCATTCATACCATGGAGTCCGATGCGCGGAACTTGCGCCAGGCAATTGACCGCATGGCAACCGGGCGAACACTGAGCGATAACTTTATTGCGAGCTGGCTTGAACAGCAAGTGTTGCATTATTCTGTTGCTAAACGTCGTTTTGGTGACTGCCAGTCTTTATATCTTGACGCAAAACACAAGCAGCAAGCTTTGCGTGAAGCTGCCGCTAGCCATACTCAATCGTTGGCTTTATGTGAAAGTAGGCGTGATGAAATCAATCAATTAATTTTAGCGGCTACTGCTCGCCGTTTGGGTGTTCCAGCGCTGCGTGATAAAGACCAGCTCGAACAGGAAAAAATTGCTCAAGAAAAACTTATTCACAATAATGTTCCTGAATTGCTTAAGCAAGATCAGCAGTTGAAGCTTAATATGGAAGCTGCACAGCAATGTGCGCAAACCCTGCGCAACACATCCATTGCACTGGAAATTCCTGCTTTAAAAGATGCGCACCTCAACAAGTTAGCCAAAGCCATTTCTACCTGCGAAGAATCTATTGATATCCACCAGCTGCTCAATCGTGATTGGATTGATGTGAGTCCATTAGTACAACATTTGGATTCGGTAGTTGAGCAGCAAAAAAATCACAATTTGTTTGTTCATAGTTTGTTTGCGTTGGATGCCAGTTCTGCAGTAGCACATCAAGGCAATAGAATTAATTTGCGCGATCAATTAGCACAAGAAAGAGATAAGCGTCGTGCTAGTGCGGAACGTTTGCAAAAAACTATTGAAACAAAACGCCGGGAAATCCAGACGCTGGAAGCACATCAAGTTAACTATCCACCATTTGTACGTGCGGCACTTGAAGCAATCGCTGTCCAGTGTCCCAAAGCAGATGCGCGAGTCTTGTGTGATTATGTCAATGTGACTGATCACGAATGGCAAGCCGCCATTGAAGGTTATATTGGTGCGGCACGCTTCGGTATCATTGTTGCGCCAGAGTATGAGGCGGACGCTATAGCGCTAGTGCGCAACATGAGCGGGCAAGCTAACCGTGCCCGTATTATTCAAGGTGAGAAAGCGCGCAAGGATTGGGAGAAGTCGGGTGATTTTGCCAATAATTCTATAATTCAAGTGATGAATTTTTCGCACGCAACAGCCGAAGCTTATTTAAAAGCAAGCTATGGAAATGTTCAACGTGTGGAATCTGCTAATGAGCTGCGAAACACCCGCCGCGGAATTACTAAAGATGCAATGGGCTCTGGCAATTACGCTATGTTCCGCTGCGATATGGCTGATTCAGACCTGGTGTTCGGTCAGGGCGCGCGTGAACGAGCGCTTGAGGCTAAGCGCAACGAATTTCATTCGCTTAATATAGAGCTTCAAGCCGCAACGGATTATGTCAATGAGGCGCAGCATTTGCTTGCCGCTGTAGATAAATTAAAAATCCTCACTTATGCCGACACGCTTCAAACTATGCTTGCTGCTCAAGATCGCATTGCTGCTATAGACGCAAGTTTGCAGCAATTGGATTTAAGCGATACCAAAGCATTGGACGAGGAACTCAATGAATTAAAAGCGCGTTTGCACGAACAGCAAAAGCAATTCAATGAGATTAATAATGCGCAGGTTGATTGCCGTGCAGAGTTAAAAAATGCGGATGTTCTGTGTCACAAGTTAGATGCGGAGCAGGATAAAACTCTCGCTGTCGTTGATGAGTGCGAAGCAAATTTACAATCTATTGCAGGTTTGTGGCCAGATTTTAATGTCGATGAACGCTTGCAAGCGGCTGACGAAGCTGTTGGTCAGCAGTCTATTGGTTATTTTGAAAATAGCCTGGCTAGCGTAAACGCTGAATTAAAATCAATTTTGCATCGTTTACAACAGGCTGTTATGCAGCACAACCAATTCTGTTTAAGCGCGGATTCAATTCTCTTTAACCTTGATTACAACGATGAACTTGGCTCGAGCAATTTCCGCCATGTATGCGATATGCGTCGTCAATTTGATGCGCTTTATAATCGCGATAAAAACCATATTCTTGCGCAACGTCATCAGGAAATTGAATCTTTACGCTTGAGCTTTAACAACGCGTTTGTTTCAAATCTCTGCCATTCTATTTATCAAGCGATTAATGATGGCAAGAAAACGCTTGAAGAATTAAACAAAGAGTTGGAACATCATCGCTTTGGTGCTGACCGTGAGCGCTTCCGTTTTGATTGGGAGTGGGTGCCGGAATTTAAAGAGTATTGGCAATTCTTTAAAGCCGTTATTGATAGTCCAAATCTCGGTGATGGTGAGACACTCTTCAATATGAAGCTTGAAGAAAAACACCAAAAGGTTCGCGAACGTTTGATGAGTATGTTGCTCGATGAAGACGAGCAAAAAGCCTTACGCGAATTAACGCGCATTGCGGATTATCGCAATTATCGTTGCTACGAAATTTACAAAGAGCCGGAGGGCAAAGCGCCTATTGCATTGAGTCAATATGGCACAGGTTCTGGCGGGCAGTTAGAAACCCCGGCGTATATTATCCGCAGCGCAGCTATTACATCGGCATTCCGTTTCAATGAGGGCAGTAGTCATTTGCGTATGGTGTTAGTTGATGAAGCTTTCTCAAAAATGGACGAGCATCGCTCGCGTGAAGTGATTAATTATTTGACAGAAAGTTTAGGTTTGCAGCTGAACTTTATTATGCCGAGCAGTAAGTCTGGTCCTTTTATGGATTTAATTTCCAATCAGTTCGTGTTTAGCAAATGCCCGACAGCTGAGCCTGTTGGTGAATTAAAAACGCGTGTGGTGTTGGATCGACAAGTTTGCGATCAGGAAAAAATTGCCAAACTCATGGCGAATCATCGGCGCACAATTCGTCAGCAAGCAAGCCTGGATTTTATGGTGGAAGTTGAAGGCGTTGAAGTTGTTTAAAATAAGGTGCCGGAAATCGGCACCTTAATTAGCTCTTATCTGTTCCTTCTTCCGGTGACGGTATGTCGGTAGCGCAAATCCCCAACATGGTAGCGTTCTCAGGAACCGGGAGTTTAGGAAAGTGGCGAGCCAATTTTTTTATAGTGGTTTGCTCTTCCAATGGTTTGACAATGTAGTCGTCTACGCCTTCTTCAATTGCTGAGCGGATTAGCTTGGCTTCGGTAACTGCAGTAACCAAAATGAAACAGGTTTCCATGTAGCGCTCGGCAGCGCGCATGGCATTGTGTACATCCAGCCCGTTTTTAATCGGCATATGCCAGTCGCAAAGTACCAGGTCGTAGACTGGGTTTGCATCGTACAACATGCTGATACCTTTCAATCCGTCGGAAGCAATATCTACATAGCGAACACCCGTTGAATGCAAAAGCATTTGTAATAGCGATGCGATCATTTCGTCATCGTCTACTATGAGCACCCGAATTTGGGCGGGCTCTAATTGGTTACGCCTCTGCGCGCCAGTCAGTTTAGGGGGCTTGGCGGTCGTGGGAGTATTATCAACAGGGGTAATGGAATTTAATTTGCTGATGGCATTGTCGATGATGCTAAGTGTTTGTTGATTTTGCTCTTTAAGGGCTTGCTGATCAGGATTGCCCAGATTCTTCGCAATCCAGTCACGTCTGTGTTGCAGGGTTTTGGTAATAAGGTTTATTTCAGGCTTGGTAAACATAATTATCCCTGAGCAGTAGGTGTTTGAAACATCAATGGTGGCTACAAACAACAAAAGCTACATAACTTCTCTATAATGGTTCCGGCCATTAAGTCGGCTGTAACAGCGCGTTCAATGCCTCGTTCATTGGCAACTCTTGCAAAAACTATAGCCCATTTTCCATTCGTCTCCAGCTGTTTGAGGAATTTTCAGTGTCGCAATTCGACCAACTTATCTCCCGTTTAGAGCAACTTATTGACCGTGTTGAGCAAGTTTTGCCCAGTCCGAAGCCAGAGCCAGACTGGACTGGCAGCGCATTTCGGTGGCGCGCACCGGTTGGTGACAAAGGTTACTTGCAGGTGGTGAAAAATCCACACAAGATTGATCTAAATTCGCTAAAGAACGTAGAAACGCAAAAGCAAGCCATAGTTCGCAATACAGCGCAGTTTGTAGCCGGGCGTTCCGCTAATAACGTGTTGCTGACAGGCGCGCGTGGCACCGGTAAATCGACCTTGGTGAAGGCCTGTTGGAATGAGTTTGCCGACCAAGGATTAAAAATTATTGAGGTAGATAAAACAGATCTCATCCAGCTGGCAGATATTGTGGATTTGGTAAGTCAGCGCCCGGAAAAATTCATTATTTTTTGTGATGACATGTCATTTGAAGAAGGTGAGAGCACCTACAAGGCGCTTAAATCTGCGCTCGATGGTTCGATCGCAGCGCCTTCCTCCAATATTTTGTTTTACGCGACCTCCAATCGCCGCCATTTGTTGCCCGAAAAAATGCGCGAAAATCTGGATGTTAGCAACGAGGACGGTGAGGTTCGCCCCAGTGATACCACCGAAGAAAAAGTCTCTCTTTCTGAACGGTTTGGGTTGTGGCTAAGTTTTTATTCTTTTTCACAAGATGATTATCTCGCTGCCGCCCGCTACTGGGTGGAATATTTAGGCGGAACCTGGGGTGAAACAACTGAGTTTGATGCACTTTTATGGCATCGCAGCCGCGGTGCGCGCAGCGGCCGAATTGCCTGGCAATTTGCTAAAGATTACGTGGGCCGATTGTAATTTGATTTTAAGATTTTCCGGTTGAATCGAATGAATACAGATTCGCTCGATTGATTGATGAAAGACAATGCAGAAATGAGATGGTGAGGATTATGCAAACGGGACATAGCACGGCTCGCAAAGGTAATCATTTGAAGGATGTTTCTGTGCAACAGCCATTATTTACGCGAACGCCTAATTTGCGTGAAGAAAATACCTTAGCATTGCGTCAACAATTGCACGAATATTTTGTAACGACCTTTGATCGTTATGAATCTTTATTTGAAGTTTTGACTTGCGATCAAGCCTATTACGAAAAATCTATTCCGCTGCGCCATCCCCTTATTTTTTATTTTGGTCATACCGCCACTTTTTTTGTTAATAAGTTGTTGTTGGCTCGCATGATTGATTCAAGAATTAACCCACGCTTTGAATCTATCTTTGCTGTGGGTGTGGATGAAATGAGCTGGGATGACCTCAATGATGCAAATTACCAATGGCCAACGCCTGCCGAAGTAAAAGCTTATCGCGATCAAGTGCGCGCACTAGTGATTAATTTAATTGAAACGGCACCATTGCAATTACCGGTGGATTGGAATAATCCATGGTGGGCAATCATTATGGGAATAGAGCACGAGCGTATTCATTTAGAAACCTCTTCAGTTTTAATTCGTCAACACAAATTAGCTTACGTAAAAAATCATCCGCAATGGAAACCTTGCCGCGAAACAGGTGCTGCGCCGATCAATGAATTAATTAAAATTGATGCCGGGAATGTGATATTGGGGAAAGATAAATCCAATCCTTACTATGGATGGGATAATGAATATGGCTCACATTCTGCCGATGTCAGTGAGTTTCAGGCGAGTAAATTTTTAGTCAGCAACCAGGAATTTTTGGCGTTTGTAAACGCGGATGGCTACAAAAATAAACACTTTTGGGAGGAAGAAGGGCAGGGCTGGTTAGCGTTTACCCGCGCGCAGCATCCTACTTTTTGGCTAAAGAAAAACAACCAGTGGTATTTACGTTTAATGACTGAAGAAGTTGTTATGCCGTGGGATTGGCCAGCGGAAGTAAATTACCACGAAGCTAAAGCTTTTTGTAATTGGAAAAAATCTGAAACTGGCTTGGCGGTACGTCTTCCCACTGAAGATGAATGGTATCGTTTATACGACACAACAGGATTAAAAGATATTGGTTCGCAAAAAGCAAATGCCAATATCCAGTTAGACTATTGGGCTTCATCTTGCCCGGTTAATAAATTTTCACACGGTGAATTTTTTGATGTAGTGGGGAACGTGTGGCAATGGACAGAAACGCCAATATATCCGTTTGAAGGATTTGATGTACACACCATTTACGATGATTTCACCACACCAACATTTGATGAACGCCACAATTTGATTAAAGGCGGTTCATGGATTTCATGCGGCAACGAAACTTTGCGTGATTCGCGCTATGCATTTCGTCGCCATTTTTTCCAACACGCGGGTTTCCGCTACGTTGTTTCAGAGGAATTAAAGCCAGTGCCAGGATCTCATTACGAAACGGATAAATTATTGTCGGAATATGCAGAATTTCATTATGGCAATGAATATTTTGGCGTGGCTAACTTCTCCAAAGCTTTGGCTGACATGGCTATAGAACTTATGGGTGACGCACCGAAATTAAAAGCTTTGGATATAGGTTGTGCGTCGGGTCGCGCTACTTTTGAGTTAGCTAAACACTTTGATTTTGTGACAGGAATCGATTTTTCTGCACGTTTTATCGGGCAAGGCGTCCATCTTTCCCAAGGTGAAACTCTACGCTATACGCTTACGGACGAAGGAGAACTAGTACATTATAAATCGCGCAGTCTTGCAGATTTAGGTTTGCACCACACCAAAGATAAGGTTGAATTTTTCCAGGGCGATGCATGTAATTTAAAACCACAATTTACTGGCTATGATTTTATCCTCGCTGCCAATTTGATTGACCGCTTATACAATCCAGCGAAATTTTTAGATTCAATTCATGAGCGCTTAAACATGGGTGGTGTGTTGATGCTCGCATCCCCCTATACCTGGCTTACTGAACACACACCTCGGGAAGACTGGGTGGGTGGATTTAAAAAGGATGGGGAAAGTTTCACCACTTTTGATGGTTTAAAAGCTCGTTTGGGTGAACATTTTGAATTGGTACAACAACCTGTTGAAGTTCCTTTCGTTATTCGCGAAACCAAACGCAAATTTCAACACACACTTTCTGAAGTCACTTTTTGGAAGCGTGTTAAATAATTGACTTGCCTTCTCTGGCCGGATTAGTCTAGCTGCTAGTTCGGCTTAGTGAGAATTCATTTAATGTCATTTGATTTTGATACACCCATTTCCCGCGAAAACACCGGCGCCGTAAAATTTGATGGCCGCAAACAATACTTTGGTACCGAAGATGTAACCCCCCTTTGGGTTGCAGATATGGATTTCGCCGTACCTGAATGTGTGACCCGCGCTTTGCAAGAACGTATTAATCATCCGGTATTTGGTTATACGCTTTACCCTGAAAGTCTTTACCAATCCATTATCGATTGGTTTGAACGACGTCATCATTGGAAGATTGAACGCGATTGGATTTTAATGGCCCCAGGTGTGGTGCCATCTCTTTTTGCTGCGGTAAAAGCATTTGCTAATGAAGGCGAAGGCGTTATTGTTCAGCCGCCGGTTTATTTTCCATTTTTTTCTGCAGTTACTACCAATCACCGAAAATTAATATTAAATCCCTTGCGCGAAACTCATGGGCATTATGAGATCGACTTTGCACATTTAGAAAGCTGTGCCCAACAAGGTGCAAAATTGTTGATGCTTTGTACACCGCACAATCCTGTTGGCCGTGTATGGAATGAAAAAGAGTTGCAGGAAGTTTTGCGTATCGCAAGACAATACGACCTCACAATTTTATCTGACGATATTCATGCGGATTTAATTTATTCTGAAGCCACGCACATTATGCTTGGGCGATTAGCGCAGCCTGGCGACAAAATTGTTACCACCATTGCACCCAACAAAACTTTTAACATTCCAGGCCTGGGGCTATCAGCATTAGTAATTCCTAATGTGGAGCAGCGCAAAGCGATGAAAGCCGCGTTTGAAACTTTGCACGTCGGCAATACTAATCCCCTAAGTATTGTGGCATTTGAAGCTGCTTACCGTGATGGCGATGTCTGGTTAGATGCGTTAATGAAATATTTGGAATCCACTCGCGATCTAGTCGCCGATTTCCTCCAAAAAAATATCCCACAAATAAAAATGATTAAACCGGAAGCGACCTATTTGCTATGGCTGGATTGTCGCGAGTTAGGCATGACAGACCCGCAGCTCCGCGATTTTTTTATTCGAAAGTGCAAGGTTGGAATGAATCCAGGAACCGTATTTGGCGAAGGAGGAAGTGGATTTATGCGAATGAATATAGGGACTGCCAGAGCTGCAATTGTCGAATCTCTAGAACGTATCTGTGAAAATATTAATCACAATAACTTTAAATAGAAAATTAATTGTTTTTTTTGCTGTCCTACACTAAGGTCTGAATGGTAATTTTATTCCGAACAAATTGAACCATAGGTGAAGTTGTTATGGCGGATTTCCACAAGTCTTTACGTTTAGGTGACTTATTAGTTGAAAAAGGATTAATTACGCGCCCGCAATTGCGACAAGCAATTGAAATTCAGCAAGCTTTACAGTCGCAGAGATTTGGCACCAAAAATATTAATGCTAAAACCGAACTCGGCGAAATTTTAATTGAGTTGGGTTTTATTAGCCGCCACCAATTGAAAACTAATTTAAATTGGCAGCGTCGCTTAAAAGCAACAACGGCGGTAATGGTTTTTATTGCACCGTTGCTTACAGCGGCTTGCGGCGGGGGAGCAAGTGCCAGTGGTTCCACTAATGCAGGGAATGTGAAAAGTGATTTTTCGAGTTCTATAGCACCTTCAGATGCATCGCCAAAACCTGATCCAGCTTCAAATTCTTCTTCATCTGTAAGCACGTCGACGACAACTACAACACCCAAATCATCAGCTACATCAACGATTTCTACTCCTCCAATAACAACGCCGGGTTCAAGCGCTCCCTCAAGCTCAACTACTACTCCAATTGTATCTAGCTCAGTGTCATCACCAAAATCGGTTTCGTCTTCGTCCAAAAGCAGCGCATCTTCGTCAAAAGGTGTTTCATCATCAGCCACTTCATCCTCGACATCAAGTCAGACTATCGATGGCTCAGTACAATTATATTGGAATGTTCCCACCCAGCGAGAGAATGGTGACTATTTGGATATAACTGAAATAGGTGGGTATGAATTGAGATACAAATTAAAAAGCGAAAGTGAATTCAAAACTATCCGCATTGCCGATGGTTTTACAGATGCTTATTATTTTAATTATTTAAAGGGTGATTACGAGTTTCAAATTGCTACCTATGATACTGAAGGTCTGTACAGCAATTTTGTAAGTATAAATCCCTCTTAGAAAAAATGTGTGCACAGCTATTTTGTTTAAAGTCGGCATCCTTGCCGACTTCTTCTATTTTGCAGTAAGAACTTGCAAGCCAGCTGAAACATAAACCAAAGGCGCGTTCCAGTTAATGGCAATTTCATTGCTTGAATAGCTACATTCATTATCCACATAAGATTTTGCAATTAAAGGTGAAGGATAGGTGCTCGCACCACAATCGTAAGTCCCATCCAAGGTTGCACCGCCTGCTAAAAATCCAGGAACAGGGGCTTCAATTCCGTCCGCCGCAGAAGGGCGGTGATGAATATGCATTGGCGATTTATTTCCATAGCCTGTTACAAACGAATAGTCTGTTGGGTTTCTGCCCAATACGTAATCAAACAAAGATTGTGCAGCCTCAAGATACTGATGTTTGGTTTTATCCAGTTGATAGGCCTCCAATAAAATCATTGCCTGATTCATTGCGCCGGAATTACTTCCCCAAAAGAAATCACCTTTCTCTAAAGAAACTGAAAATGCAGAATTTTGTTTTTTACTGACAAGCGTTGCAGCCAAAGCGTCCAATTTACTTTTTATAAGTGTTTTGTCAGCTGCGGCAGTAAGCTTATCCAGATTGTGCGCAAGAGAAATCCACCCAAGACTTTGTACGCTGCCCCAGCTGGGAATATTTGCATCCAAACTTGCCGGATTTAATGCGGTGTAATAGCTGTCATCTTTGGTGGCGATATAAAGTTCTGCTGCTCCCCACGCAAATTCATCTTTAACATTTTCATCACCATAGCCACCTGTTTGTATATCGCTTGGCTGTGAATAGTAAATTGCGGGATTTGCTTTAGCCCATGCATAGGCATTTTTCGCAGCGGTAAGCATTTTTGCAGAGAGACCTGGATGTTGGCTTTCATAATTTGCATAAACCCGGCTCGCTGCTGCCATAGTTGCAGCAAAATCCAAAGTGGCTGCCGTTGTTTTTTGTACAACAAAACGCTCAGAGGTATCTTGATCCGGCATAACAAAACCAGAGAATCCTTTACTGGTTAACTTATGATAGACGCCACCATCGTTTGGATCTTGCATGGCGAGCATCCATTCAATATTCCACAAAGTCTCATTTAAAATATCCGGCACTGAATTTCCACTTTCAGGAATGTTTAGGTTTTGTGTTTTAAAATAATCCGGAAAGTTTTCAAACGCAGCGAGGAGTGTGTAAGTTGTAATGCCTGAGTTAACGATATATTTATTGTAATCGCCCGCGTCATACCAACCTTTAGGTGCTGAAATAATGGTTCCTTCCGGGCGTGCAGTGCTTGCGGCTGACGCGTGGATTTTTACAATATTGTCCGCATGGCCTGCAGCACGCGCATATTGACCTGCATTAGCAGCAACCAAGGCAAGACTTGCGCGATTAAAATAAAAAGCTTTAAGTGCAGCAGCATTCACTGGCCCGTAGGCTGTTTCTGAAATTGCAAAGGCTGCCTGGTCATCAACACCGGTTACGCGAATTTTGTAATTTCCTGTTTTAGTGAGTGAAGAAAAATCTGCAATTTTTACCGATTCCAATGCAGGCTCCCAGGTAGCAGCTGCGCTCAAGCTTCCTGACAAAACTTCAGTGTTGCTTGCATCAACAATGCTAAAACTGGTTGCAGCTACACCGGGGACAACGGCAATTTTTTGTGCAGCAGGTAAAAAGCCCAATTGATTTAAACGAATTTTGGTGGGAACCGTTGTGGTGGGTGGAGCGACTGGATGGTCACATGCTGACTTGGTTGATTTGGTCGGCTTATTAACTTCCAATGCGCCGCCATCGCTGGATTTGAGCTCGATCCAGTTAAGGTTGAACGGACCGCTTTTCATTTGTACACATAGACTATGAGCTCCTTCTGCAATAGTTCCTAAAGTGCCGCTAACCGTTTGCCACGATTGCCAGCCTCCCGTATTAGGGCTTTGGAGTTCATCCCCAATTTTTACGCCATCCAATTCCAACTGAAATTTGCCACCGGCTTGGGCTGAGGCGACTCGAGCATCGGCACTGAAGTTACCGGATTTAGTAACCTTGATACCAAACTCGAGCCATTCGCCGCTATCGATGTAACCCACATTGTAGCCACCGCCGGTATCGGTAGAGGCTTCAATATCTACACCATCGCCTTTGCGATAATCAGCCCCGGCCTGATTGGCAGCGTTGCTGTCGTAATAATCAATGTAATCTTCAGCCTCCAGACGAAGACTGGTAGCCGCTGCCGGAGCGCTGCTAGAACTACTGGAGCTTGAACTGCTCGAAGTTGCCTCAGAGCTTGCACTGGACGTAGAAGATGAGCTTGGGAGGTTGTTATTGCTGGTCGACGAGCCGCCTCCGCCGCAGGCGCTCAGTAAGAAAAGACTTATAAGGCTCGATCCAAGTAAGTGTTTGGTCATGGGGAATTTCTCCATTCGTTGTTGTTATAGAGGGCTTGGTGTCATCCAAGCGCGCACGAAGGCTAGTTGTTCTGCCCACTAAACTCTCCCCACTTCACGCCTTGACCGAAAGTGGCTGCGACAATCCAGGTGTTCCAGAAAAAATTGCTTAAAGTGACTGGGTCTAAAGAAGTGATTATCTGGAATTTTTTGTTGGAGGCTGCGAACTTCCATGCAAAAAACTGCCTAAACGCCTACAATAGCGGCCTTTTTTCAGCTCTGCCTAAGCCTTATCCGGCACACGAGAACTTATGACCGTAAATACTTTCGATCCGTCGCAAACCACCACTTTGGATACTCCCGCCAAAACCCTGGCAAGTCAGGCTCAAACCGGCAACAACAAAGGGAATACCATTGGGTTTGTATCACTTGGCTGCCCCAAAAACCTGGTGGACTCCGAGCGCATCCTTACCCAATTGCGTACCGAGGGTTACAACATTGTGCCCAGTTATAGCGATGCGGACATGGTGATTGTGAATACCTGTGGTTTTATTGATAGCGCCGTACAGGAGTCTTTAGGTGCGATTGGTGAAGCATTGGCTGAGAACGGTAAGGTGTTGGTTACCGGCTGCTTGGGCGCCAAGAAAGACGAAATTATTCAGATACACCCTAATGTATTGGGAATCACTGGCGCTCATGCCTATGAAGAAGTTCTAAGCCAGGTTCACGAACATTTGCCACCAAACCCGAAGCACGATCCTTTCCTGGATTTGGTTCCGCCACAAGGTGTAAAGCTTACTCCGCGTCATTACGCGTATTTGAAAATTTCCGAAGGCTGTAACCACTCCTGCAGTTTCTGCATTATTCCTGATATGCGCGGCAAGCTTGTCAGTCGCCCCATAGGTCAGGTGATGAGCGAAGCGGAGCGCCTGGTGAAGGCGGGCGTGAAAGAGTTGCTGGTGATTTCACAAGATACATCTGCTTACGGCGTGGACATCAAAAACCGCACTGATTTCTGGGACGGTCGCCCACTTAAAACTGATATGTACCAATTGGCTGCGGCTTTGGGCGAGTTAGGTGTGTGGGTGCGCTTACATTATGTGTATCCATACTTGCATGTGGACAACGTGATCCCCTTGATGGCGCAGGGCAAAGTTCTGCCTTATTTGGATATTCCCTTCCAACACGCCAGCCCAACCTTACTGCGCAAAATGCGTCGCCCGGGCCAAGTTGAGCGTACGTTGGAACGTATCAAGAGCTGGCGAGAGCAAGTACCTAATCTCACCATTCGCTCAACCTTTATCGTCGGTTTCCCCGGTGAGACAGAAGATGACTTCCAACAACTTTTGGATTTCTTAAAAGAGGCACAATTGGACCGCGTTGGTTGCTTCCAATATTCGCCTGTTGAAGGTGCCAAGGCGAATGATTTGCCAGATCATGTTCCAGATGACGTTAAACAAGAACGTTATGATCGTTTCATGCAATTGCAGCAAGAAATTTCAACTGAGCGTTTGAAACTGAAAGTAGGGCAGACCTTGCAAGTTTTAATTGATGAAGTTGACGATGAAGGTGCGATTGGTCGTAGCTTTGCGGATGCACCGGAAATTGATGGTTGTGTTTATTTGAACGGCGAAGAAAACGTGAAACCTGGTGATTTGGTCAACGTACTTATCGAACATTCCGACGAATATGATTTGTGGGGCACTAAAGTCGATTAGTTTCTCATTTTAAAAGCCGCTGGATTCTAGGGAATCCAGCGCGCTCATTGTTAAACAGGAGTTTATGTAACTTGGGTCGTCATTTGTTTAACCGCGTTATTTCCCGCCTTTACCGCTCTATCATTCTGCGCGTTTTAATTATACTTTTTGTCCTCTTATATGTGGCTTATTACACTCTGATTCTGCCGTGGGTTAATCGCTCTGTATCAGAGCAATACCGTCAGCAAACCGGTCATGGGCTCCATCATGACAAAATTAATCTTCAACTTTTTAAATGCAATTTCAGTGTTGGCCATTTAAAAGATGCCGCTAATTTATGGCAGGCAGATGATGTCAATATTAATTTGGCGTGTATGCAATCTTTGCGTGAGCGCAGCATCGTTATAAATGAAATTACCATTCGTCAGCTCAAAGCAACTGCAGTTCAGCAAGAAAGTGGTTTGTGGAATTTTGATGATGTTATAAAACATCAGCAAGCTATTGCAAAAGCAGCGCCTGCAAAATCTGAAAAATCAGCTGTTCCTGTCATTATAAAAAAATTGACGGTGATTAATTCGGCTGTGCATTCAAGTATGTTGGCGTTGAAAAATGTTTCAGTAGACGCTGCACCCCTTAATTTTTCTATTGAAAATATAGATTTGCGAAATCACAAATCATCGGGCTTTAGCTTAAAGGCTGATTTGAATAAGTCAGCAAGAATTTCCCTTACAGGTCAAATTGATATTTCATCGCTTTCCGGTACTGTAGAAGTAAACGCAAATAATATCCCTTTTATTTGGTTTAACGGTTTATTGGAGCCTTATGTCAGGCTTGAAGTATTAAATGGTGCTTTTGAATTTCACAACCGTATCGACTTAATTGCAGGTGCGCCACAAAAAATTACCGGTAAGGGCAGGCTAAGTGATTTGAAACTCCGTCCCACCAGCATGGAACAAGATGCAGTTAAATGGAAAAGCCTTGAGTGGGAAGATGCTGAAATTTTGCTCACTGAAAAATCTATTCATGTGCCCTTGGTAACGCTTAATGAACTGGATGGGCAATTTATAATTGATAAAGACCGAAAAACAAATGTACAGGCAATGATTGTAACCCCCGCACCCGCTTCAACGACGACTATTGCAGCAGTTGGTCCATCTAAAAAGCCATGGCAATTTGCAGTCGATCGCCTGGCAGTTAACAAAGCTGCAATAGGATTTTATGACCAATCACTGGTGCCGTCTTTCACGGCGATTGTTCAGAATTTTACCGGAAGCATTATCAATATTTCATCAGACGAAAATACCTTAGCCAGCATAGATTTAAATGGCAATGTCGATGGCTATGCTCCCGTTACTCTTAAAGGAAAGGCAAATATATTTAGAGCCGCTCCAAAGCTGGATGCGCTTTTGTCGTTTAAACAAATGGATATGGGAGCTTTGTCGCCATACTCAGCGGAATATGCAGGATGGAAAATTAATAAGGGCCTGTTGAGTGCTGATTTAAACTATCATTATGAAGATGGAAAAATTCTGGGGAAAAATCACGTAGTGATTGATCATTTAGAATTTGGCGAAAAAGTTCGCGGCACCCATGTTGTAGATATTCCTTTACGTCTTGGTTTGGCGATGCTTACGGATGAAAATGGTAAAGCTATTTTGGATACTGAAATTTCCGGTACGCCTAGCGACCCGCAATTCAAACTTAGGGATATTATTGTTCGCGCATTGGGGAACACGCTGAAGAAAATTGTAAGTTCGCCATTTAAATTTATTAGCAACTTATTAAATACCAAAGAAGATTTGGGAAAAATTCAGTTTACATCTGGCGAGTCGCAGCTTACAGATACGGCTAAAGAAAAATTGAATTTATTAACAGAGGCTTTAAAGAAACGCCCTAACATGCGCTTGAGTGTCCAAGGTACCTACGATGAAAAAAGCGATTTGGTAGCACTCAAAGAAGAGCAAGTAAAAAGCGCACTGCAAAAATCTGGCGTGACTTTAGATTCCCTAAAAGCGCATGATGAAGCATGGAGTAAAGCAGTAAGTGAAAAATATACTGGCCTGGGTCTTGCTGACAAAAATTCAGTGTCGGGAGCAGAGGAAAAATACCTGGCATTAATTGCTGCAGAAAGCGTTAATCCTGAGCGTCTTACGCGTTTGGCGCATGAACGGGCGCAAGCCGTGAAGCAATATTTTATTTTGCAATTGGGCGTATCCGGCGAAACAATTTTATTGAACTCAGAAACGCGCTGCGAAAAGGCGGAACAATGCGCTACCAGTGAAGCTATTTTCACGCTGGAAGTTTAATCTTTATCTTGGCTGATGTTAATCAGCATTGCTCTGGAGTTTTATATGGATAATCTTCGTCACCTTGTAGAGCAAAATATGTTTGTTATTGAAGCTGGAGGCGATCAGGCAGTCTTGCATTACAGTTTGAGCAAGCAGGCTTCTGGTGTAACAGCAATAGATTTTAACAGTACTTTTGTACCTCCAGCTTTCAGAGGTAAAGGCTTAGCTGAAAAGCTTGTTCGCGCCGGTATAAAGTGGGCGAAGGAACAAGGTTACGAACTTCATGCTAGCTGTTGGTATGCAGCTAAATTTATTCGATAAGTTTTAAGGTCACAAAAATATAAGAAGGTAGGGATCATGCAAAAACATAACATGGGGTTTACTTTGCTCGAGCTCATGGTTGTGCTGGCTATAATTGCTATTCTCGCAACTATGGCAATGCCTTCTTTTGAATCAAAAAATACGCGCGCACAGGTTATAGAATCAGTAGATCTGATTAAAAACTTGAAAGACAGTGTGGGCTTGTTTTACCAAACCGAAAAAAAATTTCCCAGACATAATGCTGAAGCTGGAATTCCGAAACCGGAATTTTTAATCGGTAATTATGTTGAACGCATAGACTATGTCATGGGTGCTTTTAATATCACCTTTGGCAACAAAGCAAATGGAGTGCTTAAAAAGAAAGTCCTTAGTATTCGCCCCATGGTAGTTACAGCTTCACCCGAAAGCCCCATTTCCTGGGTATGTGGAAACTCGCCTGTGCCTGAGGGTATGACTGTTGTAGGGGTGAATAATACTAATATTGAAAACAAATACCTGCCGATTAACTGCTTTTAGCCGGTCTGTCGTCCTTCTCTGATAGGCTAAGCCGTCAAGTGTTCTACCCGCGACAAAATTTCCACTTATCCTCCTTAAGCGCCACTCGGCATCTTTAGGTCCACCTCAGTTTTAATCTATCAATAATAACCTTCAGCATTGAACACGAGAAAATCAGATCGCCTGATTTTGTCTTTCTTCAAATAACTGCAGGTTAACTATGTTGAAATTTCTCGCATCCCTTCTTTTAATTTCTACTACTTCGGCTTTTTCAGCTTCTGCTACGGCTGCCGAACTTAATATTACCGAACAGTTTGCGGAAGGCGGAATTGCCTTAGTTGTAATCCTTTTAATGTCTATCTTGTTGGTTGCAGTGAGCATGGAAAGACTCCTTAACTTTCGTGCTAAATATATTTTTCCTGCCGAGCTTATCGCTAAAGTCAAACCTTTATGGCAAGAAGGTGATAGTGAAAAAATACAAGCGCTCCTTGAATCTGAAAAAAATACCTTGGGCCGAATTCTCTATTACTTGTTCAATCACCGACATCAGCAGCCAGGAACGCTTGCCGCTGGCGCTAGTGAAATTGCTTCGCTGGAACTTCGTCAACATCAGCAAAAAGCATATGCTTTGGCAATCGTTGCGACGGTTGCACCCATTGTTGGTTTGTTGGGAACCGTAATAGGTATGATTGAGGCATTTCACGTTATTGCCTATTCGCAAGGAATGGGTAATCCCGCGCTATTGGCTGGTGGTATATCAAAAGCACTCATTAACACTGCAGCAGGCTTGAGCGTCGCTTTACCCGCTTTAGCCATGCATCATTTTTTCAAGCACCGTTCTGTGGTCTTTAGCTTGCAACTTGAGCAAGCCCTTAACCAAATAATTAACGAATGGTTTTCATCTTCACATGCGACTTTGAATCCCTCTAATTTAAAAGTGGTGGCCCATGCGAATTAATCTTGGTGATGATGAGCAGCCAGAAATTGGTTTGATTGCACTTATAGATTGCATCTTTTTTCTATTGATGTTCTTCATGGTCTCTACATCTTTTTCACAACAAACTGCAACACAAGGGCAGCGTGAACTCTCGGTGGTATTGCCAGAAGCTAGCACCAATCTTGATTTAGGTGTGGCTGCAGAAACAATTGTAGCTATCAGCATTGATAAAAAAGGCAATTTGTTTTTACAAGGTGAAGCAATAACGACAAAAGGCTTGCAAGATCACCTTAAAGATGTGGGAGCTAAGAGTAAGCAAACATTGGTTGAAATTGCAGGCGATGAAACAGTTCCCTACAAGTATATCGTTGGCGTAATTGATTTGTGCCAATTTGAAGGACTAACCAATATTGCTTTACAAACCAGGAATAAATAACGTGGCTGTTAATCTTTCCATGTCGTCTTATAACCTCAAATGGCTTTTTAACAAGCACGGTTATTTATTGTTTTCGGTTGTATTTCATCTCGTACTTTTTTACATCCTAAGTCATCTTGCTGTAAAACCTCCCGTCGCCAAAAGTCTGGTTGATCAACGGGTAAAAGTTTCCATGAATAATACCTATAAAATGAAAATGCACCAAAGCGTGAAGAGCATTGCGCAAGCCCAAAATGAATTAGTGAATAGTTTGGATGAATCCATTAAGAAAAATTTACAATTGGAACCTGTGGACGCTCAAGCGATCAATGATCCAAAAGTGACGATATCGAAATTAATGGAGCTGGCAAATAAAATCTCTGAAAATATTCGAAAGATAGAGCGTGAACTTAGGGCTCAGGATTTGCAAAGAGCTGTAACTATGCCGCGCTCCGATGTTATGAAGCGGGTTATGAATATGGAAATTGATCTTCCTCAATATAGAGGTAACAGGATAAAAGGCTCAACCATGATGAAGTTGGCCGAAGCTATGGAGAAGGAGGCGGAGGATGTCTTAAGCCACAGAAAAAACGATATAAAAATTAGGGGATATGGAAATTCCACCACCGATGTTAAAAAGGCCAAGGCTCCACCTTTAGCTTATTACAGCGAAGGTGATCCTAATCTTATAAAAGGTTTGGATTCGTCTATTGCAAGTAATACAGCGCAGCAGGGATTGCACAGTAAGAATGATTTTGTGGATTTATGGTTGGATCATATTCCGCGTGTTAATCGTGAAAACCCGAAAAAAGTCGCTGGGCGAATTATTAAAAGCTCTGGGAGACCCGCTGATCGATTGTTTATCAACAGCTGGTACATCATAGGTCCCTTTGCTGATTCATCAACCAAGCATCCGCCAGAATACGCAGTGGATTTAGAGGGGGTTTATTATGGTAAGGAAAATCATCCGGTAAGCTGGAAATATCTTAGCAATTCGCAATATCCGCTAATCCCACCACAGGTTGATAAAGCAGGCGTTTTTTTTGGATACACCGAAATTATTGTTGAGCGTGAACAAGATTTTTGGGTTTGGATTGGTGCTGATGATTTTGCGAGTCTTGAATTGAATAATCAATTGATTTGGGATAGTACGGTGTTTAATAAAAAGTTTAACGCCTTGGCCTATGACAAAAATAACCCGGAGCGTGAAAATTGGAATTTAACTGAATTTAAGCGTAAGGTTCATTTTAACGCGGGGCGTAATACCTTTAAATTCAAGCTGACAAATTCTGATACTGCAGCATTTTTTTCACTGGTACTGACGAAATAATCTATTTCAATAAAAAGCGTAGCGAAAATACCTTCGCCACGCTTTTTAACTTTGATTAAATCGCTACAGGATAGTCACTATAACCCCGTTCAGTTCCACCAAATAATGTGTTTGGATCAAGGGTCGCCAAGGCTAAATTATTTTTTAGACGTGCTGGAAAGTCTGGATTCGCAATAAAAGGTCTGCCGAACGCGACCAAGTCAGCATAACCCTGCGCTAAAATTTGTTCTGCTCGCTCTTTAGTGAACTTGCCCGCTACAATAATTTTTCCATGGAAACCTTTGCGTAACTCGCGACGGAAATCTTCATCAACTTTAGGCGCATCGTCCCAATCAGCTTCAGCTAAATGTATGTAACTGACATTTTTAGACTGGAGAAAATTCGCCGCTTCCAAAATGCATGGCAAAATTTCAGGGCAATTCATTCCACGTGCAGTAATGAAGGGAGCTAAACGAATGCCTACTTTATCTGCACCAATCGCGTCAACTACCACAGTGACAACTTCTTTCAAAAATCGTAAACGATTTTCAATGGATCCACCATATTCGTCGGTGCGTTGGTTTGATGTAGTACGTAAAAACTGTTCAATTAGATAACCATTAGCACCATGGATTTCCACTCCGTCAAATCCTGCTTCCATCGCATTTACAACAGCCCTTTGATAATCCTTAATAATTGATTTAATTTCAGCTATTGTTAACTCGCGAGGAATAGGGCAACTGACTTTTTCGCCTTTTTGTTTTTGCTCATCATAAATCCATACTTGTCCTTCAAATGCAACTGCAGAGGGCGCAACGGGTAATTCGCCATTGTGAAATATAGGGTGCGACATGCGCCCGACATGCCAAAGCTGGTTATAAATTTTTCCGCCTTTTGAATGTACTGCATTGGTTATTATTTTCCAGCCGGCAATTTGTTCCTTGGAATATATTCCAGGTGTGAATGAATAGCCTTTTCCCTGTGGAGAGATTTGTGTGGCTTCAGTAATAATTAATCCTGCGCCCGCACGCTGTGCGTAATAGGCAGCCATCATTTCATTGGGGATATCACCAGGTTGCGATGAGCGGCAGCGCGTCATAGGCGCCATAACAATGCGTGAAGAAACTTTAGTACTACCAACATCCAGTGGGCTAAACAAATTGCTCATGATTTATACCTCAGCTTAAAAATACTGCGCTTACCAATCGGTAAGCGCAATTTTTCCAATCGTTTTTCCTGTTTCTATCGCCGTATGTGCAAGCCTTAGATTTTCAGCATTTATAGGACTGAGTGTTTTACTAAGGCTGGTTTTAATTTTTCCGGCATCAATTAAATCTGCCAGGCGGTTAAGAATATTGTGCTGTTCCACCATATCAGCGGTTTTATACATTGAACGGGTAAACATAAATTCCCATACAAAATGCGCAGATTTTGATTTGAGAAGATTTAAATCCAGCGGCGCTTCCGGTTCAACAATAGAGCAGATAATACTTTGAGGCGCGATGAGTTCGCTCATGACTGGCCAATATTTAGCAGTGGAGTTTAAGCAAAAAATATAATCCGCATATTGAATGCCCTGGGCGCGAAATTCCTGAACCATATCTTTGTGGTGATCGATAACTACATCTGCACCGAGGCTGCGGCACCAGTCGGCTGATTCAGGGCGCGATGCGGTGGCAATGATTTTTAAACCGGAAATTTGTTTTGCAAGTTGAATAGCGATTGAGCCAACACCTCCGGCTCCACCGATAATTAATAAGGTTTTCCCTGCAGATTTTCCTTCGCTGATTCCCAAACGTTCAAACAGACCCTCGCTCGCGGTGATAGCGGTTAAAGGCAGGGCAGCTGCCTCTGCATTACTTAGGCTTTTGGGTTTGCGCCCCGCGATGCGCTCATCGACCAACTGAAATTCGCTATTGCTGCCCGGACGAGTGATATCGCCAGCGTAAAAGACCTCGTCGCCAGCATTAAACAACTCAACCTTGCTGCCCACCGCAACGACTGTACCTACCGCGTCCCATCCCAATACGCGGTAGTTTTCTTCAACTTTGCTTTTGGGGCTGCGCACCTTGGTATCGACAGGATTGACCGAAATAGCCTCAACCTTGATTAAGAGATCGCGCTCACCGGGCGTTGGAACGGGAAGCTGTACATCAACTAATGAATTGGTATCACTAATGGGAAGATAGGCTTTGAGGCCAACGGCTTTCATAAAATTTTCTGTAGTCATAAAAGTCTCCTGAGAATGTAGATCTAGCTTAACCCTAAGTGCGAATTTTGATAATGTGGCAGTCATTTGAAAAACTATTAAATACTATTTGATAAAGAGGATGAAATGGCTAGGTCATATTCCCTACAAGATTTGGAGCTTCTTATACAGGTTGCGGAACGTGGCAATATGAGTGAGGTGGGGCGGCAACTCAATATGACCACCGCTGCAGTCTCCGCAGCCATCAAACGCTTGGAAGTCGCGCTAGATGTTAGCCTGTTTGAACGAACAACCCGGAGCCTGCGTCTCAGCGCTGCTGGGGAGGCTTTCATTCCTCATTTGCAGCAAATATTAGGTACGCTGGATATAGCTGAGAACGAGCTTCGTAACAGGCAAACCTTGGTAGCAGGGGAGATTCGAATTGGTTTGCCGTCAGATATAGGACGTCACTATTTGTTAGCCTTGTTAAACCAGTTTCAGGAGTTGAATCCCAAGGTTAAGTTTATCTTGCATGTGTCTGATTTAATTCAGGATTTATATAGGGATGAATTAGACATTGTTATCCGCTACGGTCAGCCAAAAGACTCAAGCTTAATTGCTGCAAAACTCTGTGATAACCGTCGAGTATTAGTCGCTTCGCCAGATTACCTCGCAAGGCATACACCCATAAAGGAATTGCAAGACCTGCTTGAGCACAACTGCTTATTGTTTTATCTCAACGGAAGGCCATACAGCAAGTGGCAGTTTGAATGCGAAAAGGATCTGGTCACGCTCAACGTAACGGGCGATAGATCTGCTAACGATGGCGAGCTGGTAAAGCGTTGGGCAGTAGAAGGTAAAGGGGTTGCGTACAAATCTGCCCTTGATGTTGCTGAAGAGCTTGCCTCGGGCACTTTGGTGGAGGTGCTCGCGGGCCGCTTTCTTGGCCAACCTTCACCCTTATATTTACTTTACAAGGAGCGTAAATATCAAGCCTATCGTATGACGGCATTAATTAAGTATTTAAAAGAGCGGATTAGCTAAACAAAAATGCCCGCTGATGCGGGCATTTGAGGAGCTGAAAAGCGATTATTCGTATTTGCAGAGGTAAGAGGTTTCTACATCTGCAGTTACTTTGAATTTTTGGTGAGCTTCAACAATAAAGGTTTGGCCTTCTTTAAAAGTTTCAGCTTTATCGCTACCTGGCAATACCACGGTCAAGCTACCACTCACTACGGTCATGTATTCTTTTTGGCTGGTGCCGAATTCGTAGTCACCCTTAGCCATTACGCCAACGGTGGCAGGTAAGGTTTCAGTTTGAAAGGCGATAGACTTAACCGCGCCGTTGAAGTATTCGTTTACTTTAAACATGGAATGTCTCCGCTAAAGGTAAAGATAGGGTGATTTATTTAACCAATCTGTATGTTTCTTTCACACACAAAAAAGGCCGCATTTTCATGCAGCCTTCTTCGTTAAATTTGGCTCCGCCTGCTGGACTCGAACCAGCGACCCAATGATTAACAGTCATTTGCTCTACCGACTGAGCTAAGGCGGATCGGTGACTTCCTCTGTGGAAGTGGTGCGCATAATATAGATGAGACTTTGCTTGGTCAACCCTTTTTCCTAAAAAAATCATCTATATAGCTGCGTTTGGTTAATATCTCCACAGCATGTAAACCCGGTGTACAGAATGCGGCAAATTGACCTAGTTTTTGCGCAATTCAACGACTTTAAAACTCTTATTTTGCGCGATTAAATTTACTTGCTTGAAATAGGGGAGTGCCTTTTTTTCCAATGCAATAAATTGATTGACTACAAAATAAGCGATGCCATTTGGTGTTAATAATTTTGTGGCATTGCGCAAAAATTTATCGGTTAGGTCTTCATCAACACTAAAACCTTGATGAAAAGGTGGATTGCATAGAATTAAATCAAATTGATTTTTTAATTCTCCACCTGCATCGCTAGCAATGATTTCAGCTGCGATGTTCAAGAGCTGGCAATTCGCTTTTGCTGTGGCAAGCGCTGCAGCGTTATTATCCGTTAATGTGCGCTTAAGAATTGGTAAATGCAGGCTCGCTATGCTTAGGTATCCATATCCGCAACCTAAGTCCAGACAGTGATTAAAAGATTGGGGTGATAATAGTGGAGTGATTTCAGTAATTAAAAACTCGCTGCCTTGATCAATTTTATTCCAACCGAACTGTCCAGGTTTACTGAATAAGGTTTTGCCATCCAGGTAGATAGTTTCACGCAAATTAGCATAATCCTCATCAACCAACAGCGAACCCGAATTAGTGTTCTTGGTGAGTTTGCTGGAATAACATACGCCATCTTTTTGAATATTTTTTTCACAACCAAATAAAGTGCTAGCCTTTTCAATATAAGTTTTTATACCTTCATTTTTTTGACCACTTATCCATAACTGGCCTTGTGGTTTGAGTATGCGTTGCGCCTCGTTTATCAAATGATGGGTAACTGCCTTTTCTTTGGAAATACGATAAAAAATATGATCAATGCTGTTGTCAGCAACGGTTGTTAAATCAAAATCACTGAATTGTGTGTTGAAGCCCAGCTTTTTGGCGTGTTCAGCAATATCCCAACGATTGGTAATGAATGCTGGTTTATTCGGCCAGCTATTTTCAGTTGGTAACTGGCGCAGGACATTTTCGTCACTAAGCCAAATGCTACACTCGGTGGAGTGCTGATGAATGTTGCGCAAAAGCCATGTTGTAGGCGCGTCTGTCATGATTATTTCTCAAAGCTCGCAATTTCATCGCTGGTCAGCGAACGAAATTTTCCAGGTTGCAGGTTATCATCCAAATGAATTGCACCTATGCGCTCACGATGTAAGGCAATCACATGGTTGCCAACGGCTGCGAACATACGTTTTACTTGATGATATTTCCCTTCACAAATACTTAAACGTGCCTGGTGGGAATCAAGAATGCTAAGTTCTGCGGGTAAAGTTTTTTTCGTCTCGCCTTTAAGCAATAAACCTTCAGCGAAGCTGACAATTAGATCTTTGGTGATTGCATTTACAGTAGTCACTAAATAGCTTTTGGTGTGCATGTGTTTGGGCGACGTAATTTTATGATTCCATTGTCCGTCATCGGTCAACAAAACCAGGCCGGTAGTATCCAAATCAAGGCGGCCCGCAATTTGTAACTCGTGCTTAAAAGGTAAATCAATTAAGTCCAAGAGCGTAGGGTGTTCACTGTCTGAATTGGCAGAAACATATCCGGCAGGTTTATGAAGCATTAAATAACGTAGCTTGCGCTCTTCAATTATTTCGCCATTACAAATAACTTTATCGCCGGTATTAATCTGCGTGTTGGTTTTGTTGATCAGCTGATCGTTAACCGTAATCAAGCCTTGTTTGATCGCAATATGAATTTGCGTGCGGCTGAGTTCGCTGTTGTTGCCAATAAATTTATCAAGGCGCATAAAGATTGCTCTGTGTTTGCGAGGCAAGCCATTCGCTTGGTAACGCATTATACCAAGCAAAGCGCTGGATAAGTTGTGCCATGGTTTTATCCAATGGAGCAACCAGTTTAAGGTCAGTGTTATAGATCGGGTGAATAAACCTGAGTTCCGTAGCCGCTAGCAATAAGCGATTCGCATTAAATGTCTTTTGAAAAAAGCGATTGTGGTTGCCCTTGCCGTGTTTGGCATCGCCAATAATAGGATGGCTAATGTGTTTTAAATGACGGCGTATTTGATGCTTTCGACCAGTTCGCGGTAAACATTTAACCAGGGAGTAACGGCTTTCGGGATACTTATCTATAGCATAAGGCAAGCTAACTTCTGCAAGCCGGAAGAACTCGGTAATAGCTGGTTTTGGCTCAGGTGTTCGTGCTTTTTGATCAGTATATTTATCTAGCTCTTCAATAATAGGGTAATCAAGTAGCAAATGTTCCGGTGCTATACCACGTACAATAGCAACATAGGTTTTTTGCAAATAATGTTCAGAGAAAATATTTCCCATCAATGCGGCCATTTCAGCATTTAATGCAAACACTAAAACACCGGATGTGGGTTTATCTAAACGATGAACCGGAAAAACATGTTGTCCGATTTGGTCACGCAACATTTGCATAGCGAAACGAGTTTCATGACGATCAATCATGCTGCGATGCACCAACAAACCACTGGGTTTGTTAATCGCCACCAGATATTCATCGCGATAAATAATATCGAGTTGTTCACTCATCATTTGCTGTAGGCCTAAAATAAAAACAGGCGCTATAAAAGCGCCTGTTTAAATTTACGTGAAAAATTATTTGCTAGCTGCCGCTTTCATTTTTTTCTCACCAGAATCAACACTTTGATAAATTAAAGTGTTAATGGTCATAGGGCCTACACCACCAGGAACCGGAGTATAAGCCGCAACTCGATTTACGAGCGGTGCCAACTCAATATCGCCTACGCCGCCAGGATGATAACCGGCATCAACAACAACGGCGCCATCTTTAATCCATTCAGCTTTAATAAATTCTGGTTTACCAACGGCGCCAACAATAATGTCCGCCTGCTTGATTAAATCGGGAAGGTTTTTGGTGCGCGAATGGCAAATGGTGACAGTGCAATTTGCATTCAATAGCATCATGGCCATTGGCTTGCCAAGAATAGGGCTGCGACCTACAACAACAGCGTGCTTACCAGAGAATTCAATATTGTAAGCTTCCAGCAAACGCATAATGCCTTTTGGTGTTGCACAACCGTAGGCTTCTTCGCCCATACTCATGCGGCCGAAACCTAAACAGGTTACTCCATCAACATCTTTAGCGGCACTGATTGCATCGAAACACAAACGCTCGTCAATTTGCTCTGGCACAGGGTGCTGCAGCAAAATGCCGTGAACATTTGGGTTGTTATTTAATTCGTGAATTTTCGCGAGCAATTGTTCGGTTGTAGTGCTGGATGGCAATTCTACTTTCAGTGAATCCATACCAATACGTGAACAGGCATTGCCTTTCATTTTTACGTAAGTGGCTGACGCTGGGTCATCGCCCACAAGAATGGTGGCAAGAATCGGTGTTTGGCCATTGGTTGCGCTTTTTAATGCAGAAACACGTTGCGATAATTCTTGTTCAGTTTTTGCAGCAAGAGCTTTGCCGTCCAATACTAATGCAGACACAGATATCTCCAGAAAAGGTTAAAAAATGAAAATAAAATATGCGCGCATTTTCACACAGCGAGGAGTGCTATCCAAGCATTAAAAGTGAATGAAGCGATAAATAGAGGCGACTAATAACAACAGGGGAAATGGGGTGGCTGACGGGGATCGAACCCGCGACAACAGGAATCACAATCCTGGGCTCTACCAACTGAGCTACAGCCACCGTAGAAGTAAAACTTGAGAAGGTTGGGTTGATAACCCTGAATGGTACGCCCGGCAGGGCTCGAACCTGCGACCATCCGCTTAGAAGGCGGATGCTCTATCCAGCTGAGCTACGGGCGCGTACTGGACTTGATATTAGGGTTCTAAAAAGTGGTCGGAGTGGAGGGATTCGAACCCCCGACATTCTGCTCCCAAAGCAGACGCGCTACCGGACTGCGCTACACTCCGAATACTTAAGATGCACTGCATTTCAAGTGGTGCGCATATTATCTATGCCCCCCAAGTTCGTCAACGAAAAAATATAAAAAATTCAATTTATTCGCGGGTTTAGATATTTTCTAGGCAACTTGGGCGCTTAGTAACCTCATAGAATACTTTTATTGTTTCTTACTTGTTTCGTTGTAAGTCTCTGTCAGAATAAGGGGCTAATAAGAGGAAATGTTATGCACGATAAACCCGTTAGTGAGGCAATGAAGCTTGGAATGCGCCGGTTGGCTTCAGGTGTCTGTGTGATAGCTGCACGTATTGGAAGCGAAAAATTCGCAATGACTGCCTCATCTGTGACATCTGTCTCTGATAATCCCGCCTCTTTGTTGGTTTGTATAAACAAGCTGGTTTCCCAGCAAGAATATTTTTCAACCCAGGGCAGCAAATTTTCCGTCAACATTCTTGGTCAGGAACACGAGGATATTTCTAACTTATGTGCCGGTCGGGAGCCTGGAAAAGACAGATTCAGTTTGGGCAATTGGCATAAAGAAAAAGCTTCTCCTTATTTGGCTGATGCACAAGCTGTGTTTTTTTGTGAAACAGATATGTTTATCAGCTACGGCTCACACCAGATCGTGATTGCCCATATTCAGCAGGTTCGGTTGGGCGATGTTGAATTCGCACCACTGCTTTATGCTAATGGAAGTTACGGCCAATTTACACCTAAATAGAGTGCGAAAATCAGCACATAAAGTACAAAAAACAACTTTAAATCTCGATATAAAATTTTGTTTAATATTGCTTGCATTGTAAAAGTTTTGCTTCTACCGAGGATTCACGGTTAATGACCACTAACTTTTTTATGCACATCTGATGCGCGTTGATCACCAGATGTACTAAATAGTTAAACAATCGGCAAAAAAGCTCAAAAAACACTTATAAATTTCTGTAACCAATTGATTAATAAAGACATTATTGATGCGGTTAAAAAATAACCAATTTAAGGTGCTGGCAGATTTTATAAGGCTTTGGACCTGTTTCCCAAAAACTATCCACTAAGTTATCCACAGAAAATGTGGACAATTTTTTTGTGAAAGAATTTGTGCAGAAAAGTTACATTTTTATTTTGGTATCACTTTTTTTCACTTTTTGCTTGTTGATAAAACGTTATTTGTTCTCATTTTTTGCTCAGGTTTTCATTATGACTATAAGTTTGACCGTAACTGTGTTGGGGGGGGGAAGTTTCGGCACAGCGATTGCTAATATCATCGCCCACAATAATCACAAAACTTTCTTGTGGATGCGTTCTCCCGAGCATGCAGCCGCGTGTCAAACCGCGCGCGAAAACATTCAGTACCTTCCTGGTTACCATTTGGATGACTCGCTTGAAATCACCTCTGATTTGCAAATGGCCGTTAGTCAAAGTGACCTCATTTTTGTGTCCATCCCCAGCCATTCTTTTCGGTCAGTCACACAGGCTATACGTCCCTATCTTCGCAAAGACGCCATAGTGATTAGTACTGCCAAGGGCATAGAACCCCAGGGCTTTACACTTATGAGTCAAATTCTTGAGCAGGAGTTGCCAGATCATCCAATTGGGGTCTTGAGCGGCCCAAACTTCGCAAAAGAAATCGTGCGCAAGCAGCAGACGGGCTCTGTTATTGCAAGCAGTGATGAGCGTGTCATTGATTGCGTGCAAAAAACCTTGTGTTCTGCGACCTTCCGCGTCTACTCCAACCACGATCGTTACGGCGTTGAGTTGGGTGGTGCGCTAAAAAATATCTACGCTATTATTTGTGGTATGGCAGCGGCTTTAGGTGCCGGACAAAACACGCAGGCTATGTTGTTGACCAGAAGTCTCGCAGAGATGGGGCGCTTTGCGCATCTCATGGGAGCTAACCCAATGACGTTTTTAGGTTTGGCCGGAGTGGGGGATTTGATTCTGACTTGTACATCTGATCTAAGTCGTAATTACCGAGTAGGTTTTGCGCTGGGCCAAGGTAAAAATCTGGATGAAGTGGTTGCAGGTTTGGGACAGGTTGCAGAGGGTGTAAATACGCTTAAGCAAGTGAAGCAAAAAGCTGACGAACTTGGCGTGTACATGCCGTTGGTTTCCGGTTTGCACGGAATTTTGTTTGAACACAAAGCTATTGCAGACGTTGCACGTGGTTTGATGATGGGCGAGCAAAATACTGATGTGGATTATCTAGGGGTTTAAGTCGTGAATAATGAACAAATTAAATCTAACCTGACGTCCAGCAAGCATTGGCTGCGCTTGATTTTTATGCTGATTTTTGCGGCGGTTCTGCAAGTTGCCAGCATTGTGATGTGGATATTAGTAATCGCCCAATTTATTTTCTCGCTGATAACCGGTGTGGATAATATTAACTTACGTCGATTTGGTCACAGCTTATCTATTTATATTTTCGATACGTTAAAATTTTTAACTTACGCCAGCGAAGAAAAACCTTTTCCTTTTTCTGACTGGCCAGAGCCGGATAAATTTACTGAAGTTGACGATTAAATTCAGTTTTTGACATCAGATGCTGAGGCATATTTGAGGTAGTGATATGCAAGTTTTTGTTTTGCGCCATGGTCAGGCTGAAAACCAAATAACAACAGACGAAGCGCGAAATCAGCCATGTTGAAGAAATTTGGGCAAGCCCTTTGGTGCGCGCTCAGCAAACCGCGCAAATCGTTCGAGATATTTTAGCTGCGCAAGGTATTAACCTATCCATTAAAACAACAGATTTAATTACGCCAGATAGCGATCCTGCCGGTTTATTTGATTCACTTCAAACGGCAAATTTAAACGCAGTGCTCCTGGCCAGTCATCAACCTTTTGTGGGTGATTTTATCGATCTCTTTTGCGGTAGTCCAAGTGGCGCTCATCCAATGAATACCAGTTCTATGGCGTTAATCGAATGTGATGTTGCGGCTAGTGCTTGCGGCGAATTGCGTTGGTTAAGGCATGTATTGGGATGAATTATGCAAGCGCAAGAGCTCACATTTAATGTCGACGGGTTGCAATTTGCTGCGCAAGCTTGGGGTAATCCTGAGCATTATCCAATTTTAGCTCTGCATGGTTGGCTCGATAATTCCGCCAGTTTTTTTGCTTTAGCCCCACTGTTAAACAATGTTTATATTGTTGCGCTTGATATGGCAGGGCACGGCCAAACGAGCCATCGCCTGGGTTCGTTTCCTTACAACATATGGGAAGACGTTGCCGAAATATTTGCAATAGCAGATCAGCTAGGTTGGAAAGAGTTTGGTCTACTTGGACATTCTCGCGGCGCAATTATCGCGACCTTATGTGCAGGAACATTTCCAGAGCGAATTTCGCGTTTGGGTTTAATTGAAGGTTTATTGCCAGAGCCAACACGCAGTGAAGATACTCCCGTGCAATTAGCGCGATCAATACAGGGAATTAAAGCCCAGTCTGTTAAGGCCTTGTCTCTTTATCCCGATGTGGTTACTGCAATAAAAGCACGTGAGAGAGGTATGTTTCCGTTAAGTTATGCTGCAGCCAAAGCTTTGACCGAGCGCGGCTTGAAAAAGGTTGAAAAAGGTTATCATTGGAGCACGGATCAACGCCTTTTGGCTCCTTCAGCAGTAAAATTATTACCGGAGCAAATGGCGGCATTTGTTGCGCGTGCTACTTGTCCGATTGCCTTGGTATTAGCGGACGAAGGCATGCCAAAATTGTTTCCAAAATATAGTGAATCTGTCGACGCTTATCCACAGGTTTTTGTGACTCGCCTGCCGGGTGGTCATCATCTACATATGGAAAAAGAAGTAACTAAGGTTGCAGCGGTACTTAATTCATTTTTTGACAAAAGAGATTAAATGAAAAAAATAATTTCGATTGTGTTTATCCTTCTTCTGTCTTTGCCGCTTTATGCTGCTGAATTGAAGTTGCAGGCTTATCCGAATGCGCGCGAAGTTTTTCACAGCGCTGGCCAGGAAGGTAATTTTTTGTTGGCTTTAAGCGCCTATAAGAAAGTCGATAGCAGCTGGTTAGTGGATCGTTCCCAACGTTTGAGTGGAAGTTTGGAGCGAACTACTTTTGAGTTGCCTGCAGATCATAATGCTGAAATGGGGTTTGCGTTTTTTAAGGATCAAATCGACAAATATAATTTGCGTGAGTTATTTCATTGTAAGGCGCGCGATTGCGGTACGAGCAACAGCTGGGCAAACAACCATTTTAAAATTATTCAGCTGTACGGTATGGATCAACATCAGCTATATGGTGCTTACGAAATTACTAATGCAGATGAAAAGCCTTTTTATGTTGTTATCTATGCCGTCATGCGCGGTAATAAACGCGCTTATGTGCAGCTGGAAGTATTGCATTTAAGTAAAATCAGCGAATTTGGTGTTGCCTCCAGCCCCGAAACATTAAACAAGCTATTAAATACCAATGGTTATTTTGTGTTTCCTGATTTTGTAAGCAAAGATGCCCAAGGTAGCGCGCATCTGCAAATAAAGCAGGCGCACATTCAAGCACTTGTTGCTTTGCTTGGCTTAGAGCCCAAATTAAACCTTGCACTTGTGGGGCACGACTATTCACTCGTCCCAATTGCGCAACAACAAAGTGAATCCAAAAAGAATGCGGAGCAAATTAAAAGCGCTTTGGTAGCAGCTGGGGTAGATGCCAAGCGACTGCAAACATTCGGTGTTGGTAGTTTGGCTCCAGCGGGTAGGGGAGACAGAAGTGCGCGGGTGGAGATAGTAAAAGTGGGTGAAAATTAAATTTTGTGTTTTATAAAGCACAAATAAAAAACGGACACTTTAATGTCCGTTTTTTTTGGATTAATCTCGAATTAATTAACCAGCGACAAAAACTCCATGCGTGTCGCTTGGCTGCTGCGGAAGCCGCCGAGCATAGCAGAGGTTTTCATCAGCGAGTTTTGTTTTTCAACACCGCGCATCATCATACACATGTGTTTAGCTTCGATGATAACGCCAACACCGCTTGCGCCAGTGATTTTTAAAATCGATTCTGCAATTTGCGTAGTCAGTTGTTCTTGAATTTGTAAACGGCGGGCGTACATATCAACAATGCGTGCAACTTTGGATAGCCCAAGTACTTTTCCTGTTGGAATGTAAGCAACATGCGCTTTGCCGATAAACGGCAATAAGTGATGTTCACACATGGAGTAAAGCTCAATATCCTTAACCAAAATCATTTCATTCGAATCGGAAGGAAATAAAGCACCGTTAACAACTTCATCCAGTGTTTGGTGGTAGCCACGGGTTAAAAATTGGAAAGCCTTGGCGGCACGCGCGGGCGTATCTTGCAAACCGGGGCGGTTTAGATCTTCCCCAATGCTGGTAATAATGTTCGCAAAATGTTCTTTCATAGACGCCTCGCTGTGCAATAAAGCCCCACATCTACTATGTGGAGGTTGAATAGGACAGCATTTTACCCTGTAAAGCGCGTCAAAACGAATCTGATTTAAGATTCTTTTATATCTGCAGTTCTGTTTGGGTAGAATGGGGTCAATTTCCTAACCAGTTTTGATTTAGTGAGTTAATTATGGCAAGCACCCTTGATCTATGCGATGAATTATTAACCTTGCGCGATTTCATTCGTTGGGGGGCTAGCGAGTTTACTGCAGCAAAACTCTATTTTGGTCACGGTACAGACAATGCCTGGGATGAAGCTGAACAGCTGGTATTGCATGCGGTTCATCTTACTCCACCTTTGTCGAACGAATGGCTGAGTTCACGGCTCACGCGTGTTGAGCGCGAACGAGTGTTAGAAAATTTATTGCGTCGTATTGAGGAGCGTATTCCTGCGGCCTACATAACAGGGCAAGCATGGTTTGCGGGCCTGCCTTTTATAGTTGATGAGCGCGTGTTGGTGCCACGCTCGCCAATTGGCGAATTAATCCAGAAGCAATTCTCGCCCTGGTTAACTAGCGAACCCGCGCAAATTCTGGATTTGTGTACGGGTAGCGGTTGTATAGGTATTGCTTGCGCTTACGCGTTTCCTGAAGCGGAAGTTCAATTGAGCGATATTTCATTTGATGCGCTCGCAGTTGCCGAAGAAAATATTCAACAACACGATTTGGAAGATCGGGTTTTTGCAATGCAATCAGATTTGTTTGCCAATCTTGCGGGGCAAAAATTTGATTTAATCGTGTCAAATCCTCCCTATGTTAATGCTGAGGATTTGGCAAGCATGCCTGCGGAATATCACGCGGAACCCGAAGTTGGTTTGGGCTCTGGAGATGACGGATTAGATTTCACTCGTCGACTATTAAAAGAAGCCGCTAATTATTTAACGGATGAGGGTGTGTTGATTGTAGAAGTCGGAAATTCCTGGGTTGCATTAGAAGCTGCTTTCCCTGAATTACCTTTCACATGGATTGAATTTGAACGAGGCGGGCACGGTGTTTTTATGTTGCGCAAACAAGATTTGCAATCGGCGTTTTAAGTTTCGTGTATTCAGAGCGCGAGCTACAAAAACAGCTTATCGACATAGCCCAATCATCTGATTGGTTTATGCAAGCATTGTCGGCAGCTGAGCAATTAGGCTTGGAATCGTGGTGTATTGGTGCTGGAGCTGTCCGCAATCTGGTTTGGGATTACTTACATGGATACACAAAGCCCTCAGAATTACCGTATCTCGATGTTGTTTATTTTGATTCCGAAAATTTATCTGCCGAAAGAGAAAAAGAGCTACAACAAAAATTGAGTCAGATTAATCCCAATCAAATGGGAGCTAGTAAATCAGGCAGCAGTTCATGTATGGCTTAAGCAAAATTCAGGTTTTGCAAAGCCATTTCTTTCGCTTGAAGGGGGCATTGCAAGCTGGCCAGAATTTGCTACTTGTGTAGGGGTAAATTTGCAGCCCGATGGATCTCTCGCGGTCATTGCACCACACGGTTTACAGGATCTTTTCGCTTGCCGTGTGCAATACAATCCAACTCGTGTTAGTCCAGAAGTTTATCGCCAGCGTGTGCACCAAAAACAATTTGCACAACGCTGGCCAAAAGTGAAGCTGATATCAATCTAGTCAAATCATTTGGTTTTATCTCGCCACATCCAGCGCAAAATATCTGGCAACAAACTACCGCCGTGCTGATCAGAATGTGCACCGTCGCCCCATACATGATTGATATCGTAACGAGGGCCTTTATCACCGGTTTTATCCGCATTCGCGTTTGCCCACTGCAAAGACAACAACATTTGTTGGTTGGCTAAAAACCAGTTGCCATGTTCGTTATCGAGATCATTGCTGCCATCTTGTAAGAAAATTCGCATAGGACGAATAGGTGATTTACGAATCATTCCGGGATAAATATCTCCACCAGCAACCAAAGGTTTGTCAGCAGTTGCGGGCACATAACCTATAGATGTATAGCTGCCGATAATACTGATCACTTTGCGGAAAACATCAGGCCTGTGCCAAGCCACTGTAAATGCACAAATCGCACCGCTACTGGTACCGCCAATAAGGTGTTCTTCAGGGCTAGGGTTGTATGGATATTTTTTTGCGATTTCTGGCAGAAGCTCATCAATCAAAAACCGCGAGTAATCGTCGCTCAAGGCATCGTATTCAGGCGCGCGGTGATTGGGGTTGGACATGCCCAAATTATCGGGGTAATGCTCGCTAGTGTTGCCGGGCGTAATAAACACGCCAATGGTTTGCGGAATCGCCTTCTGGTGAATCAAATTATCAAGCACTTCAGGTACTCGTAGTGAGCCTTTAGGATTAGTGGCGCGTTGGCCGTCCTGAAACACCAAGAGGCTCGGCTTCGTTTTCGCTTTAGGTTTGTAATTTGCGGGCAGGTAAATCCAGTATTGCCTTACAGTGCCTGCAAAAACTTTGCTGTGAAATTCAAAGGGGCCTTCCAGCTTGCCACTGGGAACATTGGGCTGCTCAAGAGAATCGGCAGTGTGTGGGTATTCACCCGGTTGGCGCGGTTTTTGGGCATCGTCTGCCCAGGCTAAACAGCTCATCGCTGCGATTAATATCAGTGCCGCTGTATGTTTTTTCGTCATCATATTAGCTCCTTAATCGGGCCAGGCCGATTGTCTGATTTTTATTCATCAGGATTTATAGCACGGAACGGGACCGAGCCCTACGCATGCGCGTGTAAAAGTATGTTTAGTTCACGTATAATTGCTTCTAATTTTTGCAAAAGCCTTCATCCGGGTTGGAATAAACATGTCTGGTAACACCTACGGTAAATTATTTACAGTAACTACATTTGGCGAAAGCCACGGTCTTGCTCTCGGCGCTATTGTTGATGGCTGCCCACCCGGTTTGTCGTTGACAGAAGAAGATTTGCAGATTGATTTGGATCGTCGCAAACCCGGTACCTCACGTTATACCACTCAACGTCGTGAAGATGATTTGGTGAAAATTTTATCTGGTGTATTTGAAGGCAAAACAACCGGTACCCCAATTGGTTTAATGATCGAAAACACTGATCAACGCTCCAAAGACTATTCCAATATTAAAGATCAATTCCGCCCGGCGCATGCGGATTACACCTACATGCAAAAATACGGTGTGCGCGATTATCGCGGTGGTGGTCGCTCATCAGCGCGTGAAACTGCTGTGCGTGTTGCCGCTGGCGCTATCGCGAAAAAATATTTAAAAGATTTTTACGGAATTGAAGTTCGCGGTTATTTATCACAACTCGGGCCTATCAAAATCGAATCAGTCGATTGGGACCAGGTTGAACAAAATCCTTTCTTCTGCCCCGATGCAAGCAAAGTTCCAGAAATGGAAGCTTTTATGCAAGCGCTCAATAAAGAAGGCGATTCCATTGGCGCGAAGATCACCGTAGTTGCAACCAATGTTCCGCCGGGCTTAGGCGAACCTATTTTTGATCGTTTGGATGCAGAAATTGCACATGCATTAATGAGTATTAATGCGGTTAAAGGTGTAGAGATTGGTGAAGGTTTTGGTGTGGTTGATCAGCGCGGTAGCCAACATCGCGACGAAATAACACCGGAAGGTTTTTTATCTAACAATGCAGGCGGTATTTTGGGCGGTATTTCTTCCGGCCAGGATATTATTGCCAATATTGCGTTAAAACCAACGTCGAGTTTGCATATTCCCGGCCGAAGTGTTGATGTGCACGGCGATCCTGTTGAGGTAATTACTAAAGGTCGCCACGATCCTTGTGTTGGTATTCGTGCAACACCTATTGCAGAAGCAATGCTAGCTTTAGTATTGATGGATCATATGTTGCGTCATCGTGGCCAGAATGGTGCAGTAAAGCATTCCGTTCCTGTAATTCCCGCAAGCGTAAAAAAGTAGCAGCAGATATATGCCGTCATTCGAAAGCAGATGGCGGCCTCCAACAAGTCTGTAATTTGTTACAGATATTTCAATTTCAAGCTCACTATGCCCAATACTCCTGACGTCTCACAACAGCTTCCGTATTGGCGTCTCTCCAGTTTTTATTTTTTCTATTTTGCTGTGGTGGGTTCATTAACGCCTTATTGGGGCGTTTATTTAAAATCCCTCGGTTATAGCTCACAAGATGTAGGTTTTATAACCGCTATTATTTTGGGGACTCGCATCATCGCCCCGAATTTTTGGGGTTGGCTCGCAGATAAAACTCAGCGTAGGTTGCAAATTATTCGTCAGGGAAGCGCTATTGCCTGCGTATTTTTTGCGGGTGTTTTAATTAGCAATCATTACGCCTGGCTGGTTTTGGTAATTAGTTGTTACACCTTTTTCTGGCACGCGGTTTTACCGCAATTTGAAGTCATTACCTTGTCATATCTCGGCAATCAATATCAGCGCTATGGTCAAATACGTTTATGGGGATCTGTTGGTTTTATCGCGGCGGTTGTGGGGTTGGGCTTGTTGTTTGATTTCTTACCTATTCGATTTTTACCTCTTGCCATTTTAAGTTTTCTATTATTGATTTTTCTATCAAGCTTATCGTTAAAAGCGGTTCCAGTAACCAAAACGTTTGAATCTACCAATGGTTTTTTGAATTTGGTAAAACAGCCTGCAATGATTTGCTTTTTATTTGCGAGTTTTTTACTGCAATTAAGTCATGGCCCTTATTACACTTTTTATAGTTTGTATCTACAAGAGGGCTATGGTTATTCGAGTACTTCCACCGGGCTTTTGTGGGCTTTAGGTGTGTTGGCAGAGGTAGCGATCTTTTTAGTTATGCCTAAAATTATGCATCGATTTAATGTGCGTAATCTTTTACTGATTACATTTTTCATAACAGCATGTCGTTGGTATCTCATTGGTTACTGTGCTGAGTGGCTGTGGGTGTTGTTATTTGCACAGTTATTACATGCGGTGAGTTTTGGTGTTGCGCACGCAGCGTCTATCGAAATTGTTCGTAGCCATTTTAAAGGTGCACATCAAGGTCAAGGGCAGGCGCTTTACAGTTCGCTTGGCTTTGGGGCAGGTGGTGCCGTGGGCGCTTTAATTGGTGGTTTATTATGGGACCACAGCGCAAGTCTTACTTTTTTGGTGGCCAGCCTTTCTTCGCTCAGTGCTTTTGTTATCAGTTATTTTGGGCTACATTTAAATAAGCCACAAACAACCTAATTCAACCTATATAGCATTTAAAGTTCTGTCAGATTTTTACAGGCTTATCATTATGCAAAACCTTAAACTTGCTCTTATTCAACAAGAAATTGTTCCGAATAATCCTCAACTTAATCTTGATACCTTTGCGAAAGCAATAAGCAATCTGGAGGATGTTGACCTCATTATTCTCCCTGAAGTTTTTACTACGGGTTTTTGTAGCAATGCGCGCAATTATGCCGAACGTGTAGATGGAACGGCTTATCAATGGATGGCCGATCAGGCTAAACGATTGAATGCGGTTGTTACAGGCAGTTTGGTGGTTAAAGTCGACGATACGCATTTTAATCGCCTCGTTTGGATGCGTCCGGACGGAAGTTACGTGCAATATGACAAACGGCATTTATTTCGTATGGCTGGCGAGCATGAACGCTATGCTTGTGGAAATGAGCGCGTGTTGGTCGAGTTAAACGGCTGGAGAATTCTGCCGCTTATTTGTTATGACTTGCGTTTCCCGGTGTGGAGCCGCAATTGCAACGATTATGATTTAGCTATTTACGTTGCCAACTGGCCGAGTGCGCGCTCGCTACATTGGAATCGTTTGCTGCAAGCACGTGCTATAGAAAACCTAAGTTATGTTGCAGGTGTCAATCGTGTTGGAATGGATGAAAAACATCAACACTATTCTGGCGATTCCAGTGTATACAGTTCATTGGGAGAGGTGGTGTTCACATCACAAGAGCCTGGTGCATTTGTCGTGGAGCTATTCGCAGATAAGCTAAAAGAGCATCGTACAAATTTTCCTGCCTATATGGATGCTGATACTTTTGAAATTAAAGTGTGAAATAAAAAAGCCGCTGTAAACAGCGGCTTTTTTATTTAGCTTATGGCTTTATCCACAATTAATTGCGCTTCTGCAATTAATTGCTGTAAATGCTCTTTTCCTTTAAAGCTTTCGGCGTAAATTTTGTAAATATCTTCAGTGCCAGACGGACGCGCCGCAAACCAACCGCTCTTGCTGGACACTTTAATCCCACCAATGGCAGCATTATTTCCTGGCGCATTGGTAATAATACTTTCGATTTTTTCGCCCGCCAATTCTGTTGAAGTGATTTGATCTGGGGACAGTTTTGACAGCGCTTTTTTCTGAGCGGTGTTTGCTGGAGCTTCTACGCGGCTCTCTGCTGCGTAACCAAATTCATCTGCAAGGGCTTTGTAATGTTCACCTGGGTCACGACCGGTTTTTGCAACAATTTCACCCGCCAATAACGCAGGAATCAAACCATCTTTATCGGTCGTCCACACGCGGCCATCAACACGCAAGAAAGATGCGCCAGCACTTTCTTCACCACCAAAGCCTAGTGAGCCGTCAAATAAGCCGGGGGCAAACCATTTAAAACCAACTGGCACTTCGTGCAAGCGACGACCTAATTTTTCTGCAACACGATCAATCATCGAGCTGCTTACAGCCGTTTTACCAATCGCGGTAGTGGCGCTCCATTGAGGACGATTTGAAAATAAATATTGAATTGCTACTGACAGATAATGATTGGGCGGTAAGAGTCCTACGCTGGGCGTTACAATCCCGTGACGGTCGTGGTCAGCATCGCACGCGAAGGCAACTTGATAATCATTACGTTTAGCGAGCAGGCCTTGCATGGTGTAAGAAGACGATGGATCCATGCGAATTTTTCCGTCCCAATCTGCCGTCATAAATTCAAATGTGGGATCAATAATTTGATTAATTAAATGCAAATCAATTTTGTAAAAATCGGCAATTGCACTCCAGTAACGCAAACCTGCGCCGCCTAAGGGATCTACGCCCAAGCGAACACCTGCGTCGCGAATCGCACTCATGTCCACCACATTAATTAAATCCCTAACGTAGTGGCTAACGTAATCATGATAGTGAGTACTCGGCGCTTTGATAGCAACGCGATATTCCATGCGTTTTACATCGCGTAAATTATTTTCCAACAATTCATTAGCGCGTGCTTGCATCCAGTTGGTGACATCTGAATCGGCCGGGCCGCCGTTGGTGGGATTATATTTGTACCCACCATTATCAGGTGGATTGTGCGACGGTGTAATAACTACTCCATCTGCCAAACCAGTGGTACGGCCTTTGTTGTATGTAAGAATTGCATGTGAAATAGCCGGGGTTGGTGTGAACTCTCCGCCGCTGGCTAAGAAAATATCAACGCCGTTTGCTGCAAAAACTTCAACTGCACTAATCTGCGCAGGTTCTGATAATGCGTGCGTATCAATCCCAACATAAAGTGGACCAGTAATGCCGGCTTGAGCACGGTAATCACAAATTGCCTGGGTGATGGCCAATACGTGATTTTCATTGAAGCTGGTTTTGAACGATGAGCCGCGATGGCCAGAGGTTCCAAAACTTACACGTTGTTCCGCAATGCCAGGATCTGGCTTTTTATCGTAATAAGCAGCGGTCAGCAAGGTGACATCCACCAACATTTCTTTCGGTAATAATTTTCCCGCGTATGGACTAGTACTCATTGAATAACTCCTTGGGTATGCTGCATTCAACACAATATGGCTATTGGATAAGTTGTTTTGCTATTAATTCGTTTTGCTGTCAGGTTCGTAGGGGATAATTTTAACAATAATACCCAGCAGTGGATGATCTATATAGTGAACTTCGTTACTGCGCATACTACGATCCTGGCTCACTTTCACTATGCGTTTGATCAAATAATCCTGATTTTTATCCGATTGAGCCGTGTCAGTAAAGGGCAGGGAAGGCAATTCCGGCCAAGTGTCGGTCAAGTTTGTACCAGCGGGTACAAATTGCGACAGCCATAAATTCGTTTGGATTTTTAAAAACTGGCCAACGCTCAGTGCAATGCTGCCTTCCAACTCTTGATGTCCACCGAAGGTTTTACCGCCACTAATAAAAATATTGGTTTTACGAGCATAAATCATTTGACGCCAGGCTTGATGGTAAAGCAGGGTATAGGTGCCACTTCTCGCTAAAGTTGCCGCTTGTGAATTTAATGATCGCTCGGCGGAAGGCAATAACGAAAATCCATCCGGATTGCTTTCATTTTTCAAGCTGACTAAATTTTCCGGATAACTCAATTTAACATCTGTTGGCCAATGTTCTTGCGGATTGGTTTCGGCGCGCGCAAAAACAATAAGCTCTACCTGATACATGCGTTCGTGGGTTTGCAGACCTTCTGTTGCAGTTTGAGCATGCGCGTTGAGGTTGCCAAGCAGCAACATTAAACCGATTTTTAATAGCACAAGCGTTGAATATTTTTTTGTCAGCATAGATATTTTCTCAAGCTTATCATTATTGCGGCATTAACTTATCAAGTAAGCCGGTGACTTGTTGCAAGCGTTGCTCTGTGGTTTCCATGGGCAAAGTAAATTTAAGTTTATTTGCACCTTCCAACTTATAAGCATGAGGTGCTGCTTGAACCATTTTAACAATGGTAAGCGGCTCAACTTTTGTGTCACTGGTAAATTCAATAACACCGGAGCGAGCACTGGCTTCCAGTTTAGTAATACCAATTGTCTGCGCTTTTAATTTTATTTGTGTGACGCGTACCAAATTTTTAGTTTGTTCTGGCAATAAGCCAAAGCGGTCAATCATTTCCACTTGTAATTCACGCAGGGCTTCGTCTGTTTCGGCATTAGCGAGGCGCTTATACATAATCAAACGCGATTGAACATCAGGTAAATAATCAGACGGAATTAAGGCTGGGATGCGTAAGTTTACGTCCACCATACCATCAAATTCATTAGCCGGATCAGGAATTTTTCCTTTGCGAATAGCTTTAACCGCACGATCAAGCATTTCCATATAAAGTGAAAAGCCGATGGTTTGAATTTGCCCGCTTTGTTCATCACCTAATAATTCACCTGTGCCGCGAATTTCCATATCGTAAGTGGCTAAGGTAAAGCCAGCACCTAAATCTTCTGCTGCAGAAATGGCTTCCAAACGCTTTACCGCATCGCCTGTCATTGAGCGTTTATCCGGTGTCAATAAATAAGCGTAGGCTTGATGATGTGAACGTCCTACGCGACCGCGGAGTTGGTGCAATTGTGCTAAACCAAATTTGTCAGCGCGATGAATAACAATAGTATTGGCATTGGGAATATCGATACCGGTTTCGATGATAGTGGTACACACCATCACATTAAAACGCTTGTGGTAAAAATCCGACATCACGCGTTCAAGGTCGCGCTCGCGCATTTGGCCATGGCCCACCACAATTCGCGCTTCAGGAACAAGCTCTTGTAAATCGCGCGCTGTTTTTTCAATAGTGCTGACTTCGTTGTGTAAATAATACACTTGGCCACCGCGCAAAATTTCACGCAGAATCGCTTCTTTAATAATGTTATCGTCGTGTGTACGTACAAAGGTTTTAACAGACAAACGGCGTGCAGGTGGCGTTGCAATAATAGACAAATCGCGAATGCCTGACATGGACATATTTAACGTACGCGGAATCGGTGTGGCAGTTAAGGTCAAAATATCAATTTCAGCGCGCAAAGCTTTGAGTTGTTCTTTTTGTCGAACCCCAAAACGATGTTCCTCATCGATAATTAACAAGCCAAGATTTTTGTATTTAATATCTGGCGACAGTAACGCATGGGTGCCCACAATAATATCAATTTTGCCTTCAGCAATGCGCGGTTTAACTTCATTCACTTCTTTCGCGGTTCTAAAACGAGAGAGCACTTCAATAGTAATTGGCCAATCGGCAAAGCGATCTTTTAATGATTCGTAGTGTTGTTGTGCGAGTAGTGTTGTTGGCGCAAGAATCGCAACCTGCTTGCCGCCGTGGCTTGCTACGAATGCAGCACGCATAGCGACTTCTGTTTTACCAAAGCCTACATCGCCGCACACTAAACGATCCATAGGTTTTGGCGAAAGCATATCGGCAATTACTGCTTCAATGGCGCGTTGCTGATCTGGTGTTTCTTCAAATGGGAAGCTGGATGCAAAATTCAAATAAGCTTCTTTCGGATCTGCAAATGCAAAACCTTTGCGTGCAGCGCGACGAGCATAAACTTCTAATAATTCTGCAGCAGTATCGCGAATTTGCTCTGCCGCTTTGCGTTTTGCTTTTTGCCAGGTTTCGCTGCCCAGTTTGTGCAGCGGCGCTAGCTCTTCATCAGTGCCGCTGTAACGGCTGATCAAATGCAGGTTGGTTACGGGAACATAGAGTTTGGTTTCATCGGCATATTCGAGCGTTAAAAACTCGTTGGTCTGGTCATCAATAGTGATAGTTTCCAAACCACGATAGCGACCAACACCATGATCAATATGCACCACGGGCGAACCAATTTTTAATTCAGTCAGGTTTTTAACAATTAATTCAGAATTGTCCTGGCTTTGCTTGCGGCGGCGAGTTTGCTGAACGCGCTCGCCAAACAATTGAGTTTCGGTAATTAACGCAATGGCGGGGTCAGCCAACACCAAACCTTGTTCAAGCGGCGCGGTAGTGATGGCTATTTTTTCATTGCCATTAACAAAATTTGGCCAGCCATCCAAAATCGCAGGTGCTACACGGATACGATTTAAAAGCTCCAATAAACTTTCCCGGCGACCCGCAGAATCCGCACAAAAAAGTACACGCCCTTCATACTCCATCAAAAAAGCCTGGATTGCTGCCAGGGGATTTTCTGACTGGGAACGAATCGGCAAGCTGGGCGGTATTTGCGTCGAAAAATTGGTCTGGCCAATTTTTTCTTCTAAAACATCTGCAGTAATGAAGGTGCGACAATAATCTTTCAGATGACTGAACAATTCGTCAATGGCGATATATATTTCTTTCGGCGGCAAAATGGGGCGTTGCGGATCAACGCGGCGGCTTTCGTAGCGACGAAGTAATTCAAGCCAAAAATTTTCTGCTGCTTTTTCAATATCACCCAAGCCATAAATTTGCGTGCTTTCAGGAAGGTAATCGAACAGCGTACTGCAGCTTTCAAAAAATAAGGGTAAATAATATTCGATTCCCGGTGGCGAAATACCTGCGCTAATATCCTGGAATATTGGGCAGGATTTATGGTCTACATCAAATTTTTCCAGCCAGTTTTGCTTGAAGCGATTAATGCCAAACTTATCCAGCGGGAATTCTTTTGCAGGTAGTAATTGAATACTTGTAACTTGTTCGACAGTTAATTGGGTCTCCGGATCAAACGTTCGCAGTGTTTCAATTTCGTCGTCAAACAAATCCAGACGATAAGGCTGTTCACTTCCCATAGGGAAAATATCCAGCAAGGCACCGCGCACGGCATATTCACCGTGTTCGTAAACTGTATCTACACAGTGATATCCAGCCTTTTCAAAATTGCGGCGCACGGCATCTATATTTATTTTTTGACCGCACTCAACCATCAAGCTGTTGCCTATCAAATAATCGGACGGCATCAAACGTTGTAATAAAGATGTCACAGGGACAACTAAAATACCTTGTTTGGTTTGAGGTAATTGATAGAGCGTTTTTAAGCGGTCAGAAATAATATCCTGATGGGGTGAAATCGTATCGTAGGGCAGGGTTTCCCAATCGGCCAGATGAAGAATATTAAAATCGTCGCGTTGGTTAAAAAACGCGAGCTCACTTTCCAGGCGTAGCGCACTGCTAGTGTCAGCGGTAATCACCAAGCTAAAGCCATTTGTCGCGTAAGCGCCGTTCAGTATGGCGAGTGCTTGTGCGCTGCCGTGGAGCTGCCCCCAGCTTTGTTTATTGCCAGAGCGGGATGAAACGGGAGGATTGCTAATAGATACCATCGTGAAGCGCTTTTAACCCTGTTAGTGCAAGTGGCTTCATTGTACCCGCGCGCTCGGAAAAAGTGGGTTTTGTACCTTAATTTTTTATCTCTTCTCTTATTAACGAAATTTGTATCCAATACGTTGATCACATGGAAGAGGAATTGCCTGGAATTCGTCAGTGCAGAGCGGCCGCAAGGAAATCGACTAAAAGTTGAACATTATTTGAGGTTTTAAGCGTTTGTTATTGTCGCCTGAGGCATTCGGCAAGTTTCATTGCTACAATAGTTTCAATATTCGGCAGTTACAGCATTCGAGAGTTTTAACAATCGTGCCTATGTCTCTAAATAGGTATTTGATCAAGATGAGCGCTAGGGGGATAAAGTGGCAGATTACATGTATGACGTGCTGGTAATTGGATCTGGTCCTGCGGGCGAAAGTTCTGCAATTGCAGCCGCCAAGGCGGGCAAGCGTGTCGCGGTTATTGAGAATAGAAGCGTTGTAGGCGGAAGTTGCGCACACAAAGGCACCATCCCATCAAAGTCTCTGCGTCATGTCGTAAAACAAATTATTCATTTCAAATCAGATAGCTTATTCCGTGAAATTGGCGATAGCCGCCGCCTGACTTTCCCCCGTGTTTTGCAATCTGCCGCTCGCGTAATTCCCAAACAAGTTGAACTGCACACCAATTTTTATGTTCGCAACCGTGTTGATGTACTGATTGGGCAAGCGTCTTTTATTGATGCGCATACTATTAGCCTCGTGCTGCAAGACGGTGCAAAAGAAAAATTCACTGCGCAAGATATTATTATCGCTACGGGTTCTCGTCCCTATCGTCCTGATGACATTGATTTCAGTCAGGAACGTCTTTATGACAGCGACAGCATTTTGGAAATGCAACACACTCCTCGTCATATCATTATTTACGGTGCTGGTGTCATTGGTTGTGAATATGCGTCGATTTTTTCAGGCTTGGGAATGCGAGTTGATTTAATCAATAACCGTGACCGTCTCTTGTCATTTTTGGATGATGAAATTTCTGATGCGCTTAGTTATCACCTGCGCGATAGCGGTGTAACGGTTCGCCATAGCGAAGAGTATGAAAAAATTGAATCAAATGAGCATTCGGTTACCTTGCATCTAAAATCCGGCAAACGTTTAAAGGCCGATGCTATTTTGTGGTGTAACGGCCGCAGCGGAAATACAGATTCGCTGAATTTAGATGCTGTGGGCTTGAAGGCTGACCACCGTGGTAATTTGAAAGTCGATGACTGCTATCGCACTAGTGTAGAAAATATTTATGCCGTAGGTGATGTGATTGGCTGGCCAAGCTTGGCGAGCGCATCATATGGCCAAGGCCGTGCCGTTTCAGGTGGAATTTTAGGTGATGCCTGTGTGCAGGTATCAGATGTTCCAACGGGCATTTATACTCTGCCGGAAATTAGTTCGGTAGGTAAAACTGAGACAGAATTAACCCAGGCGCGAATTCCTTATGAAGTAGGGCGTGCGCTCTTTAAAAATACGGCGCGCGGACAAATTTCTGGCGAAAACGTGGGTATGCTAAAGCTGTTATTCCACGTGGATACCCTGGAGGTTCTGGGGGTCCATTGTTTTGGAGCGGAAGCTGCTGAAATCGTGCACATTGGCCAGGCGATTATGGGGCAGAAGGGTGCGGGTAATACAATTCAATATTTCCTGAGCACTACATTTAATTATCCTACTATGGCAGAAACTTATCGCATTGCGGCTTTGGACGGTATGAACCGTGTGAGCCGTCGATAAAATAAGCTGGGCTAGAACAAAAAAAGGCGCATTTTAGATGCGCCTTTTTTTGTGATTGTAAAAACTTATTTAAGCTTTAAATCATCTTCCGACATCTCGTCTGTTGTTTTAATAATGATTTCTTTTTCCTCATGTAACACAGGCTTAATTACGCTGTGAATGACATGATCATTCTCAAAATAAACGGTAAATTCAGCATATTCCCAACTTGAAATAGGCGGCTTACCTTTAGCGGGGTTTTCTTGTTTAGGTTCGCCATATTGGCTCTTCACTTGAGTCTTGCTTAAGCCTGTTGCGGGTCTTGCAACCTGTTGCAATTCCGGTGTTTGTGCGCCCACGGGAATTTTAACCGTGTCAGCCACGCTCAATTCTGAAATGAACAAACCCAGAGTGGCTATCAACAATAAAAGTAAGGTTTTCATAATACAAAATCCCTAGCGATTCTTTTATCAGGAGTTTTCTTGAAGTCGGCGCTTTTCCGCCATTTGTGCACGCATAATTTGCTGGCCAATTAACTGTTGCTGCAAATCAGTAATACGATGAAATTTTGCAGCTACCTGAAACTCTCCGGTATTGCTTGGCTCGCAGCGGATCACTTTGGCAAATAAAATCAGGCCGGCATTGCTGGGTAAGAAAACAATACGCAAACCGATAAAATCATCGGTGTTGAGTGCGCTTGAACTTCCAAAGGCAATACCACCTTCACTAAGGTTAACTTGCTTGATCGTTTTAGAGGGGGGAGAAGGCTTTTGGTCTGCCATTAATTGCTGGCCGAGCAATTCAATTTTGCGGTTCAAGTTGTGCAAATATTCAGCGAGTGGGCGGCTAAGCTCTTTAATTTGGAACAGGAATTGGGCGTTGTCTGCGTCAATTTTTTTAAGTTCGGAGTAAAGCTTTAATGAGTTTGCGTTATTAAATAAAGCATCCGGTTGGTTTTTGTTCGCCGTAAGCTCATCTACATTTTTGAACTCTAGGGCGATAGTTTCATCAATCCGAAAATAACTACGACGCTCTGACATGGCAACTTCTCTTAATTTCTTGTGCGGTTAGAGTATTAAACATAGCACAAGGCCGGCATTTGTTCCGAGAAAAGGCAATTGGGCGAGCTTCGAATCGAACATATCCTGACTTGGAGCTATGCCTTTACATCAGCTACGTTAGTAGGTTTAATGCGCCCCATGATGAAAAACATACCTCTCTATATAGGCTTGCGTTACACCCGCGCCAAGCGCCGTAACCAATTCATTTCCTTTATTAGTGCTTTTTCGCTAATTGGTATGGCATTGGGAGTTATGGCCCTCATTATTGTACTTTCGGTCATGAATGGGCTGGACAGGGAGATGAAGCAGCGCCTGCTTAGCGTGATCCCCCATGGTTATATTGATCGCGAACCAGCCTTGAGCAATTGGTCTGAAATTGCGCAGCGAGTGCGTGAACACCCCAAAGTTATAGGCACGGCGCCCTACATTGCCAGTGAAGCGTTAGTTGGTTATGGCAGCGATATCCAGGGCATACAAATTGAAGGTGTTTTGCCCGAAGAAGAATTGAAAATTTCGGTAATAGATAAGCATATGCTCATTGGTTCATTGACCAATTTGAAGCCTGGTGAGTTTGGTGTAGTCATGGGCAGTATGATGGCGCGCCAGTTGGGATTGGCGCCGGGCGACAAGGTCATGATTACCTCTTCGGATATTAATATTACACCGGCCGGTATTTTCCCCCGCAATAAAAATTTTACGCTTGTTGGCGTATTTGAAGTGGGTGGGCAAGTAGATTTTAATTTGGCGCTTATCCATTTAAGCGACGCGCAAAAATTCTTTCGTGTGGCCGGCGCGCAAGGGCTGCACGTAAAAACAGTAGATTTATATGATGCTGCAAATGTAATGAAAGAACTGAGCGCTAAGTTTGGTAACGATTACAAGGTAAAAGATTGGAGCCAAACCCAGGGCAGTCTTTTTCAATCGGTGAAAATGGAAAAAATTGTAACCGGCACGCTGCTGAACATTTTAATTTTTATTGCAGTATTTAATATAGTTTCGAGCTTGGTGTTAATGGTGGCTGACAAACGTTCTGATATCGCTGTACTACGTACCCTGGGTTTAACTGCAAAACAAGTGATGGGAATTTTTATAGTGCAGGGCAGCGCCGTTGGTTTCGTTGGAACATTTATCGGCGTAATTGCCGGCTGCATTTTGACCTGGTTACTCAACCCGATTATGAGTTTGCTTGAATCAGCATTCGGTTTTCATTTTTTCGACCCCGAAACATTTTATATTACCGGTTTGCCAAGTTTTTTAATGTGGCAAGATCTTGTTACCATCACACTGACAGCATTGACGTTAAGTTTTTTAGCTACGCTGTATCCGGCCTATCGTGCCGGTAAAATTGAGCCCGCCGAGGCATTGCGTTATGAATAGTTCTGCACCTTCATCATCAACCACATCAGTATTAAATTGTACAGACGTAAGCAAGCATTACGGCGAAGGTGCATTGGCAGTCAGTGTTCTAAAAGATATCAATATTGATATTCGTTCTGGCGAGCGCGTCGCCATAGTGGGAGCATCTGGTTCAGGTAAATCAACGCTACTTAATATTCTTGGCGGATTGGATGTACCTGACGCAGGCGAAGTTTCGGTTGCAGGTGAGTTGTTATCGAGCATGAGTGCCGATGAGCGCGGTTTTTTGCGCAATCGAAACCTGGGTTTTGTTTACCAGTTTCATCATTTGTTGCCGGAATTTACCGCATTGGAAAATGTTTGCATGCCCTTATTGATTGGCAAAATGAGCAAGTCACTGGCTAAAGAAAAAGCGACGCTTATGTTGCAGCGTGTTGGTCTTGGTCATCGCCTTGAGCATAAACCCTCAGAATTGTCGGGTGGTGAACGCCAGCGAGTCGCTATTGCACGCGCATTAGTAACATCGCCCGCTTGCGTATTAATGGATGAGCCTACCGGCAATTTGGATACACATTCGGCAGATAGCATTCAACAATTAATGCTGGAACTTAATCAATCTATTGGTACCAGTTTTATCGTTGTCACGCATGATTTGCGACTTGCTGCAAAAATGGATAGAACTCTAACGCTCGCGGATGGCGTTTTACTATGAATGTAAAAGCAGTTTTTAATCGCTTTACATTTTTGGTGGGAGCGCGTTACGGCATTTCGCGTAAGCACAGCCAATTGGTATCTTTTATTTCGCGCTTGTCTACTGCTGGTTTAGTAATCGGCGTTGCATTGTTAATTGTCGTTATGTCAGTTATGAATGGATTCGACAGAGAATTGCGTGAGCGCATTTTAGGGATTCTGCCGCAAGCTATGATTTACCACCGCGAAGGTATTGCTGATTATGTTTCCTTGATTGATCAGCTTAAGCAAGATAAACGCATCCTTGCCGCGGCACCGTTTGTGCAAATCCAGGGATTATTTAATCATCAGAAACATGTGGCGCCCGCTAATTTATTTGGTGTCGATCCTGCACAGGAAGTAAAGCTTAGTTCGCTTGAACAATATTTACCGGCTGGTGCCTTGGTGCTACTCAGTCAAAATTCGCAGGCGGTTATTGTTGGGCAGGGCATAGCGGACAAATTACACGTTAATGTCGGCGATAAAATTACCTTAATCATTCCGCGCTCCGCTGATGCCAATGCAACACCGGGTATTTTAATGCTCGACGTTATTGCAATCCTAAAAAGCAACACCAATGTTGACCAGACTTTGGCATTGATGAATTTAAATGCAGCATCCCAAGCGTCAGAGTTTCCAGGAAAAGTAAGCGGGATTCGGTTGCAGGTTGATGATTTATTTGAAGCTCCGTCAATTGTGATGAACGCTGTCAATCAGTTACCTGTTGGTTATTTTGGCTCCCACTGGATGCGCACACACGGCACCATTTACGAAGCTATTCAAATGTCCAAAAGCCTGGTTAGCTTGCTGCTCTTCTTAATTATTGGTATTGCCGCTTTTAATTTGATTTCTACCTTGATTATGGTGGTAGTCGATAAACAAGGTGATATCGCAATCTTGCGAACGCTTGGTGCATCAAGCAAAGAAATCATTGGTATTTTTATGATTCAAGGTGGTTTGATTGGATTGATTGGTACAAGTATCGGTGCGATTCTCGGCGTGCTTTTGTCCTGGGTGGTAACAGATTTAATTGCAGGTTTGGAAAGGTTATTAGGAATTCAGTTTTTGCATTCTGATGTGTACCCCATTAGCTATTTGCCATCTAATTTATATTGGTCTGATGTTGTGCAAGTGTCGGCCACTTCTTTATTTATTTGTTTCTTTGCCGCGCTCTATCCTGCGTGGAGAGCAAGTCGCGTTCAACCTGCGGATGCTTTGCGTTACGAATAAAAATTTAGTTATCCAATTGATGTTCGACAGCCCTGTGTTTTTGTCGCGCATACCATCTTCGCTTTACGTTAAGCCGCCACATATAATTTGATAAAAAATAGGCGAGTGTCGATAAGCTGCTAGCGCCAATCAATGAGCCAAGCAAATAAGGCCGCCAAATAATTTCAAACTCATGAGTTAACCACGCCCAGGTAAATTCCATATCTGGCGCAGGCTCCATATGTAATATGGAGCGCCCCAGGTGATAAAACGCATACATAATAAATGGAATGGTAATTGGGTTTGCGATCCAACAGGCTGCAATCGTTAGCGGCAAATTAGCTCTTGTAACTAAAGCTGCACTTGCTGCAACCGGAGTATGAATGGGGATTGGAGGAAGCAGCCCAATAAAAACGCCCCAGAAAAAAGCTTTGGAAACGGAGCGACGATTCATGTGGAATAGATTTGGATCGTCGAGCAGCGACCCTAAAAAACGCAAGGATTTGCTGTTTTTGACGGTTTCAGCAGGCGGCATAAATTTTTTTAACGAAAAGCGTGACATGCTAAAACCATAGGGATTTTAATGATCGGCATTATGCCTGAAGCTCAGGCGACCACCAATTTTACGTCTGCGTAAGCATGCGACATCTTAAAGTGGTGCCTGTTTTTTAGTTGGAAATATTCCCCGAATGCAGACCGCACTCTTTCTTGGTCGCTTCTTCCCACCACCATCTACCTTCTCGTTCGTGCTGATTGGGACCAACAGGGCGAGTGCAGGGCTCGCAACCAATTGAGATAAAGCCTCTGTCGTGCAATTCGTTGTAAGGAATCTCGCACATGCGAATGTAAGCCCAGACTTCCTGTGAACTCCAATTGGCAAGCGGATTAAATTTGGTCAGCGTGCCGTTGGGACGAGCAAATAGTTTATCGTCTTGAATAACAGGAATTTCGGCGCGAGTACGGCTTTGATCTTTGCGTTGACCGGTAATCCAGGCGTCTACGGTTGCCAGTTTTTTGCGCAAGGGTTGGGTTTTGCGAATTCCACAGCACTCGTGATGCCCGTCTTCATAGAAGCTGAAGAGACCTTTTTCACTGGTCAATTGATGCAAAGCTTCGCCATCTGGCGCCATAATTTCAATTTTAATACCGTAGTGTTTGCGGACCTTTTCAAGGTAACGGTAGGTTTCTTGATGAAGTCTGCCAGTGTCCAGACAGAACACTTGCACATCCGGGCGATAATTTCGCGCCATTTCAATTAAGACTACGTCCTCTGCGCCACTAAACGAAATCGCGATATTCTCGTATTGCGAGAGAGCGTATTTAATAATTTTTTGGGGAGATTCGTGTTGTAATTTTTGCTCGATATCAACAAGCGAAATTAGTGGGTCATTCATAAGAGCGATTCTGTTGGTGAAAACGGAAGGAGCAAAGAATAGCAGAGCTACACTAAAAACTCTTGGGGTTGGATGGATAATTTATTCCGGATTTTTGATTCAATTTAGTGCAAATATCTGAATAATGAGGGAATAACAATTTGTCGTTATTCCTCATCTTTGCTATATTACACCCCGATTTTGTTGGGTATGTCGCACTTAGGTTATTTTTTATACCAATTGCGCATTTTGTTTTCTCATCTAAAAAAATAGGGTGATTCGCTTGTCATTATCCCCGGAAAACAGCACTGAATTTTGGTCAATTGCAGCCTATCTTGGCGGTATTGGTTTTCTCCTCTTCGTTATGCTCTTTATTCCCCAATGGCTCGGCGGCAAAGCTTGGGGTAGAGCAAAAAACGACCCTTTCGAATCCGGCGTTGTATCCCAAGGTAGCGCGCGCCTGCGACTCTCGGCCAAATTCTATCTGGTTGCCATGCTCTTCGTTATTTTCGACGTTGAAGCGCTTTATCTCTACGCCTGGGCAGTGTCCGTTCGCGAAAGCGGTTGGATTGGTTTTGCCGAGGCTGTTCTATTTATCGCTATCCTGTTGGCAGGTTTGGTTTATTTGATCCGTATCGGCGGTTTGGATTGGGCTCCCGCTCAACGCCATCGTCGCGCTGAACTTGCGCGCGCTCGCCTTGCCGATAAATCGTCAGCAGAATAATTGAGGTTTTGTGAATGAAGTACACCCTTACACGCGCTAATCCAGAAGGTGCACAAGGTGCTTACCCAATGCAGACGCAGCAAACCGTTGCGAATTTTGCCAGCACTGATCCGATGGAAGACGAAGTTCATAAAAGTGTATTTATGGGGCGCTTGGAAGATATGATCCACGCCGGTGTTAACTGGGGTCGTGCAAACTCTTTGTGGCCATACAACTTCGGGTTGTCATGCTGCTACGTTGAGATGGCTACAGCGTTCACCTCTCCACATGATCTCGCGCGCTTTGGTGCAGAAGTAATTCGTGCATCGCCACGTCAAGCTGACTTGATGGTGGTTGCTGGAACCTGTTTTATAAAAATGGCGCCTGTAGTTCAACGCCTGTACGAGCAAATGCTCGAGCCAAAATGGGTTATCTCCATGGGTGCATGTGCTAACTCAGGTGGTATGTACGATATTTATTCGGTTGTACAGGGCGTAGATAAGTTCCTTCCTGTCGATGTATATATTCCCGGTTGCCCTCCACGCCCGGAAGCTTTCTTGCAAGCATTGACCTTGTTGCAACAATCTATTGGTGAAGAGCGTCGCCCATTGTCATGGACAGTTGGTGAGCAAGGCGTGTATCGCGCTGAATTACAACCTGAGCGTGATCGCAAACAGGCAGAGCGTATTGCCGCTGTTAACCTGCGTTCACCTGATGAAGTTTAATTTTAAAAATTAGCCTAAGCGACCGTAAATAATGACCGAAAACGTCACCATAAGCCCAGTGTTGGGCGCTGAGCATGAAGTAGTGCGCGAGCTGCATACGCAGTTTGGTGCAGATGCTTTTGTGTTTCAGACTACTCTCGATAATGTGCCTACGCTTTGGGTGCCGCGCGACAAGTTAATCGATGTATTAACTTTTTTACGCAAAGTACCGCGCCCATTCGTAATGCTTTACGACTTGTCCGCTACCGATGAGCGTCTTCGTCAAAATCGTTTGGGCATGCCAGTTGAAGACTTCACCGTTTTCTATCACTTGGTTTCGATTGATCGCAACAGCGACGTTCGTATCAAGGTAGCGCTTAAACTCGACGATTTGAAACTCCCGACCGCAACCGGTATTTGGCCAAACGCCAACTGGTATGAGCGTGAAGCCTGGGATTTATTTGGCGTTGTGTTTGAAGGCCATCCGCATTTATCGCGTATTTTGTTGCCCCCGAAATGGGAAGGCCATCCACTGCGCAAAGACTATCCAGCGCGTGCGACTGAGTTTGATCCCTTTAAACTCGACGCCGCTAAGCAGGATTTAGAACAGGAAGCTTTGTTGTTCAACCCCGAAGAGTGGGGTATGAAACGCAGCAACAAAGACAATACCGAAGACTTCATGTTCTTGAACCTCGGCCCTAACCACCCATCAGCGCACGGTGCTTTCCGTATTGTGTTGCAACTTGATGGTGAAGAAATTCTCGATTGCGTTCCGGACATCGGCTATCACCATCGTGGTGCTGAGAAAATGGCTGAACGTCAATCATGGCATTCTTTCATTCCTTACACTGACCGTATCGATTACCTCGGCGGTGTAATGAACAACTTGCCGTATGTTCTCGCCGTAGAAAAACTGGCGGGAATTGAAGTGCCGGATCGCGTTAAAACCATCCGTGTCATGTTGGCTGAATTCTTCCGTATCACTTCACACTTGCTGTACCTCGGTACTTACATCCAGGATGTGGGCGGTATGTCGCCGGTGTTCTTTATGTTTACCGACCGTATGAAAGCTTACGATGTGATTGAAGCGATTACTGGCTTCCGTATGCACCCGGCCTGGTATCGTATCGGCGGTGTTGCCCACGATCTGCCAAAAGGTTGGGATCGTTTAGTGCGTGAATTTGTTGAGTGGTTGCCAGCACGTTTAAAAGAATACGAAAAAGCTGCCCTGCAAAACTCTATTTTGGTTGCGCGTTCTGTTGATGTTGCGCAATACAACAAAGACCAGGCGTTGGCTTGGGGCGTAACCGGCCCGGGCTTGCGTGCAACTGGTGTTGACTTCGACTTGCGTAAAGCGCGCCCATATTCTGGCTATGAGAACTTCGAATTTGATGTTCCAGTTGGCCAACATGGCGATGCTTATGAGCGAGCAGTATTGCGTCTGGAAGAGATGCATCAATCAGTGCGTATCATCAAGCAATGCTTGGAAAACATGCCAGCAGGTCCGTACAAAGCTGACCATCCGCTGACCTGTCCGCCGCCAAAAGAGCGCACTTTGCAAGACATCGAAACCCTGATTACGCACTTCCTGTCGGTATCATGGGGTCCGATTATGCCTGCAGGCGAGAGCTGCCAGATGATTGAAGCCACCAAAGGCATCAACAGCTACTATCTGACCTCCGATGCCAGCACCATGAGTTACCGTACGCGTATACGTACACCAAGCTTTGCGCACTTGCAGCAAATTCCGTCTGTGATCAATGGTTCTATGATCCCTGATCTTATCGCCTACCTAGGCTCAATTGACTTTGTGATGGCCGATGTTGACCGCTAATACTACCCAGACAATTGCCAGCGATCGCGTTGGCGACTTTGAGTTCAGTGCTTTCGAGCGTGAACAAATTGAACACGCGATTCATCATTACGCGGAGCCACGCGCTGCGATTATTGATGCATTGAAAATCGTGCAAAGCCAGCGTCGCTGGGTGCCAGATGGCGCTGTGTACGCAATCGCCGATATCCTCGGTGTAGGCGCGGGCGATGTTGAAGGTGTTGCGACCTTTTATAACCGCATCTACCGCCAACCAGTTGGCCGTCACGTAATTGCAGTGTGCGACAGTATTGGTTGCTTCCTGATGGGCTTTGACCAGCTTTACGGTTCAATCCAGCAAAAGCTTGGCATCAAGCCAGGCCAAACCACGGCTGATGATCGCTTCACTTTGCTACCGATTGTTTGCCTGGGCGCTTGCGATAAAGCTCCAGTGTTGATGGTTAACGATGCAACCCATTTCAATGTGACTCCAGAAAACATTGACTCAGTATTGGAGCAATACAAATGACCTCCAATATCAATGTCGGCCTAACCAACGTAGGCCCGGAAACACATCCTCTGACCTGGCGCTACACCAAAGCTGGTAAGTCAGTGTTGACGATTGAAGATTACGAAGCACTGGAAGGCTATTCAGCTTTGAAAAAAGCAGTTGCCATGCAGCCAACTGATGTACAGGCCGAAGTTAAGGCATCTAACTTACGTGGCCGTGGCGGTGCAGGCTTCCCGACTGGCGTTAAGTGGTCATTGATTCCAATGGGGCCAGATGCTGGCCAGAAATACCTCGTTTGTAATGCAGACGAGATGGAGCCGGGCACCTTTAAAGACCGCTTCCTGATGGAAGAGCTTCCACACCAGTTAGTTGAAGCCATGATCACTGCCGCTTATGCGATTGGCGCAAGCAAAGGCTACATCTTCTTGCGTGGCGAATACATTATCGCTGGCGAGCGCTTAAATGCTGCAATCCAGCAAGCGACCAAAGCTGGTTACATCGGCGAAAACATTTTAGGTTCAGGCTTCAATTTTGAACTTCACGTTCACTTAGGCGCTGGCCGTTATATCTGCGGTGAAGAAACTGCATTGATTAACTGCTTGGAAGGCCGCCGCGCCAACCCACGTACTAAGCCACCATTTCCGCAGCAAGCGGGCGCATGGGGCAAGCCAACCATCGTAAATAACGTTGAAACCTTGATGAACATTCCCGCGATTTTGTTGCGCGGTGCAGATTGGTTCAAAGGTTTGTCGCAAGGTAAAAGTCCTGATGCCGGTACCAAAATGTACGGTATTTCAGGTCGCGCAAAAATCACAGGTTTGTGGGAACTGCCAATCGGTACTACCGGTCGCGAATTGCTTTATACCCACGGCGGCGGTATGGCTGATGGCTACGAGCTGAGCTGCTGGTTGCCGGGCGGTGCTTCAACCGACTTCTTGATGCCAGAACACCTTGATTTGGCGATGGACTACGACACCATCATGAAAGCCGGCAGCCGTATGGGTACCGCCTTGATCATGGTTGTGGACGATAAACAAAACATTATTTCAGCAGTGCGTAACCTTGAGCAGTTCTTTGCGCGCGAATCTTGTGGCTGGTGTACACCTTGCCGCGATGGTTTGCCGTGGACTGTGAAGATCCTAGAATCCATCGAAGCGGGTGAAGGGCAGGAGGGCGATATCGCCACCTTGCAACAACTCACTCGCTTCCTCGGCCCGGGCAAAACTTTCTGTGCACACGCCCCGGGAGCTATGGAACCACTGCAAAGCGCGTTGAAATTCTTCCCCGCAGAATTTGCGAAAGGGATTAAGGCTTAAATAATTTTTAACAGCTTTAACGCGTAGTTTTTCACGAAGTGATTTCACGATCACTTTAAACTTTAAATCCGTTAAGTAATAACTTTCGAGTTGTCTTAAACGGTAACGACCTTAAAGAAAGGTAAGACGCAGAATGGCGACCATTCACGTAGACGGTAAACAGTACGATGTTAACGGCTCAGATAACTTGCTCGAAGCATGTTTGAGTCTTGGCCTCGATATTCCTTATTTTTGTTGGCATCCTGCTTTAGGTTCTGTTGGCGCTTGTCGTCAGTGTGCTGTTAAGCAATTCAACGACGAAAACGACACTCGCGGTCGTTTGGTGATGTCGTGCATGACGCCCGCCAACGATAAAACTTACATTGCAATCAAAGACGAAGAAGCAAAATCATTCCGCAAAAGCGTTGTTGAGTGGTTGATGACCAACCATCCGCACGATTGTCCGGTGTGCGCGGAAGGTGGTCACTGCCATTTGCAGGATATGACCGTAATGACTGGCCATAATACCCGTCGCTACCGCTTCACCAAACGTACTCACGTCAATCAGGATCTCGGCCCATTCGTTAACCACGAAATGAACCGTTGTATCGCGTGCTACCGTTGTGTTCGTTACTACGACGATTACGCAGGCGGTAAAGATTTCGGCGTTTACGGCGCGCACGACAATGTGTATTTCGGTCGTCCTGAAAGCGGTGATCTGGAAAGCGAATTCTCTGGCAACTTGACTGAAGTTTGTCCTACGGGTGTGTTCACCGATAAGACTCACGCTGATCACTACACCCGTAAATGGGATATGCAATTTGCACCCAGCGTTTGCCAAAGTTGCGCGGTTGGTTGTAACACCAGCCCGGGCGAGCGTTACGGTGAAATTCGTCGTATCGAAAACCGTTTTAACGGTTCAGTAAACCAATATTTCCTCTGCGATCGTGGTCGTTTTGGTTATGGTTATGTAAACCGTGAAGATCGCCCAACTAAGCCTCGTTTGAATGCAAGCTCAGAGACTTTCACTATTGATTCTGCGCTGGATAAAGCTGCTGATTTGTTGCGCGGTAAACGCGTTGTAGGTATTGGCTCTCCACGCGCATCTCTAGAAACCAATTTTGCGTTGGCAAGTTTGGTTGGTGCCGGTAAGTTCTCTTACGGTGTTGCAGCTGAAGAACAAGCACTTAATGCACTCGTTCATAAAGTGTTGAAAGAGGGCAGTGTTACTACTCCAAATCTGCGTGACATTGAAAAAGCTGATGCAGTGTTTATTTTGGGTGAAGATGTTACTCAAACTGCTGCACGTGTTTCGCTTGCTGTTCGTCAAGCATCAAAAACTCTCGCATTGAAAATGGCGGCAGCGAAAAAAGTTCCTGAGTGGAACGCAGCTCCTATTAAAAATATTGCGCAATCTGAAAAAAGCCCGGTGTATATCGCAAGCGTAACTGCAACGCGTTTGGATGATATTGCTGCAACTACGACTCGCGCTTCTGTTGCAGATATTGCGCGTTTAGGTTTCGCAGTTGCCAATATTATTGATTCATCATCGCCCGCAGTTGCAGGTTTGTCTGATGAACAAACTGCACAGGCACAAACGATTGCTGCTGGTTTGTTAGCTGCAGATAAACCACTCGTTATTTCCGGCGTTGGTTTGAAATCTGAAGCTGTAATCCAGGCTGCTGCAAACATCGCTTACGCGCTGAAAAAGCGTGAAAAAGACGTTGGAATTTCTCTAACCTTGTTGGAAGCAAACAGTCTTGGTACTGCATTGCTTAATACACAAGGTGGCGAATCCGTAGAAACTATTTTGACTGCAGTTCGCGATGGACAAGCTGATGTATTGGTTGTTGTTGAAAACGATTTGTATCAACGCGCTCCTGCAGAATTGGTTGATGCCGCTTTGAAAGCGGCGAAAGCTGTTATCGTTCTTGATCACCAATCAACTGCTACTGCTGAAAAAGCGACCTTGGTATTGCCAGCGTCAAGCTTTGCAGAAGGCGACGGTACCCTCGTAAATATGGAAGGCCGTGCGCAACGTTTCTTCCAGGTTTTCGATGCGTCTTACTACAAGCCTGAGCAATTAATTCGCGAAGGCTGGCGTTGGTTGCACGCAATCAAATCAACCTTGGATAACAAGTCAGTTGATTGGACTGTGTTGGATGATGTGACTGCAAATCTTGCTCAATCTAATTCAGCATTAGCAGCAATCTCAGCGGCTGCGCCTGATTCAAGTTTGCGTATTCACGGCTCGCGTATTGCGCGTGAACCGCGTCGTTATTCTGGTCGCACTGCAATGCGTGCAAACCAAAACGTACATGAAATTCGCCAACCACAAGATCAGGATTCAGCGATGTCTTTCTCTATGGAAGGTATTTCTGGACCAACCAACAATTCGCAATTGATTCCATTTGCCTGGGCTCCAGGTTGGAACTCACCGCAAGCTTGGAACAAATTCCAGGATGAAGTAGGTGGCAGCTTACGTGCAGGTGATCCGGGTGTGCGTTTGATTGAAGCTTCTGCTTCCGCTGAATATTTCAGCGCAGTTCCAAATGCGGTTTCCGGTTTGCAATCTGCACCGCTTTATCACTTGTTCGGCAGTGACGAAATGTCATCGCGCTCAGAAGTGTTTGCAACGCGTATCGCGACTCCTTACGTAGCTGTGTCATCTAGCGATGCGCAAAAACTCGGTTTGGTAAATGGTCAAAACGCTGAAGTTATCGCGGGCGGTGCTGTGTTTGTTGCGCCGGTTAAGGTTTCAACTGATTTGGCGGCGGGCGTAGTTGGTGTTCCGGTTCTGTCTGGTATACCGAAGGTCGCTTCCGGTTTGGCTGTTAGCTTGAAGGGGAGTGTGTAATGGATATTTTCACTCCTGAAGTTATCGCAATTATTTGGTCCGTTGTTAAATCGTTGATCGTACTTTTTGGTGTGGTTGTTTGCGCGGCTTTCCTCAGCTTTGTTGAGCGTCGTTTGCTCGCACTTTGGCAAGATCGTTACGGCCCCAATCGCGCTGGTCCTTTCGGTTTGCTGCAATTGCCTGCTGATATGATCAAAATGTTTTTTAAAGAAGACTGGACTCCACCTTTCGTTGATAAGTTAACTTTCTGGTTGGCTCCTGCGATTGCGATGAGCGGTTTGCTTTTATCGTTTGCAATTGTGCCAATCATTCCAGGTTGGGTTGCAGCAGATTTGGATATAGGCCTGCTGTTCTTCTTTGCGATGGCTGGTTTGGCTGTATACGCGGTAATGTTTGGCGGCTGGTCTTCCAACAATAAATATGCGTTGCTTGGTGGTGTTCGTGCTACTGCACAAACAGTAAGTTATGAAGTGTTTATGGGTTTGTCTTTGATGGGCGTTGTGACCATCACCGGCTCATTCAATATGACAGAAATTGTTAATGCGCAAAAAGATTGCTGGTTTGTGTTCCCGCAAATTCTCGGCTTCCTGACTTTCGCCGTTGCCGGTATTGCAGTAACTCACCGTTCACCTTTTGATGCCCCAGAAGCAGAACAAGATCTCGCTGCGGGTTACCACACTGAATATTCCGGTTTGAAGTGGGGTATGTTCTTCGTGGGTGAATACATTGGTGTGGTTCTGGTTTCTGCATTGATTACCGTCTTGTTCTTCGGTGGTTGGTTGCCTCCGTTCGACGCGTTGAGTTTTATTCCACCATTTGTTTGGTTCGCGACTAAAACAGCGTTTTTTATCATGATGTTCATTCTGGTTCGTGCGGCTTTGCCACGTCCACGTTATGACCAAATCATGGATTTCGGTTGGCGTGTCTGCTTACCAATTACGCTTGTAAACCTGGTAGCTACTGCTGCGGTAGTGCTGTTGTTAGAACCCACAGCGGCTTAAGGTTGAGGTACAGAAATGATTAAACTTTTACACGGTACATATACTCAGTTCCGCAGCTTGTGGATGGTATTTACCCACGCATGGCGCAAGCGCGATACGATTCAGTATCCCGAGCAAATGCCTTATGTTCCACCACGTTACCGTGGTCGCATTATTCTGACGCGCGATCCCGATGGTGAAGAGCGTTGTGTTGCTTGTAATCTCTGTGCGGTTGCTTGTCCGGTTGGTTGTATTTCTCTACAAAAAGCCGAGCGTGAAGATGGTCGTTGGTTTCCGGAGTTTTTCCGTATCAACTTCTCGCGCTGCATTTTCTGCGGTATGTGTGAAGAGGCTTGCCCGACTACTGCAATCCAATTGACACCGGATTTCGAAATGGCGGAATTCAAACGTCAAAATCTGGTGTATGAGAAAGAGCATTTGTTGATTTCTGGCCCGGGAAAATATCCTGACTATAACTTCTATCGCGTTTCTGGTTTGGCCATTGCAGGCAAGCCAAAAGGTGGTGCGCAAAACGAAGCACAACCGGTAAACGTGAAGAGCCTTTTACCTTAATCAATCAAAGGAATATACCGACGTGGGACCTGCAATAGCTTTCTACCTCGCCGCTGCAATTGCTTTGATTGCATCGATTCGAGTTATCACTAACGCCAACCCGGTGCACGCTTTGTTGTATCTGGTGGTTTCATTGCTCGCTGTGGCAATGATTTTCTTTGCATTAGGTGCGCCTTTCGCTGCTGCACTCGAAATGATCGTTTACGCTGGAGCCATTATGGTGCTCTTCGTATTCGTGGTGATGATCCTCAACCTCGGTGCTGTGATTGATGACCAGGAAAGAAAATGGCTATCGCCGCGTGCGTGGATCGGCCCATCTTTTCTGTCTTTGGCGCTTTTGGTTGAACTGGTTTATACCATCAAACCTAATCTTGAAACTCTGATTACCATCACTACTGTTGGTCCAAAAGAAGTAGGTATTGCTTTATTTGGCCCTTACGTTTTGGCGGTAGAACTAGCCTCCATGTTGTTGCTCGCCGCTATGGTTGCCGCCTGGCATTTGGGCCGCGATGCAGATAAAGACGATAAGGAGAATAACAATGCTTAGTATTCCCCACGGAATTCCCGTGGAGCATGGCCTTTTAGCGGCCGGATTGCTCTTTGTAGTGGGTTTGGCCGGTGTGCTGATTCGCCGCAACTTGCTCTTCGTATTGATGAGCATTGAAATCATGATGAATGCTGCCGCTATGGCGTTCGTAGTTGCCGGTGCGCGTTGGGTACAACCCGACGGCCAAATTATGTTTATTTTAATTTTGACTCTGGCTGCCTCAGAAGCTGCAATTGGCTTGGCAATCGTTATTCAACTTTACCGTCGCTACCAGTCTCTGGATGTTGATGCAGCAAGTGAGATGCGCGGATGAACCAACTCTATTTAACAATTTTATTTCCTCTAATCGGATTCCTGATCCTTGTATCAGCGCGCAAACGTTTGTCTGAAAATGTTGCGGCGTTTGTAGGTGTAGGTTCCGTTGGTTTGGCTGCGCTCGTTGCGGCTTATGCTGGCTTTGATTTCTTGCAACACAAACCTGAGTCAGGCGCGTTTGTATTGCCGTTGTGGACATGGGTAAGTATTCCAGGTTTTACACCTGAATTTAATTTGTACCTGGATGGTTTGTCGCTGACCATGCTGGGCGTAATTACGGGTGTAGGTTTCCTCATTCATGTATTTGCCTCTTGGTATATGCGTGGCGATGAAGACTATGCGCGTTTCTTCTCCTACATGAACCTCTTCCTTGCCAGCATGATTTTGTTGGTATTGGGCGATAACCTGGTGTCTTTGTATTTCGGTTGGGAAGGTGTAGGTCTCTGCTCATATTTGTTGATCGGTTACTACTATCGCGATCCTGCTAATGGTGCTGCAGCACGTAAAGCCTTTGTTGTTACCCGTGTGGGTGATGCCTTTATGGCCATTGGCTTGTTTATCCTTTACCAACATTTGGGCACATTGAATATTCAAGAAGTAATTGCCAAAGCACCTACCGTATTTACTGTTGGTTCTTCCGCAATTGTTTTCGCCACAATGATGTTGTTGGGTGGTGCTGTAGGTAAATCTGCGCAATTGCCATTGCAAACATGGTTGGCCGATGCGATGGCTGGCCCAACCCCTGTATCTGCATTGATCCACGCTGCAACCATGGTAACTGCTGGTGTTTATTTAATTGCGCGTACACATGTTCTATTTGAATTGGCTCCAGACGTTCTCTACCTCGTTGGTGTCGTAGGCGCAGTGACTTTATTCATTGCTGGTTTTGCGGCGCTCGTTCAAACCGATATCAAACGCATTCTCGCTTACTCAACAATGAGCCAGATTGGCTATATGTTCTTGGCATTGGGCGTCAAAGCTTATCAGCCAGCGATCTTCCACTTGATGACTCACGCATTCTTTAAAGCGTTGTTGTTCCTCTCATCGGGTGCAGTGATCATCGCTTGTCATCATGAGCAAAACATTTTCAAAATGGGTGGTTTGCGTAAAAAGATTCCATTTGTTTACGCTTGTTTCCTCATAGGTGGTGCAGCTCTGGTTGCTTTGCCTTGGGTTACTGTTGGTTTCTATTCAAAAGACGAAATCCTTTTGGAAGCCTATGCAACCAGCCATCCTGAATTGTTCTACGCCGGTTTGGCTGGTGCATTCATGACCGCAATTTATACATTCCGTTTGATCTTCGTTGCTTTCCACGGCGAAGCTAAAACTGAAGTTCATGCGCTTCACGGTGCTGACTACTGGTTACCGCTCGGGATTCTTTTGGTTCTCTCTACTGGTGTAGGTGCGTTGATTGCCCCTCCACTTGATGGTGTATTGCCAACTAATCCACATGCAGAAGAGGGCATCAAGCACCTCGTTGAAATCATGACTATCTCAACTGCTGTTATTGGTACTTTATTGGCAACGTTCCTGTTCCTCTTCGATACCAAAATTGTTAGATCAATTGCGTCTTCATCAATTGGTAAAGTGCTCACCAAGTTCTGGTTTGCGGCTTGGGGTTTTGATTGGTTGTACGATCAGGTTCTTGTTAAGCCTTATGTTTTCCTCACGCGAATTTTGCGTAGAGATCCAGTTGATAAAACCTTCAATCTGATTCCTGCCAGCATTACGCAGTTATACAGACTGTTGAGTGCAACTCAAACCGGTAGTGTACGTTGGTACGCTGCCACTATTGCTGCCGGTGTGGTGATTATTCTCGCCGCGCTTGTGTTGTTGTAAGAACTTAAGGAACCAGAGAAAAGATGCTTACCTGGCTCATACTCATCCCATTTATTGGCGGCTTGCTTTCATGGCAAGCCGAACGTTTCGGCAACAAAGCTCCACGTTGGATTGCTTTGATCAGTATGTTTGCGTTATTCGCATGCACGTTACATTTATGGCTCAAATACGATTACTCACTTGCTAACCTGGCATCTGGCCAATCAGTTTGGGCAGAAGAGCTTCAAGTTAATTGGATTCCACGTTTTGGCATTAGCTTTCATTTAGCCTTGGACGGTTTATCGATCCTGATGTTGTTGTTAACTGCCTTTTTAGGCGTGTTAGCTGTTGTGTGTTCATGGTCAGAAGTGCAACGTAAAGTTGGTTTTTTCCATTTGAACTTGTTGTGGATTCTCGGTGCAGTTGCCGGTGTATTCCTCGCACTGGATATGTTTTTGTTCTTCTTCTTCTGGGAGATGATGCTGATTCCAATGTATTTTCTGATTTCCCTGTGGGGCCATAAATCAGTTGAAGGAAACAGTAGGGTAGGTGCAGCAACCAAATTCTTCATCTACACCCAATCTTCAGGTTTGCTTTTGTTGTTGGCGATTGTTGGATTGGTGTTCGTTCACTACATGCAAACCAATGTCCTGACCTTCGATTACGCTGCTTTGCGCAATACGCAAATGAGTGAAGGAATGGAAATGATTTTGATGCTCGGTTTCTTCATCGCATTTGCAGTGAAGTTCCCGGTTGTTCCTTTCCATTCATGGCTGCCAGATGCGCATTCGCAAGCGCCCACCGCTGGCTCAGTGGACTTAGCGGGTATTCTGTTAAAAACCGCTGCTTACGGCATGTTGCGTTTTGCAATTCCATTCTTCCCGCATGCATCCCAAGAAATTGCTCCTATCGCCATGTGGTTGGGTGTGGCCGGTATTATTTACGGTGCTTTTGTTGCTTACTCACAAGATGACATCAAACGCCTGATTGCATACACATCAATTTCGCACATGGGCTTTGTGTTGATTGGTATTTACTCTTTCAATCAAATCGCAATGCAAGGTGTGGTTGTGCAGATGTTGGCTCACGGTGTATCAGCTGCTGGTTTGTTTATTATTTCCGGCCAGCTTTATGAGCGTTTGAAAACGCGCGATTTAAATAAAATGGGCGGCTTATCGGCTCGCATGTCTGGTATTCCTCCAATCGCTATGTTCTTCGCTGCTGCGTCACTCGGCTTACCCGGTCTTGGTAACTTCGTAGGTGAGTTCTTGATTCTTGTGGGAACCTTTAAAGTTAATCAAACAGTCACTTTGTTCGCGACTTCCGGTTTGGTGCTTGGTGCAGTTTATTCATTAATTATGGTTCAGCGCTCCATCCATGGTGCTCCGCAAAGTACAGAGCAACTTCCTGGTATCAATGCGCGTGAACTGACCATGATGGTTAGCTTGATTTTGATTATGGTTTGGTTGGGCTTATATCCTCAACCAGTCTTGGATACATCAGCAGCAGTTATGAATAGTGTTGAGCAGATAATTACTGCCTCTAAAACTGTTCCTGTTGCGCAGTGAGGTTGCAATGACAATAACTTTAGAAAATCTTCAGGCGCTTTTGCCCTTATTGATTACCTGCGCGACAACCGTATTTGTCATGCTTGCAATTGCTATTAAACGCAATCACTGGTGGAACGCTACGGTAACCGTAGCTGGATTAAACATCGCATTAATTTCAACTGTCTATGTTGCGTTTAAACCTTATTTCTTTCCGGAAGCAGCTTCATTACTCCCGCAAACTGTTACTCCGTTATTTGTGGTTGATGGCTTTGCTTTATTTTTCTCTGCGTTGACTTTGGTAGCGGCCTTAGGGGCAACAACTTTAACGAATGCTTATATCGAATCATCCAAGCGCAATCGTGAAGAAATTTATTTATTGATTTCTATTGCGACTGCTGGCGGCATTGTTATGTGCTGTGCGCATCATATGGCCTCACTGTTTATAGGTTTGGAAATGATGTCTGTAGCGCTCTACGGTATGGTTGCTTACACCTATGATCGCGCACGTTCTTTAGAAGCTACGATCAAATATATGGTTTTGTCTGCAACTGCATCAGCGATTATGTTGTTCGGTATTGCTTTAATTTATGCACAAATTGGCTCACTCGCATTTGCCGAAATCGGTGCAAAAATTACTGAGGCACCAAGCTTATTGATTGTTGTTGGCGGCATGATGTTAGTAATTGGTTTGTTCTTCAAACTGTCGCTTGCCCCATTCCATTTGTGGACACCAGATGTATACGAAGGCGCACCCGCACCCGTTGGCGCTTTCCTTGCGACGGCAGCGAAAGTTGCGGTCTTTGCTGTGTTGGTTCGTTTTGCAATTATCGAATCCAAAAATGTTTTAGCCTCAATGCCTTTCGTATTCACTATGATCGCCGTAGCCTGTATTTCCATGCTGGTAGGTAACTTGCTCGCGCTCAAGCAAAACAATATCAAACGTATGTTAGGTTACTCATCTATCGCACACTTTGGTTATTTGCTGTTGTTGGTACTAGTGGGTGGCCCTCAGTTTGGCGTGGAAGGTTTTGCTGTTTATCTAACAATTTATGTGATGACTTCTTTGGCGGCTTTCGGTGTGGTCACATTGATGTCGCATGCAAAAGATAGACGTGATGCCGACATGCTAAACGACTATCGCGGTCTGTTCTGGCGCCGTCCTTACTTGGCCTCGATTTTCACCTTGGCTCTGTTTTCACTTGCAGGTATTCCGTTAACCGCTGGCTTTATCGGTAAATTTTATGTAGTTACCGCAGCAGTTGGTGCAGGTCCTTGGGGTTGGATTGCACTTGCATTCGTAGTGCTTGGTTCTTCAATCAGCATTTATTTCTACTTACGTACCATCATCAGCTTGTTCCTCGCCAAGAAACATATGCATCGCTTCGATGCCGAGTTTAATTGGGGTCAACGTACTGGCGGGATCATGGTGTTAGGTGCGGCGGCATTCATTTTGATTATTGGTATTATTCCGAACCCGCTGATGTTTATCGCACAGATTACGCAACTGATTTGGGTTGCACCCACGCCCTAATGTTTCTGTGTTGACGTAAAATGCCGACCTTGAGTCGGCATTTTATTTATAGAAATTTTGTTTTATTAAAATTCGTAAATTATACCGGCTACATATTTAGCTAATTTGGAGGTTGTTGTGGAAATTGCTTGTCTCGACTTGGAAGGTGTTTTGGTTCCGGAAATCTGGATTGAATTTGCAAAGGTGACAGGAATTGAATCGCTGAAAGCGACTACACGCGATATTCCTGATTACGATGTGTTGATGAAACAACGTATCCGCATTTTGGAAGAAAACAATCTTGGTCTGAAAGAAATTCAGGATGTAATCGCCACTCTGAAGCCATTAGAAGGCGCTGTTGAATTTGTAGATTGGTTGCGCGAGCGTTTCCAGGTGATTATTTTGTCAGATACTTTCTACGAATTTTCACAACCCTTGATGCGTCAATTGGGCTTCCCAACCTTATTGTGCCATCGTTTGAATATTGATGAGCGCGGCATGGTTGCAGGTTACACCTTGCGTCAACGCGATCCAAAACGTCAGTCGGTATTGGCTTTGAAAACTTTGTATTACCGTGTAATTGCTGCCGGTGATTCTTACAACGACACAACAATGCTAGGCGAAGCTGACCAAGGCATCTTGTTCCATGCGCCGCAAAATGTAATCGAACAATTCCCGCAATTCCCAGCGGTACACACTTACGAAGATTTGAAGAAAGAATTTATCAAAGCAAGTAATCGTGAACTGACTTTGTAAGTTTTGATTCGTCAAAGTTGATACAAAAAAAGCCGAAGTTTTTACTTCGGCTTTTTTATTTGCTAATCCAGAAATAATTAGTAAAGATTCGTCCTGAAAAATCCAATCGCAGTTTGGTAACCCCACAATTGCAACTCGGCATCATATCTATCGCCTTCGTCACGCATAAAAGCGTGAACACCGTTCACTTCGTGCCAGCTAAAGTTTACGTTTGCATCAACCAACTCTTTGTACACAATCGCGCGGCCTTCTGGCGGAATATGTGGATCTTGTTTACCCCAAATCATTTGCAGAGCACCGCGAATTTCTTTTGTGCGCGTGCGGCTATCATTGCCAGCTTGCGATGGTGTTAGGCCTGAATGAATGTCGGTCGCATAAAAGCAACTGGTTGCAGAAACAGCTGGGTTAATCGCTGCACGATAAGCCAAACCGCCGCCCAAACAAAAACCCATAGCGCCAACTTTTCCAGAATAGTAGGCTAGGGTTTGCAAGTAATCGATCATCGCTTGGGTGTCAGTATCGTGAGCTTCGAGATACTTCGCCACCTTATCGGCATTACCTTTATCACGCCCGGCATCGTCATAACCCAAGACCGTGCCGATTGGATTTAACTCGTGAAATACTTCTGGAACTATCACAACAAAACCGTGGCCAGCCATAATTTGCGCACTGCGACGAATTGGCGAAGTCTGCTGAAAAATTTCGGAGTAGAGCAAAATTGCAGGGTATTTTTTATCTGCCGTCGCTGCATCTTCTTTCGGGCGATACACATAACAACGCATGATTCCGGTGGGCGTTTCCAAATCTACTTGATGATTTTGGATTAACATTTTCTCTCCTCGCTTATGATTTTTGTTTACTGAAATTTTGTTCCAGGGTTTCCAAAAGCACTTTCACTTTCGCGATGCTCTCTTGATATTCTTTTTCAATTTCTGAATCTGCAACTATTCCACCGCCGCCCCAACAATGGATTTTGTTTCCGTCACAAAGGAGGGTGCGAATCGCGATATTGGTGTCCATATTGCCGCAGGCACTTATGTAGCCAAGGCTACCGCAATAAACCGAGCGTCTTACCGGCTCAAGTTCTTCAATAATTTCCATCGCACGGATTTTAGGGGCGCCAGTAATGCTACCGCCAGGAAAGCTGCTAGCGAGCAAGTCCAGTGCGGTTGCTCCAGGTTTCAAGTTTCCTGTCACAGTGCTAACCAAGTGATGAACGTTGGCAAAACTTTGTAAGCTGAATAATTCGGGGACTTTAACATCTGTACAGGTTTTGCTGAGGTCATTACGGAGTAGATCCACAATCATCAAATTTTCAGCACGATCCTTCAGGCTGGCTTCCAGAGCTTTTGCATTTGCTAAATCTTCATCAGGTGTTTTGCCGCGAGCAATAGTTCCTTTGATGGGTTTGGTTTCGGCTACTTGCTGCTCCAGCTTTATAAACCGCTCTGGGGACAAGCTGAGTATTGCCCCCTCCTTAAGTTCCATATAAGCAGAGAAGGGGGATGGGAGCGAATCACGCAATTTAAGGTAAGCTAAGAAGCTGTCACCCTCGAACTCGGCGCTGAAGCGTTGCGCAAAATTAACCTGATAGCAGTCACCAGCCGTAATGTAAGCCTTAACTCTTTTAATGGCTGAGCTATAGTCGATTACTTTAAGATTGCTTTCGAAGTTACTGATATTAAATGAATTTTCATCACTCTTGAGAGTTTGCTTTAAGTCGTGAAGCCTGGCTTTTTGGAACTCGTTCGAGCAAACCCTCTCAATTTCCAAAAAGTTATAAGCCGGGGCCATATGCTGATTGATCACAAGCCAGGACTGCTGCTCCTGATGGTCTTGCACAATCGCCCAGGGATAAATACCCACACACATATCCGGCAAACCAATATCCTGCCGCGCTAATTCCGGGAGGTTTTCCAGTCTTCGGCCCAAGTCATAACCAAAGTAGCCCAGGGCACCACCGCAAAAAGGAAGCTGCTCTAAGGTGTTGTGATGGTGAGGAAGATAGGTTTGCAGAAGCGTGAATGGATTTTCTGTTGAGCTTTTACAAATACCATCAGCTTCAACATGCGTTAGTTGGCCGACAGTTTTAAGGGTGATTGCTGGGTCTGCACTGATAATATCAAAGCGGCCATAATTGCTGTGGGGGCGGCCGGAATCTAACCAAATCGGCATAGCCAATTGGCGCACTTGCACAAACCAATCGGCGGAACTGGGGTAGTAGGGAACCGAAATTAAACGCGCAGCAATGGACATCTACAATGAGCACCTGAAAATAGTCAGCACATTTTAACGTAAAGCCATAAAGCTGTTTTGGCTAATTAAAGCTTTTGCGATGCGTCTCTGTAACAAAAACTATTTTTGCTGTCAAAATAACGTATCAATAAAACAGGCGATTAGAGCCTAAGGGAGTTTGCGATGGGGTTGATGGTTGCTGGCGCAATTCTGGGTATTCTTTTTGGGTGGGGATTTTTAGGTTATCACGGATGGGGGCTTGGTGCGCTTGTTGGTGGCTTGGCCGGACTAGTGCTCCAACAAATTCAAAAAATTGGTTTACTCGAAAAATCAATCCAGGCGCTTAAGGATGATCAAGTAAAAACCAGCCAACAGCTCGCCCTGCTAAAAAACGAATTGCTGGATAAGTTTGCAACTAAAGACGCTCCGATAGTTAAAAAGCCGCTCGCAGAAGTCGTCAATGAGGCGATTGCATCAGAACCTGTCGCCGTTGCAAAAACTGACACTCAATCTTCAAAAGTTACTGAATCCCTTGAGCTGGATCTCGATCTACCTGAAGCCGTTCCGCAACCCAAAATTATCCGCGCTGTTATACAACCCGCGATTCCACGTGAGCCCGATGTAGGCGACAAAATATTTGCAGCTGTGCGCCGTTTTTTTACCGAAGGAAATCCGATTGTAAATATCGGTATGGTGATCATGTTTTTTGGCGTAAGTTTTCTTGTTAAATATGCATCAAGCCAGGGCTTGTTTCCCATAGAGCTGCGCTTAACGGGCGTTATACTAGGCGCAATTGCATTATTAGTTTTTGGTTGGAAAACGCGCGAGCGAGTAGGGGGCTATGGGCTGGTTTTACAAGGTGGCGGGATCGCTGTTATTTACCTCACGCTGTTTGCTGCAGCAAAAATTTATGGCTTGATCCCACTCGGCATTGCATTTGGATTATTGTTTGTAGTTGTCATATTGGGCGTGTTGCTAGCGCTTTTGCAAAACACCCAGTTACTCGCCATTCTCGCAACCGCTGGTGGATTCCTCGCTCCTATTTTGACGTCAACAGGAGACGGGAGTCATGTCGGTCTGTTTAGTTTCTACCTAATTTTGAATTTTGGCATTCTGGCAATCGCACTCAAAAAAGCTTGGCGATTATTAAATTGGGTGGGTTTTATGTTCACCTTTGTAATTACCGCTGCGTGGGGTGTGTTGAAATACCAACCAGTTTTTTATGAAACAACCCAGCCATTCTTGATCGCATTTTTTGTTCTTTATCTTGCAGTTTCCATTTTGTTTTCCTTCAAGCAGCCAACCAACCTTAAAGGAATGGTAGACGGTAGTCTGGTTTTTGGATTACCGTTAATTGCTTTTGGTTTGCAAACTGCTTTGTTAAAGCACACTGAATATGGTTTGGCCATCAGTGCGATTGTATTGGCGGCGGTGTATATCGCTTTATCACTAATAATGAGCCGCCGTTATTTGCAGACGCACCGCGTATTAATTGAATCGTTTCTTGCGCTAGGCGTGTCATTTGCAACGCTCGCAGTTCCGCTCGCGTTAGATGCAAGCTGGACATCGGTAACCTGGGCGCTTGAGGCAACCGGTTTGGTTTGGGTCGGTTTGCGACAAGAGCGTTTACGTCCGCGCGTTGTAGGCTACTTGTTACATTGCGCAGCAGTTTTTTCGTTAATTATTTTTGAAGGTATTGATACCGGATTAACACCGGTTATAAGCGGTGATTTCCTTGGCTTGGCACTCTTAGCCTTAACTAGTTTTATCATTGCCTATCTTTCATATAGCTTTGGCGACCGTTTAGGCTCGGCTGAAAAAATCATTGCTCCAGTGGGTATCGCTTTAGGAGTTCTGTGGTGGTTTGTAGCCGGCATTAACGAAATGAATGTTCATGTGATGGATCAGCATTTGTTCGCTGCCATTATGTTGTTTGCTACTTTATCCGCTGTCAGTTTAATTCTCATCGGCAAAAAATTGTCGTGGGATACAATAATCAAGAGCGTATATTCACTTCTGCCTTTCATGTTACTTCTGTTCATTATCGTATTTTTTGTTAACGAAAATGACACTCATCCCAGCCACGGTTTTAGCTTGATTGCAATTGCACTGTTTTTTGTCGTGCAATACGGTTTTCTTTTGGATCGGGAAAAGATTATGCAAACATCTGCAAGTATATTGCTCCGCACCTGGCATGTGCTCACAGCTTGGGGGATATTCGGCCTTATATTTTGGGAAGTGTCCTGGCAAAAAGCGCAATTTAATTTGCAGGGGACCGCCGGGTTAATGATTTGGTTCGCCGCACTCATGATTCCTGTAATCGTCCTGATTGGTGCAGGGCAGAAAAAAATATGGCCTTTTACTTCGTATCAACAAGAGTTTAAAAACTGGATTCCCGCTCCATTGTTTGCACTCTCTGCTATTTGGTTTTTTGCCGTATGCCATAAAAATCAGCCTAATACAGAGCATTACTTGCCGGTTTTAAATCCGCTCGATTTAGCGCAATTCGGTATCGTCTTAGTGTTTGCATATGCGGCTAAACGTCACTTTTTGGATGCAGTTAGTTTTATTTCAAATGCTGTTCGTGCGGGCTTGCTAGGCATAATGTTGTTTGTATGGCTCAATGTCGCCACCTTGCGAGCTATAAGCCATTATCAATCTATTCCCTATTATTTCGATAGCTTATGGAATGCAGTTGAAGTGCAAATGGCATTGTCAATTTTGTGGACGGTCTGTGCGCTAGTCATCATGAATATATCGCGAAAAATTCAGCGTCGCGAATTATGGATGATAGGTGCTGGATTATTGGGCTTGGTGATTATAAAACTCATTGCCAAAGATTTGTCTGGTAAGGACACCCTTGCCGGGATTATTTCATTCCTGGTAGTAGGAGCACTCATTTTATTGATCGGTTATTTATCGCCGATTCCTGCAAAAATTAAATCACCAGATACTGAAGAAAATATCAATGGTCGAGACAAAGAGGCAACTATTAATGAATAGCCTTGCAAATAGCTTTGTAATGCATAATGTAAAACGGTACTTTTCCATCATCGTTTTGCTTGGCGCAACCTTATTCAGCATGAATAGCTATTGCGCAACTCCAATCTACCAAGTCAACGATGTAGAGGGAACCTTTATACAAGTTCCCTTGAGCCATGAAATTTATCAGTATAGTCGCGAAGCGGGACTCCAGGATCTGGTTGTATTGGACGCAGAGCAAAACCCTTTACCTTACCGGTTGGTTTCTATTGCAAATGACACAAGAGTTACGGAAGAAAAAGTTGTATCTGAATCATTAAGATTTTTTCCGGTAGCACCAGATGCAACACCTGATACGTTACGTAAATTACACACTTCCCAGATTAGTGTTCGCGGCAACAATACACAGGTCGCTACCACCGATAAAACTCTGAATAACGCTACGCCGGAGTTTTATTTAGTCGACATAAGCCAGCTTGACCACGAACTTACAAGTTTAACTGTTGACTGGGTTGGGCAAATAAATAATCAGTATTTAGAAGTGGAGCTTGAAGGCACTCGCAACCTGAAGAATTGGTACTCGTTGGCAAGATCAACATTAGTACAAATTACCCAGCAAGATGAAACTTTAAAGCGAAACTATATTGATGTAAAAATCCCAAAAAAGGATTTTGAATTTCTGCGGCTAAAAATTTTACGTGGTGCAGAAAATTTGCAAATCACACAGGTTGTTGGTGAGCAAAAAATCGGAGAGGTTATTCAAAAAACCAATAAGGAAACCTGGAGCTTAAAAGGCACGACGGCAAAAACGCAAACAACCGTTTATTTGCCTGGCTCGCATAGTAAAACTTATCCAGTTGCGGCTTGGGAGTTTAATCGCAACGAGGTCACACCTATAGATACGCTCGCAATTGATTTTGGCACTTATACTTACGGTGATAGCGCAAAAATATTTTCTCGCAATAATGAAAAGCAAAACTGGCAGCTGCGCCATCAGGGAATTTGGTTTAATGCGCAGGTTGGTAGTCAATGGCAAAAAAGTAGTCCTGTTAGTGTTTACGCCAATCGCGACAAATATTGGCGTATCGAACTTAACGATTCTGCTAAAAATATTGCTGCGCCAAATCTTATATTCGGTTGGCAACCAACCCAATTGCAAATCATTACCAACAATAAACCACCTTATGTATTGGCAATCGAAGAAGGAACTCACACCAACAATCGCGAACAGGTGTTTAATCAGATCATTGGGGCCTCAAAACCTGTATGGGTTGGGGCCAGTTTGCATCCACTTGAGGTGTCTCCCGATGCATTTTCTAGATCAAAATCGGTTATAGATTGGAAACAATGGCTTTTTTGGGTGGCATTGGTGTTAGCGGTGGGCGTATTATTGGCGTTCTCATTAAAACTGTTTAAACAGTTGAATGTGTCCAAGGTGGACTAATATTTCGCTCCAACATACAGGATTCAAAAAACTATAATGAAAGAGTTAATGTATGCAAGTTCTGAAGTGGCGGTGCCAACAATCCCTGCGGTGATTGATTTGGAAGCATCCGGATTTGGCAGCAGCAGCTATCCCATTGAGGTGGGTTTTGCGCTGCCTAATGGCCGTTTGGCCTGCACCTTGATTCGCCCGGAACCGGAGTGGACCCATTGGGATGAGTCGGCTTATGCGGTACACGGAATTACTCGCGATTTACTTATGGCGTTTGGTAAACCCGTTGACCAAGTTGCGCATTGGTTAAATCGCCAATTAAAAGGAATGACGGTTTATTCAGATGCATGGGGACATGATTATGCGTGGCTCGCGGTGTTGTTTGATGCGGCCAATCTTAGCCCTAGTTTTAAGCTCGATCATCTCGCGAGCATCATGCCGGAATGCGAAGCGGCACGCTGGAACAAACTACATCAAGAAATTGAAAAGGAGCTCGGATTAAAGCGTCATCGCGCTAGCAATGATGCACTTATGTTGCAGCGCACCTGGGTTCGACTCATGGATAGCAATCAATTTAAAACAGCTTAATTAAATTGTGATTACTCGCTAGTTAATTCATCTAATCAAAATCATAAGGGTCATCGCCTTCGCGATTGATCGCAACTAATAATTTCCCACAAGTTTACTTATGAATATAAAACATATTTTGCATGAGCTGCGTTTATTATTTGGATTTGAGCGCAATACGACAAGTCATGGCGAAAAATGGATTTCCGCAATAGGAGCAATGCTCGGTATTTTGTCGGTCTACTGGATTACACGTTGGCAATTTCCGCACGGCTTTATGGAGAACGCGGGCACGCTGGTAATGGTTACGTCCATGGGTGCATCTGCTGTTTTGTTATTCGCCGTGCCGCAGGGCGCACTATCGCAACCTTGGGCAGTTATTGGTGGTCATCTTTTGTCTGCATTTGTTGGCGTTAGTTGCCAAAAATTATTTCCAGATCAAACCTGGACTCCAGCACTTGCAGTGGGCCTTGCTGTTGGTGTTATGCACTACACACGTTGCATACATCCTCCAGGTGGCGCCACTTCATTAGCGGCGGTTATTGGTGGATCAGAAGTGCATCTGCTGGGTTATCACTATTTAATTATGCCGATCCTCGTTAACGTGATTGCAATTTTATTGATGGCAGTTTTATTTAACGCACTGTTCGATTGGCGCCGGTATCCTGCGCATCTTCATAAACGTATCCGTCAATCTAAACAGACGCAGCCGGCGGAACGCCAGTTTGAATTAACACAAGAAGATTTTGCAGCTGCCATGCAGCAATTGAATTCTTATGTTGATATCACTGCCGAAAATCTCACCGAATTGTTAGAGCTTGCAAAGCAACACGCGGAAAAAAATATTACTCACCCTGCGGATATTATTCCCGGTAACTTTTACAGCAATGGCAAACTCGGAAAATTGTGGAGTGTGCGCCAAGTGTTGGATGGATCTGATGACGGAGTGATTCCTGAAAAAGATCGCGTTATTTATAAGGTCCTCGCTGGAGATGGCGCCTACCAAACAGGAATTTGCCTGCGCAGTGAGTTTCGTCAATGGGCACGCTTTGAAGTAAAACCTCAAGGTAATGGCCGCTGGGTAAAGATTGAGGCAGAGTAATCTCTAAATAATCAAATATTGTGAAATTACAAATTACAACAAATTAATAGCTGTGGGATGTGCAATCTCTCGTTAAGATGTGCATTCAATAATGTAGTCGATGTATCAGGGGATATGAATGTTTTTAAATGCTATCAACCAATCAAAACACGCGGTGACGAACATCAAGCGCCACATTAAATTATTGGGTCTTTCTGCCGCACTCTTGGCAGCGCCCCAAGCCATGGCCACTATTGTTCAGTTCCAAACCGTCATGGGTGATTTTCAGGTTAATCTCTATGATAAAGCGACACCTAAAACCGTAGAAAACTTTTTAACTTACGTAAAAGCTGGAGCCTATAGCAATTCAATTATTCATCGCGCCGTACCAGGTTTTATTGTACAGGGTGGTGGTTTTAAATATGACAACAAGTTTCCCCTGGTAGAAGTTACACAAAATGCTGCGGTAATTAACGAGCCGGTTTATGCAAATAAACGTGGCACTATCGCAATGGCTAAAGTAGGCGGCAATCCTAACTCAGCGACCAATCAATGGTTTTTCAATTCGGTAGATAACAGTGGCAATCTGGACTCACAAAATGGTGGCTTCACAGTATTCGGAGAAGTAACGGGTAATGGCATGGCAATTGTTGATGCCATGGCTGCGCTGAATACTTTTAACTTGGGTACAAACTCTGCTTTTACTGATTTGCCTTTACGCAATTACACAACTGCAGATGCAAATAATAATGTGGCTGTTACTGATAAAAATTTGGTGATGATATTAAATATTGTCATTATTGATGCAAATGTTGATACAGCAGCAAATTTAACGCCGGCTAAAACAACATACACACCAACTTCAAATGGTGGTGGCGGCTCATCTAACAATAGCAGCGGCGGAGGCGGTGGTTCTACCGGGCTTATAAGTTTGTTGTTTTTAGCCGCATTAGGTACCTTTGGTTTCCGTCGTAAATAGTCGTTTACAAAAGCCGCAAACTCCTTTGTAATACTGCAAATTTTTACTAAAACTGCTTGGCAAGTCATTGCCAAGCAGTTTTTTATTTTAAGGAGCTTTTTATGATTACTTATCTATACTGGCTTGCAGTAATTCTCTTTGCAGGGCTTTTAGGCTGGATCATTGGCCGTTTTGTTAATTACAAATACGGCGCCTTAGCGGCCCTTATCGTTATTGTGGTGGGGTGGGGCGCGTTCTTTTTTAAATACGAGCAAATGTTCGTGAAAAATTACGGCGGCGTTATGACTATTAGCGTGCCAGAAGGACAAATGCATTTGTCCGCAACCTGGAAGGAAGATCATTTGTGGATTGAAAATTACGATCCCAAAACTAACTCCTGTTATTTTACGGAATACTCTAAAGGGCATGTATTGCAAGGCCGGGTCACTATTGAGAACTGTAATCCCGTTCTTCCAGGCAAGTTCTAAGTATTTAAAAATTAGATTGTTTTGTTCTATTGGCGCATTTTTCTTTAAAAGTGGACAAGGGAGGCTACTTTTAAAGAGAGACAAAAATTCGTAGCGGTAAAGCTGTAGCGAGTAATGATATTTTTTGAGGTGTTTTTGATGAGAAGTGCAAGGTTTTTCGTAAGGGCGGTCGGGTTGATATTAATCGCTTTTTGTTCGCAGCAAAGCTTCGCAGTTACGGTTAAAGGTAATACCTGCGACGCAATCCAGAAAACGATTGATAGATTGCCAGCCATCGGCGGCGAAGTAATCATCCCGGCAGGCAAATATACTTGCGCAACTCCAATAATTTTAGATCGCGATAACATCATTGTTCGTGGCGAAGGTGCTGCGACTTTATTGCGTGTTGCAGATAAGGCCAACATTCCTGTATTTGTGATGGGGCAAACTGTTCGGTCTCCTACGGTGACCCGCCGTTACATTCAAGTTAAAAATTTGCACATTGATGGCAATCGCGTCAATCAAACTTCAGAATGTATGGGTGGGCCATGCAGTGATCAATTTCCATTGCGCAATAATGGTATAACCATTCGCCGTTGCGAAGATTGCGTGGTTGATAACGTGACAGTGTACGGCGCCATTTCGGGCGGGCTGGTGACTGAACTGGGCTGCTACAGATTAATGATCCGTGACTATACATCCTACGATAATGAATTTGACGGTTTCGCTGGTTATGAAACTGAGAACAGCACCTTTTCTGGTATAAATTTATACAACAATAAGGGCGCGGGTATCTCTACCGATATTCATTTTGATAACAACAAATTCAGTGACGTGACGATTACAAATACCAGTACTGTAGGTATTTTTATGCGTGACTCATCCAATAACTCTTTCGCCAACGTGCACATTCGCAACTCTAAACAACACGGTGTGTTTTTAGCGCAAGTGGATGATGACATTACCAAACCTGCCGCAGGCAATACTTTTAACAGTCTTGTGATTACCGGTTCCGGTGGTTATGGTATTTTGATTAGCGATGCATCTTGTGTGAACAATTTATTTGTAGCAAGCCAATACATCGACAACGTTAAAGGTTGTTATGGTGAGGCGGCCTCTAACTTGATTGAAGGGGTAGGGGCTATCTGTCGTTAACTATTTTAAATTTGTAATCGCCAAATAAAAAATCCATCTTTACGATGGATTTTTTATTTTCAAAGCCATAAATGTTTAAGTCATTATGGGCTCAAAGGTATCAGGCTTTGCCATGGCTGAATAAGTCAGGTGTATATAAAGATTCAGCACATGTGGAGATTGCTGCAAGAATAAATCCAGGAAGCGTGAGCTGTTGGGAAGCTTATCCTTATAAGCTTCAACGCAATAGGCTTTTGCCGAACGCTCAAGCACTTCACTAAACACTATTGGCTTTTTAAATTTTGCATTTGAGTTGATTGCACAATATTGTGTAAATGCATAAAGCGCTTCGACCACCGCGCTCTTGTAATAAGCGGGGTGGAGCTGATGTGTTAATTGATCAATTAGCAATGCAAAACTTTCTTCGCCTGCAGTCATAGAGCTGCGAATCATCTCGCAATCTAATACAAAGCTTTCCGGATCTCCTACACCAAATACCAGTTTTTTAGCATGACTAAGGCTGTTCCAAATTTCCTTCAGGAAATGATTGTCGAAATGCGTAATCAATCCACGCGCCAAACGCCATTCCAACCAATCAGTGCTAGCAGCATCTGCAGCCAGAATTTCGTTCATCATGGTGTATTCATCGTGATACATTTTGTAGGGAACAATATGATTTACACCCTGCGAAAAAACTTTGGTACGGGAAATCAACACATTTTTTAACTTCTTGTATATTTTTGCGGGAGATTGCAAGCCGATCCATTCAAGCATACTCACATCTTCAGCATCATCCTTATCCATTGCAAACAGCATTAGGAAATTACGCAGCTGAATAGAGCGTAAGCCATCAAAAAGTTTGGGCTCGGTACGAATCAATCCGCCAATTGCAGACAACAATTCGAGCACCAGAGTTTGCTCAAGCGGATCTTTAAAATTGTGGTAAATCCCCTCAAAGAACTCAGTGTTTGAGAAGGATTGGTCTGCTTTAATTTCGGTATAGTTATTGTCGCCCACAGTAATGGATAAGTTACGTGCTGCAATAACGGTTAAGCTATCCCCAAGGTCAACCGGTGAATAGTTCATACGCGCAAAACAATAACGCGCTAACAACCAATTATTTTTGCTTTGTGCACGGTAATAGATTTCTTTGATGAAATCACGAATGGTGACATTAGTGTTCAAATCATCAATGACAAAATCCATTGGCCGATCCGTTAAATAGGCAACGGATTTTCTAAAATTAATAATGTCGTTTTCTGTATTGAAATTAGTCAGAATATTTTTTGCCGTGGGCTCCAACCATGTGCAATCCAATTCTTTATCTAAAATCGTACTGGTCTCATTCAGCGAAGTAATTGAATTCACATGAAAGTAGGGGATAGTTAACTGGTTTACGCGTGATGCCCTATAAGCCAGGTTCGCAGATGCATAGCCCACATATTCTTGTTCACTGCGTAATTGATAATCGCGAAACATGGCAAATAAACTATTTGCATCTGGAATTTTACAGAGTTTTTTGTCTACTAAAAATGTAAAGACAGCAACTTCAGAGCTCAACCAATGTTTGTGAATATATTGAATTTCTTGCGTAACGTATTCGATAACCATTTTCGAATCGAACATGCGGTAATCTTCTTTTTCACTTTGCAACCAACTTAAACACAAATAAACTTTGTTGTTAATTTCGTGTGCTTGTGAGGTTGTTAAACTTTGCAAACGGCGACGTGGTCGGCCACTCAGGCCAAGCGCTTTATTTTCACCAACATGCGCATAAGCTTCCATAAGGCTAGGGGCGCTCACTACTGCCATGGGTTTAATATCCTGAATGGTTTCAGCAATAACCCCTTGCTTTGCAAGCGCGGATTTCACTTCCTCATTTTCGGCAAGAACAACCAGTGCGATTTGGGATTTGACAAATTTTGTGGAGCGACGACGCATTTTCAAAGGATCAAGGTCTTCAGTGCGAAGCAAACCCTCATCCATCATCAAACCAGTTAAATACAAACTTTGCGCCCATACCAGTGGAACGTTTTCATTCGGCACACGTGTTTGCGAACGAGGATTTTTCTTTTCGGCTTCGATATTTTCTTTTGGAACATAATAAAGTTCCGGGAGAAGTCCAACACCATCCACATGAACCATGAGCGCTTCAAGTTTTTTGCGGTAATGTTTTGCGGTGGCATCGCTGCCGTCAAACAATGCGCTGATATATAAATAAGTAAAAAATAGCGGCCATTCAGATTCAATATTTTCGAATTTGCCCAATTCGGTTTGCTCGTAATAGATACGAGAACTTTCTTCTACAACAGTTTGGTGCCCATCCAACAAAAAGCGTTTGCAGCCGTAATTACCGCCGAGCTTCGTTAAAATTGAATCGCGAGTTTGCGTTGCCAAAGTTTCTTTACCAACGGCAAACGCAGGGAAACCAATAATACTGAGAAGCGCACTATCCGCTTCTTTAGACATAGACTCGCGCGGTAACAGCGAGGTTAGGGTGGTTCTAGCCAGAGATATTGCATCGGCAATTACGTGAATAACGCCGCGTTTGGACGCATGTTCACCATAAAGATTGAAGCCATCAAGTGCCTGCATTGCGGCCTTAGCCATGCCGACAGAACTGGCATTAATCTCAGTGCGCCCATTGTTAACCTTGTTACCGCGTTCCCAAATCCCATAATCGGGCATGCGGTAGGCGCTTGAGATGTAATAAACGAGGTTTTGAATGAAATCCACTTCGTCGTGCGTGCAGATTATGCGTAAACCAGACGCCGTCATTTGAGCGAGCATCAGCAAATAAAGGGAGGTTGCATCAATTTGCAAATGGCCCCAGGCGTTATCGGCAACTACCGGCAAGCCGGTTGCTGTATCGTATTTTGCATGCAGGGCATCGATGTTATTGAGCGTATGCTTAAATTTTTCAACTTTTGGGGCTTGTCGCATCATCGATTGCAGCAGGCCACGCATTAGCTTGATAGTGGACTGCTCAAGCTGGTCGCTTTTGCTATTTTCGCCTTGGCGCCGGAAGGCCAAGCCAAGCCCCCAAACACACACTATGGAATAAACGTTATCGCGCACCCAGGCGTCCGTGTAATCGCCATGAATATTAACGCTGGTGCTGGCAGGCAAAAGACCCGTGACAGGATGTTGGCGGCTTAAAATGACTGTTTCTACTTCAGCGTACAAACGCTCTAACAGCTGGGTATGTTTCATAGTCGATCGCAGTTATTCAATTATTGGGGCCCTAAAAAGCAGGCGCGAGCTTAGATATTGAGGCATATACGTAATTTAACATAATATACATTATGCGAAATTATGAAATATTTCTGACTGTCGCCAAGTTTCGAAGGTATCGAACTTCTCAGTGTTTCTGACAATCACTGCAATATCCTCATTTTCGCATAATGCCATCTGATGGCTTCAGTTATTACAAGCAACTAATAATAGTCGATTTAAATTTAAACCTGACCAATTCTGGTGCCAAATTAATTTATCGGTCACCAATTTAGTGAGGTTTTTCAAAAATATTTACGGTTTAGTATGTTTGTTTTTATAACGCATGATCTATACCAACGCACATGTACGAATTTGGTTCATGGTAACTTTCTGACTTTTCTAGATAGCGACACAACTTATAAATTCTTTAGTGCAAGAGCCCTAGCCCCAGCTTAGTTAAATTTCCACATTCCAAGCAAAATAAGCTTCGCACGTCATTAGTTGCTTTTACAGTTGTAATATAATATACAGATGCACTGTGTCAGTAGAAAAAGTGCGTGGCTCTTAAAGTTGATCATTTTTTCGCTCTGGCTAGAAATTTTATAAAAATAGCGTGTTCCTTCTGCGCAGGATTCTCCATTTGTAAGCTAATTTTCTGTTCTTACCTCTTGAAATTACCCAGATAAAACGTCTGCACGGTAATTATGAGTTTTGAATGGAAGCTGTAAATATTATTAGGAGAAAAATTATGATTCGGCCATCAAACATCTTTTCAAAATTATTATTGCTAGGTTTTATCTGGTTGGGCAGCACGGCCGTGTTCGCTCAAGACGGAAAAATGTACCCCATGGATGCGCCTAAAGAGCCGCGTGCCATTCCACTGGGTACGGGTGGTGTTGCTAACCAACCGGCAAAAGAATCCTGGTTTCGTCAATGGGGCGATCCCATGGCCCGGAACATTACCACGGCGACCTTAACCCCCTTCCTGGCTGATCCTAAGAAAGCAAACGGCACCACCATCATAGTTGCCCCCGGTGGTGGCTTTATGTGGCTTTCGATGGGAAATGAAGGCTGGGAAGTTGCAGAAGCGCTTGCTGCTCGCGGCATTAATGCTTTTGTATTGAAGTATCGCCTTCAGCCTACAGCAGATACCCTTGAGGCGTTTGAGGGCCAAATGAACCAACGTATGGCCGACGCAGCAAAGGCTGGTGATAAATCAGCGCCTAGAAGACCAAGTGGCGATCTCACAAACCAGCTTCAAGATGCCGAGGCCGCCTACGCGTTAATTACGAGTCGTGCCAAAGAATGGAATGTAGACGTAAATAAAATCGGCATGATGGGCTTTTCTGCTGGTGCAAGGTTAACTATGGCAACAGCGCTCCAATCAAAGAAAGTGAAGCTAGCTTTTATTTCACCAATTTACGGCAGCCTCGAACCTGTTGAAGTACCTAAAAATGCACCGCCTATGTTCTTCGCCCTCGCCTCTGACGATTTTCTTTTTCACGGCGATTTTGGGGTAATTAAGTCCTGGTATGATGCGAAGATTCCCGTGGAATTTCACCTTTATCAAAATGGTGGTCACGGTTTTGGATTGGGCAACCCAGATCGCACCAGCAATAAATGGTTTGATGCATTTATACACTGGCTTGATGTAAATAAATTTTTGAAGCCTTAGGTTGTACAGGAGGCTACCGGGTTCGCTTAAACGGATTCGGTAGCCATCCATAAGTGTTTGTCTTCGGATTGCAAACCGCACTATGCGCAGCTATTGGCAACGCGGGGTTTATAAAGGAGAAATCATTAGAGGGGAAAGGGAGAAAATTGCCAAGGCAATTCGTAGTACGCCTAAAGGTCTAGGAATTGCCTTGATAATCATAAATTCTCGGGCAAGACATTATTAGAAGGCCCGCTAAAAACTAAATACACTTGCTCTTGTAAAGCCAATCTCACACTACCATTGCTAAGGTTTGTTCTTCAGCCAAACCAACTTGGGTGCCGCGCAACATTTCTACAAATACATCAGCTTGTGCGGTATTTTGAAAATCAACTTCTGCACCAAAGCCTTTACTTGTCTTGTGAATTACAATGGCTTTCATTTCAATACGTTGTAACTTTGTCGCGTTGTTTTTGTTAAGTAAAACTTCAAGTTTCAATTGATGTTCGCAATCAATATCTACAAAGTCTGTTTCAACAAATACGCCAGTTCGACTTCCATTTTTAACCCGTCCTATAGCTATAGGATGATTGTGTTTATAGATTAAAATCTTTAGCTCGCTGCTAATTCTTTCTGTGCATCTGTGTTCCATAGGATCTCCTTAGTTTCAGTGGTAATTTACAGTTAACTTAAACGATCATAACGATAAAGCCTGCTGTGAATTTGTTCTCCTAACTCATCCGGAAACTGTGTCCATGTAAACTGCCATTGCCAGTTGGTTCCTGTAGTACCTGGCATGTTCATTCTGTGTTCCCCATCCAGGGCCAAAAAATCCTGTAGAGGAATAATAGCCAATGGTGCGACGGATGCCAGTGCAGATTCAATTAATAACCAATGAATTGGTTGGTTACTGGCGTATAAATAATTGTGTACAAATAATTGTTGTTCATCGGTTAGCGATTCATACCAACCCACCGTTGTATCGTTGTCATGCGTACCGGTGTAGATCACATCGCTTACTGAATGACGATGGGGTAAATGAGGATTTTTGTTGTTACCATCAAAAGCAAATTGCAAAACCAACATGCCCGGCAAATTAAATTGATGACGCAAGTCTTCAACTTCAGGTGTAATTAATCCCAGATTTTCTGCAACTAAAGGTAGATCTGGAAACGCCTTAAAGCAGGCCGATAAGAAAGCCTCGCCAGGCGCTTTCACCCATCGCCCGCCGCGAGCATCAAGGCTATCACCTGGAATTTCCCAAAAGGCTTCAAAGCCGCGAAAGTGATCGATGCGAATCAAATCAAATTGGTTGAGCTGGGTACGCAAGCGATAAATCCACCAACTAAATTGGTGCTGCTCCATTTCTTGCCAGTTGTAATGAGGGTTACCCCAGTGCTGGCCCGTTTCAGAAAAATAATCGGGCGGCACACCTGCAACTGTAAGCGCGTTTCCATCGTGGTCTAAATTGAAAAATTTTTGTCCTGCCCAAACATCTGCGCTGTCGTGGGCTACAAAAATTGGCATATCGCCAAACAAATAAATGTTTTTTGCTTTTGCATAACCAGCTAAGGCTTTCCATTGTTCAGCAAATGCAAATTGTTCAAAAACGTAGAGAGAAATGTCCAGGGCTAAAAATTCGCGGAACTCATTAAGTGCGCCCTCTTGTCTTTGCTTCAATACATTGGGCCACTGGCTCCAGGGGGAATTGCCAAAGTGTTTACGCAGCGCCATAAACAAAACGAAATCATCAAGCCAATAACGATTTTCATCGCAAAACTTGCTCAACCGCTCTAACAAGTGCTCCGATTGACCAAGGCGTTGATAAAACTGATCAGCACAGGCTGAACGAATTTTTTGAAGGCTTTCTTTCGTTGCTGCCACATGATTCCAATCTTCATTAGCATCAACCCAACCATGATGAACTAACCAATCAATACTGATTAATTCTGGATTACCCGCGTGAGCAGAAACAGATTGGTAGGGAGATAGATCTGCATGGGTTGGCGTAGTGGGTAGCATTTGCCAAACGCTGAGGCCAGACTGCGCTAAAAAATCCACAAACAAATATGCATCTTTTCCCAAGGTGCCATGCATTTGTGGATAAGGTTTATGTTGAAAGAAGGACGAAGCGTTGGGAAGCGATGTGGGATGTAACAAAACTCCGGCTCGTCGAGCTTGAAAGAGCGGAAAAACATTTGCTGCATTGTTTGGCATCTGTGCCCTATCCTTTCTGTTCGTAACCTTTGTTAAAGGTTACGCTTGTTCATGACCTAGTGCTCATGGCCTTGACGCATGACGCCACCCGTTGCTGGATCGCCGCCGCCGATACTGATTACAGTATTTAAATATTCAGGCTCGGGAACGCGAATCAAGTGATACAAATTTTTTAAATGTTGGCGATACAAATATTCAAAATCACTTACGCTTTGCGCTGGGTTGTAACCACCAAACCACCAGAACCAATCCGAACCTTCACACAACGCTAATTGTTTTTCAATTTGGATATGTTCTGATTTGGTATATTTCTTTGTGGCAAGTGCGTGGTCAGTGGCAAGCTTGGCTTCGCAAAGCATATCCCAACCACGGTTTTTATCTTTGTCACCAATCCAGGTGGAAAAGTTTCCATAAACCCAACTACCGGCAACTACGTGTGGCATTGCGAGTGGTTCCGGTTTTTGCTTGTCGATTAATTCGCTGTAGGTGGTTAGTTCTAATTGCGGATGTTCGCCGATGCGCTGATAAAGTTGCGCCAAAAAATAGTAGGCATTTTCAGGGAAATATTCCCACGCATTTTCACCATCCATAATGACTGAGATTACGGAATTTTTGGGGTTGTCACAGGCGTTGGCAATATTGACCATGTGGTTAATTAAATCACCTACCGCATCGTCTGAATGCCAATTGGCGTATTTAAAACCAATTAAATCTGAAAGCCCGTCGTCGCGGAAAAAACAATTTACTTTATGATCAGCAAAATTATAGGGGCGATGTAAACAGGCTTTACGCTCGTGAAGATCGTCCGCAATAGTTTTGTTATCAACATGGCGCAGGCTGTTATGTAAAACTGAATCACCTGTTGCAACCCAATCAAAGCCTGCCTCTTGCATAAGCTTTAATGTGTCGTCGCTTACACTTCCCTCTGATGGCCAGCATCCTCTAGGTTTGTGACCAAAGTAATGTTCAAATGTTTTTACACCTTGGGTCAAATGCCATTTTGCACGCTCTTCACCACCGGCATAATTGGTTGCAATGGGAAGCGTAACTTCAGGCCATGCCTGGCGTGCCGAATTTATATCAAGCAGCAAGGGAATGATGGGATGCGCATAGGGGCTCATGCACAATTCAATTTGGTCTTTATCATAAAGTGCTTTATAACGGGGCCCGATAGAGGCGATTTCCTCGCCGATTAATTTGACTAAATCCAAACGATCTTGCCAACTAAATCCACGACCTTTATTTTGCCAAGCCTGAACACGGTAATCCGAGCGGCGCAAAGTTTCCGACAGCCAACTTAAGTGATACCAAAATCCAAGATCAATTAAGAATTGTTCGTTAAGGTATTTTGCAATGGTGGAATGTTCATCCAGTTTTTCAGCAATGTCTGCCAATTCGCGGTAAATGGGAAAGCGTTCAATCATGCGCTGGCGATTGGCTCGCAAATATTTTTTTGCGAGTGAAATAAATTCCGGGGTGCCTGCGACAGGTAGAGCTGAATCTACCAATGACCACAGGACCGCATCTTTAATTTTTTCCTGACGGGCAAAAAAATTTCCAATTTGCTGAGCGTAATCATCCAATTGCTCCAACAAAATCGGCGCAAAGTTAAATACCGCACGCGCCTTTGGTTGCGCTTCCAAATGCGCAACCATATCCACGTAATCTTTTAAAGCATGAAGATAAGTCCAGGGAAAATAATATTCGCCGGTCATTATGTTTCGATAATCTGGCTGATGCATGTGCCAGAGAAATACGACCTTCATTTTGCCATTAAAGGGCATGCGGATGATCCTCGCTCAGCATTTCGGGTGTAACTAAAACCACACCTTTGGGTGACACAAAGAAACGTTTACGATCAGCTTCTTCATCGTAACCAATGACTGTGCCCTCAGGAATTTTACAGCGACGATCAATTAAGGCTTTGCGAATTTTGCAGTTGCGCCCTACTTCCACACTGGGGAAAAGCACGGAGTCTTCAATGTCGCAATAGGAGTGAACACGCACGCGTGGAAACAACAGGGAATGTTTAACAACTGAACCAGATACAATGCATCCGCCTGCAATTAATGAATCGACCGCGTAACCGCGACGACCTTCATCATCAAATACAAATTTTGCAGGAGCCACTTGTTCCTGATGGGTCCAGATTGGCCATTCCGCATCGTATAAATCCAACTCAGGAATTACGGCAGTCAACTCAAGGTTTGCTTCCCACAAAGCATCAACGGTTCCCACGTCGCGCCAGTAACCGTCACCGCCACTAATAGGATCGCGGAATGGGAAGGCGTTTACGCGATGAGTTTTAATCATGGCGGGAATAATATTTTTTCCGAAGTCGTGTTCTGAATCAGGATTTTTTTGATCTTTTAATAATTCACTGAACAACACTTTGGTGCTGAATACATAAATACCCATTGAGGCAAGGGCTTTGTCGGTTTTACCGGGCGTAGGCTCCGGGTTAGCTGGCTTTTCCGTAAAACGAATAACACGATTGTCTTTATCGATATCCATTACGCCGAAAGAGCTTGCGATTTCTAAGGGAACTTCAATACAACCTACGGTGATATCTGCACCGCGCTCAACGTGAGCCGCGATCATGGTGCCGTAATCCATTTTATAAATATGATCGCCCGCTAAAATCAAAACATATTCTGGATTGTGGCGACGAATAATATCGAGGTTCTGCAAGACCGCATCAGCAGTGCCTACATACCATGATTCATCTAAACGTTGTTGTGCAGGCAGCAGCTCCACGAACTCGCCTAATTCACCACCAAGGAAGCCCCAGCCGCGCTGGATGTGTCGATCTAATGAGTGGGATTTATATTGCGTTAAGACTCTAATGCGGCGAATGCCCGAGTTAACACAATTGGATAAAGGGAAATCGATAATGCGAAATTTTCCGCCAAAATGCACAGCTGGTTTTGCACGCCAGTTAGTCAATTGATGAAGGCGCGAGCCACGGCCTCCGGCAAGAATAACAGCTAAAGTTTTTTGCGTTAGGCGGCTGACGAAACGACCAGAGGTCTGGTTAGTGCTCATTAAAACTCCTTTCTTCTTATTTCAAAAGTTGGGTATTTGACAATAAATTGATTTCTCTTTTGTTACATTGAGCAATATCAATGCCAAGAGAAAAAATCCGTTTATAAACTTAACTCTCGGCGAGAATTAGTTTGCCTCAATAAGGCAATACAAGTGTAGACTCAATAGTGGCATTGAATCTGCAAATATTTCGTTTGTGTGAAATTATTTTTTACTCTACGTTGTGTCATAACGCTGCCTCACTTTATCCTTAACCTGTGACGCTTTCGTGTAAGAGTATTTAAGACAGACTGAGTTAATCTAAATAAATTGCTTGCGTCTATAAACTTAAACGCCATTCTTATCGGCATAGATAAAAACCTGAAATTTAGTCATTTTTTGACCGTAAATTTCGCTTTGAAACAGGACACTTTCCATGCTCAGTGCCAAGCCAGCACAACGTTTGCCCAATGAATTACTGCGTATCATCAACGCCGCTCACCACGATCCTTTTGAGGTGCTGGGAAGGCATCATTTAAGCGTTCCCACCGCCCTTGCCGATACCCTCGTTCGCATTTTTATTCCGGGCGCAAGCGCAGTTAGTTTGCAGTTGAACACCGGACCTATTTCTATAGAGCGTATTGAAGGCACAGATTTTTTTGAATGGTACGGTTTGGCTAAAGATGTACCTGTACATTATCAAGTCCAATGGACTGATCGACATAATCAAGTGCACATAGAATATGACCCTTACAGTTTTGCACCACAATTGGGCGAGCTGGATATGCATTTGTTTGGCGAGGGACAGCATTGGGGAATCTATGAAGTATTAGGCGCCCATCCCAAAACAGTAGATGGTATCGAGGGTGTTTTGTTCGCAACATGGGCACCGGGCGCTGAACGCATTAGCATTGTGGGCGATTTCAACGATTGGGATGGTCGCCATCACCCCATGAGAGTGCGTGGCGGAAGTGGCTTGTGGGAAGTATTTATTCCTGGCGTAAAACCGGGTACCAATTACAAATACGAAATCCGCAACCGCCATACGCACCAAACCTTTCTAAAAGCCGACCCTTACGGCCAGGCTTTTGAGCAACGACCCAAAACTTCATCCATAGTGGCCGCGCCTAGCGAATTCCAGTGGAGCGACCAATCCTGGATGAATCAACGGACCAATTGGGATTGGCAGCGCTCGCCTATTTCTATCTATGAGGTCCACTTAGGCTCCTGGCGCCGCGGTGAAGGCAATAGCTTTCTCAATTATCGTGACCTGGCCCACCAGCTGGCCGATTACGTTAAGTACATGGGCTTCACTCATATCGAAATCCTGCCAGTAACCGAGCATCCGCTGGATGATTCATGGGGTTACCAAACAACTGGCTACTATGCGCCGACCAGTCGCTTTGGTACGCCCGATGAGTTTCGCTATTTTGTAAATCACCTTCACCAACATGGCATAGGCGTAATGTTGGATTGGGTGCCAGCGCATTTTCCAAAAGACGCCCACGCCCTCGCCCGCTTTGATGGCACCGCGCTTTATGAACATGAAGATCCTCGTTTGGGCGAGCATCGCGATTGGGGCACTTTGATTTACAACTACAGCCGCAATGAAGTGCGCAACTTTTTGTTAGCGAATGCGCTTTTTTGGTTAAAAGAATTTCACATAGATGGTTTGCGTGTGGATGCGGTTGCCTCCATGTTGCATCTTGATTACTCGCGTAATCATGGTGAGTGGATTCCCAATATTTACGGTGGCAATGAAAACCTCGAAGCCATGGCTTTTCTCAGCCAGCTCAATGTGCTCTGCCACGGCCAATGCCCCGGCGCCATAGTGGTGGCTGAAGAATCCACCGCATGGCCGCAAGTAACTCGCCCGACTTATGTGGGTGGTTTGGGATTCTCTATGAAGTGGAACATGGGCTGGATGCACGACACCCTCGAATACATCAGCAAAGATCCCATCTTCCGTCAGTATCATCACAATCAGTTAACCTTTGGGATGATGTACGCCTTCACCGAAAATTTCCAACTGCCTTTCTCCCACGATGAAGTCGTGCACGGTAAAGGCAGTATGATTCGGAAAATGCCCGGTGACGATTGGCAAAAATTTGCGAATTTGCGTTTGCTTTACACCTATCTTTATACCTATCCGGGTTCGAAATTATTATTTATGGGTTGCGAGTTTGGCCAGTGGAGTGAATGGGCTCACGGCCGTTCGTTGGACTGGCATTTGCTCGGCGAAGGCCCCTATCATTCCGGCTTGCAAACATTGGTAAAAGATTTAAATAAACTTTATACAACGCTACCATCGCTTTATGAGCGGAGCTTTCAACATGACGGTTTTGAATGGGTAGATTGCCATGACTCAACGCAATCCGTTGTGAGTTATTTGCGCAAAGGCAGCACAGGTTTTACGTTGGTCATTTTAAATTTCACACCAACGCTGCGCGAGAATTATCGTCTTGGTGTTCCGGTCGCAGGCAAGTATCACGAAATTTTCAATTCTGATTCTGAATATTACGCTGGCAGCAATAAAGGCAATGCCAATGAAATACCTACCGAACACATTAGCTGGATGGGACACGCGCAATCAATTCAACTTACCTTGCCACCATTGGGTGCAATTTTGTTGAAGTGTGATCACTAAAAGGATTTGCTATGCACAAGATATTATTCGCAACCAGTGAAGCGCATCCATTAATTAAAACCGGCGGCTTGGCAGATGTAGCATCGAGCTTGCCGCGCGCACTTTTAAAACGCGGGCACGATATAAAAATTTTGTTACCTGCCTATGCAAGCGTGATGGAAAAAGCCAAGGAGGCTGGAGTTAAAAAAGTCGCAGAACTGAACATTTCTGGCCAAACTATTTTTCTGCAACAAACCCGTTTGCCTGGCTCGCGCGTGGCGGTCATATTAGTCGATATCCCACAATTTTCTGAGCGCGAAGGAAACCCCTATTGCGGCCCCGATGGCAGCGATTGGAGCGATAATCACTGGCGTTTTTTTGTGTTCGCAAAAGCAGCAGAAGCTATTGCATTAAACCAGGCCAATCTGGAATGGCAGCCTGATATTGTGCATTGCAACGACTGGCAAACCGGTTTAATTCCCGCATTACTCGCGCAGTATGAACAAAAACCCGCTTCAGTGTTTACCATTCATAATATGGCATATCGGGGTTTATTTTCTTATCAAGTTTTCTCTGAGTTGGGATTGCCAAGTGATTATTGGCACCATGAAAAGCTTGAGTTTTACGGGCAAATGTCATTTATTAAAGGCGGGCTCGCGTTTGCAGATGCCATTACAACCGTAAGTCAAAGTTATGCTAACGAAATTCAAACGCCGGAATTCGGTTGTGGTTTGGATGGTGTTTTGCGTGCACGTGCTGACGATTTATCCGGCGTGTTAAACGGAATTGATATGGATGAATGGAACCCCGGTTCCGATAAACTCATTGCCCACAATTATAATCGTCGTACACTTAGCCAAAAGCATAAAAATAAAACAAGCTTGCAAGCGCAATTGGGTTTGCCGGTGGATAAGACTGTGCCAATGATCGGATTCATCGGACGCCTTGTAGAGCAAAAAGGCATTGATTTAATTTTGAATCAAATGAATCAGCTGCTGGCACAAGATTGCCAACTTGTAATTTTGGGTAGTGGTTTCGCCAGCTACGAACAAGCGTTAAAAAATATTGCGCAGCAACACCCGCATAAAGTATCTGTAACCCTGGGCTACAACGAAGATTTCGCGCATCAAATTGAAGCGAGCGCCGATATTTTTTTAATGCCTTCTATGTTTGAACCTTGCGGTTTAAATCAAATGTACAGTTTACGTTACGGAACACTGCCTATTGTAAATGCAGTCGGCGGATTGCGTGATACGGTGATCGAAAAACCATTAGATGATATTGGTAGCGACGGCAACGGCTTTGTATTTCATTTGGCAACGCCGGAAGAATTACATTTGGCAATCAAACGCGCACTTGCATGCTATCAGCAACCTGAGATATGGAAAAAATTGCAGCAAAATGCCATGAGCCAGGATTTTTCGTGGGAGAAAAGTGCGGAGCGTTATGAGGAAATTTATTCAGCCATTGTGAATGCTGATTAAACAGGCCGGTGAATTTCAATCATTCATCGTCCAAAAATAAACAGGGATGTTTAAAAATACGCAGCTGTTAATGCAAAATATGGTGTTCTATATCGTTTAAATCGGCCGTTATGTCGTCATGACTTTGTTCCGCTAATTCACTCGCGGCTTCCATCCCTGCCTCAATCATTGCCTTGGCAACTTCAAAGCGTGCTGCACCTAAAAATGCTATAGATTCTGCTGAAAATTTGAGCGTTACCAAAGGCTCAACTGAGCTTTCATCGCCACTGCGCTTTAATACAATTTCGCCAGATGACAGCTCAAGAATTTCGTAAAAAGAGGACGACATAACCACTCCAGACACAAAGGAGGCGGCATTCTATCAGAAGATCATTGCCTGTGTTCAAATCGCTTTTAGCTACGTGTTTTCGTCGTCATCTATTTTTTCGAGGCTCAACTCGGCAAAACTGGCGGGTGCACTCGCGGCTTTCACGGCTTCAGGTGTGGGTGCGACCGTAGAATCGCCAGCCAATTTAATGCGCAGGCGTAAATTATTGGGTGAATCCGCATTAGTAATCGCATCATCCAGGCTGATTTTACCGGCCATATAAAGCTTGAAAAGTGCGCCATCGAAGGTTTGCATTCCCAAATTTTCAGACTTTTCCATAATTTCTTTTATTTCGGTAAAGCGGCCTTTCAAAATCAACTCTTGAATCGTTTTTGACCCCAACAAAATTTCAATAGCGGCGCAGCGTTTTCCATCAACAGTTGGCAATAAACGTTGTGACACAAAAGCGCGCAAATTTTGTGACAACCCCATGAGCAATTGAGGGCGGCGTTCCTCGGGAAACATATTGACAATGCGCTCTAATGCCTGGTTCGCATTATTGGCATGAAGCGTTGATATTGCCAGGTGGCCCGTTTCAGCAAACTCCAGTGCATGCTCCATAGTTTCGCGGTCGCGAACTTCCCCAATCAAAATAACATCAGGCGCTTGGCGTAATGTATTTTTCAGTGCCGCTTTATAGCTGCGTGTATCCACACCAACTTCACGCTGGTTGATCACGCTTTTCTTATGTTTATGAACAAACTCAACAGGATCTTCAATGGTAATTATGTGCCCGCCGCTTGAACTGTTGCGGTGATCAATTAGTGCTGCCAAAGAAGTGGATTTACCTGAGCCCGTCCCACCAACAAAAAGCACCAAGCCACGCTTACTCATAACCACATCTTTCAAAACTTCAGGTAAGCCAAGACTATCGAACTGTGGAATATCGGTTTTAATATTACGAGCAACAATCGATGTTTCGTTACGTTGCTTGAAAATGTTGATGCGAAATCTACCAACCCCGTGAATTGAAATCGCCAGGTTCATTTCCAGCTCGTGCTTAAAAATCTCGCGCTGTTCTTCATCCATAATTTCATTGGCAATGGCTTCAATTTCACCTGCTTTGTATACGTCTTGCGATAAAGGCTTTAAGGTGCCCTGGAATTTTGCGCAAGGAGGAGCACCTGTGCTCAGGTATAAATCTGAGCCATCTTTTTTGGCGAGGATATTGAGATATTGGTCGATAGGTGTAGGCATGAAAGCAATTCCTTCTATAAATTCTGTTTCGTTACGGCGAGATAATTTAGAGAGAAAAAAACATGCAGAGATATCTAACGCTTTACTGTATTTTATTGGGAGTCGTCATCCTCGTAGAGGATCCAGTGACTTAAAAATTTTTAAGTCACTGGATCCTCTACGAGGATGACGCCCCCCTGTTTAAAACAGATGCTGTTTTAAAGACAGCTTCTGATTAACTCAAATAACTTTTAAGCAACGAAACTTAATTTAAACGTTCCAAAATTGTCGTAATCCCCTGCCCTAAACCAATACACATTGTCGATGCACCTAGCGTCGCACTTTTTTGTTGCATCACAGTCAAGAGCGAACCAGTGATGCGCGTACCTGAACATCCAAACGGGTGCCCAAGTGCAATTGCACCACCATTGAGGTTTACTTTGTCATTCAATTTGTCGAGCAGCTTCAAATCTTTTAATACAGGCAAAGCTTGCGCAGCAAAAGCTTCGTTGAGCTCTACAACTTCAATGTCATCCATTGTTAGGCCCGCAACTTTCAATGCTTTTTCTGTAGAAGGAACAGGACCGTAACCCATGATGGATGGATCAACCCCCGCTAAGCCTGTTGAAACAACTTTTGCGATAGGTTTTAAACCAAGCGATTGCGCGCGCTCTGCAGACATCACTAGCATTACCGATGCACCATCGCTTAATTGCGATGAGGTACCCGCAGTAACTTGACCATCTTTCGGGTTAAACACGGGCGGCAATTTTGAAAGTGCTTCAACTGTTGTTTCAGGGCGAATGGTTTCATCTTCTTCAACTTGAATTAAATAACCATCCGCATTGTGACCTTCCACTGCAATAATTTCGCGCGCGAAACGACCTTCAGCGCGAGCGGCAGCAGCGAGTTGATGCGAGCGTGCGCCGAACTCATCCATTTGCTGGCGATTAATACCATGCAAAAGTGCGAGATACTCGGCGGTCATCCCCATGTTGCCCGCTGCTTTTGCAACAGAAAGACCAAGCAATGGATTAATAGAAACTGATTCGTACATGGGCAAATGTCCCATATGTTCAACACCGCCAATCAAATAAACATCGCCAATATTTGCACGAATATTTGCAGTTGCCGTGTGCAAAGCAGCCATTGACGAACCGCATAAACGGTTAATGGTTTGCGCAGGAATTGTATGTGGCAAACCGGCGAGCAATAAAATATTACGCGCGATATTGAAAGCCTGCTCTTCGCGCTGCATAACGCAGCCCCACAACATATCGTCGATAGTGGCTGGATCAACATTTGGATTGCGCGCCAATAAGCCTTTAATAATTGCGGCAGAAATATCATCAGCGCGAACATTGCGGAAGCAACCTGCTTTTGATTTACCCATTGCACTGCGGGCATAGTCGACGATTACGGCATCACGTGGTTGTAAGCTCATTATTGTTTTCTCCTAACCGTAAAAGCGTTGGTTGTTAGCGGCTTTTGCTTTCAAGCTCGCAGGTGGTTCGTAGAGCGCACTTAGGCTACTGAATTTTGCAGCCATATCGATAAAGGTTTGTGCGCCGATAAAATCAATCCAGCGGAACACGCCACCTCTGAACGGCGGAAACCCTGTTCCGTAAACCAACGCCATATCAGCTTCAGCTGCCGTCTCAACAATACCTTCTTCCAGGCAACGAGCAAGCTCAGTTGCCATGGGCACCATCATGCGCGCGATGATATCGTCATCGCTAATTTCTAATGGAGTTGCAGCAACAATCGGCTTCAATAGTTCGAGTGCTTCTGGGCTCGCAACTTTTGCTGGTTTGCCTTTTTTATCAAGTTCGTAATTGTAAAAACCTTTTGAATTTTTTTGCCCTAAACGACCCGCTGCAAACATTACATCTGTACAAGATTTAAAATCGCGTTTCATGCGATCAGGAAAACCATCGGCCATTACCTTTTCAGCGTGAACAGCAGTATCAATTCCCACTACATCCAACAAATAAGCCGGGCCCATAGGCCAACCCCAGGTTTCCATTAATTTATCGATGCGTTGATAATCAACACCATCGCGCACCAACATTGCAAAACCAGCCAAATAGGGAAACAACACACGGTTCACCAAAAAGCCGGGGCAATCTTTCACCACAATTGCTTTTTTGCCCATGGCATTTGCGTAAGCAACTGTACGAGCGACAGCGTTATCAGATGTTTTTGCACCGCGAATAACTTCTACCAATGGCATCATGTGCACAGGGTTAAAGAAATGCATGCCGCAAAAATTTTCGGGGCGCTGCAAAGCTTCTGCAAGATAGGTGATAGAAATTGTCGACGTATTAGAGGCAAGCACAGTATCTGCGCTCACTTTTGTTTCAGCTTCGGCCAACACACTTTGTTTTACTTTTGGATTTTCAACAACAGCTTCAACAACAATATCAACTTTATCAAAGCCATCGTAAACCAAAGTGGGTTCAATACGATTGAGCACATCCCCCATTTCAGCGGCAGTCATTTTTTTGCGTTCAACGCGCTTGCTCAATAATTTATTGGCTTCTGAAAGACCAAGATCAATACCCGCTTGCGCTATATCTTTCATTTTAATTGCAGTGCCTTTAAGTGCAGATTGGTAAGCGATGCCGCCCCCCATAATCCCCGCACCTAATACCGCAGCGCGAGCGATTTTCTTATCTGCCTTTTTCTCCCAGCTTTTGGCTTTTTTCGTCAGCAATTGCTCATTAACAAAAATGCCCACGAGAGATTGTGCAACAGGTGTTTGCGCCATTTTTGCGAAATTTTCGGCTTCTGCTTGCAGCGCTTCATCGCGACCTTTATCTGCAGCTTTTTGCATAGCCTTGATAGCAGAAACTGGGGCGGGATAATTGCGCCCTGCTTGTCCGCCCACGAATGCTTTTGAAGTTTCGAAAGCCATCATGGATTCAATAAAGTTTAACTTCAGCGGGCCTTTTTTCTGTTCGCGGCGGGCTTTGTAATCGAACTTGCCCGCAATGGCTTGATTTAAGGTGTGCAATGCAGCATCGCGTAATTTTGCGGGCTCTACCACTGCATCAACTACGCGCGCAGTGAGCGCCTGTTCAGCAGTATTTTCTTTGCCAGCGGCAATCCATTCAACAGCAGTATCCAAACCTGCAACGCGAGGTAAGCGAACCGTTCCGCCCCACCCCGGAATAATGCCGAGTTTGGTTTCCGGTAAACCAATTTTACTGGCTGCTGTGCTGGCGATACGATAATCGCAGGACAAACAAAACTCCAAGCCGCCACCCAATGCGATGCCGTTAATGGCAACCACTGTTGGGAATGGTAAATCTTCAAGTCGGCAATTGTTGCGGTTGTTGTTAGCGAGGTGCCCAATAATTTGCTCAGGGCCTGCAGCGAAAACAGCGCCGAACTCCATGATGTCTGCGCCGACTATGAATACATCTTTCGCACTGGTAACCAACAAGCCTTTAATGTCTTTAGCTTGCTCAAGCAGAGTCAGGATTTGATCGAGTTCAGAGACGGCCAACAAATTAAATTTATTAACCGATTCGCCTTGTAAATCAAAAATTAATTCGGCGATGCCATCGGAGTGTTTGGTGAGGGATAGCGCTTTTCCTTGAAACATAAGCATCTTCTCTTAGAGGTTGATATAAAAATGCTGAAGCTGGATTTAGTGTAGCAGGCAAATGCACATAGGTGAAAAGCATGCACCAAAAGTGGAATTGCGAGGGATAAATGGTTGGTTTTATGGCAAACAAATGTTGTTAGAGGCGACACGCTTTTTACAGGGTGCAGGTCAAAATCAAGCATTCTTCTGTAGTTGATATATTGCGAAAACGAAATGGTTGCATAGCGCCGAGGGAAAAAGCATCGCCGCTTGCCAAAATAACGACTTCGGTGTTGAGGGTTAACTCGATGCTACCACTCAGAATATAGCCGCTGACTGCCTGTGCGGAATATTGGGGTACTTCACCTGTATCTGAATTTACGGCGTAAGCAAGTCGCTCAAAACGGGTTTGCGTACTAGCGTTTTGAAGTGGAATGTTCTGGGAGTTGATAGAACTTGAAACCGTGCGCTGCTTTGCGCGCAAATCCTCAGCGCGAAAAATTTGTTGGCTTAACAAAGATAAGTCACAGCTAAAAAACTGTGCAACGCTCATAGGGATGCCGCCAAGAATTTTGGCGAGGGAGTTGATTGACGGGCTGTTAACACCTTGCTCAATCATTGAAATGCTGCTGTGCGGAACTCCTGCCCGCTTTGCCAATTCCCTTTGGGATAACCCATTGTACTCGCGGATATATTTTAGACGAGTGCCAAAATCCACCGATTGTTGATTTAAAACAGTGTCATCTTGCGGAAGATCAGCCATTTTTCAACAAACGTTCACGCTCGTGATCTAACAAATTACTCACAATCAGATTGTAAGAATGGTCAATCATTTCATAAATTTCTTCGTCAGAAATACTGCCGTCGAAAATTACGGTGTTCCAATGCTTTTTGTTCATTTGATAACCAGGCTGAACCGCATCATATTGAGCACGTAACTCCAGCGCCAAGTCCGGGTCACATTTCAAATTAATGCGTGCAAAAGCAACGCCTGAAGTCAGGGTGGCAAACATTTTGTGGCAGACCTTGTACACACCAACATTGGGGTCTTGCGGAAATGTCTGTACCGCCTGGTTTTTACTTAATAGATATTTTTGCGCAGAAGAAAAATCCATCATGCAGTCCTTTTTAAACATCTCGATAAGGTAACGGTTGAAAGTACTTGTATTGCATAAAACGTGTTATCAACACCTGATTCTGTGGACGACTAAGGCTACGGTGTTGCTCTCTCACAAGCTTCAGCATAGCTATTACTACGGATAATATGGGCAATTCGACCATATTCAATTACTTTTTGCGGTAACCGGTTAAACATTTGTGTCAAATCAGGGATTGTGACACCCGTTTGCAGGGCATAGTTCGCATCGGCAACTGCACTTATCGTAGCGAGAATGTCGTCTATTTCATCATTTGTCGATATTGGCAGTATAACAGCTAGATTGGAACCCGTCTGGTTTTCATCTAAATATTGGCTCCAAATATCCTGCCAAAATATGTACCCCTGCATGAATCCCCTGGCCCATTGTTCGGCCTGGATACGAGACGCCCTATCTTCTGCATACTCGTAGGGAAAAGATAAGGTGCATTGGTTGTTTAACACCTGAGCTCTATGAGAATTATAGAGGCTTATCAGTGCATTAGTAATCATATCTATAGGGTAACCACTAATAAAACCGGGCAGTTCGCCACCAAATACAAGCGGCATCCAGTCTTTGATATCTGTGGGTTTAGGCTCGGCAGCAACGGCACGTAAGTAACCGTCAAGCTGGTCTGGATTCATGCTATAAGCCGGGCAATCTGGCGACATCAATAATGCAGCGATAAATCTCCGTGCACCCGCGTCGCCCGCCATATCTCCTATGGTTTCAGCTCCCGTTAAACTTATGGGTGCGTCTTCAACTAATGACATTTGCAATCCTGTTAAAGCTAAAAATAATTCAGTAGATAGCCGCCTAAAATGAGGTGCGTCTATATTCACGGTATTCTGGCTGCCAAAATTCGGCGGCGATCTTTTCCCGCATAATGTCTTCTGGAATCGGCATGGCCACACCATCAGCAACCGCCTGCTTGAATACGGCCAACGCAATGGTTTGGCTAAGCGCCCGAATTTCGTTAAGCGGCGGCAATAAAGCAGCGCCCGGGCTACTCAGCGCTGGTGATGCATCGGCCAAAGCCTGGCTTGCGGCAGTCATCATATTGTCGGTAATACGTTTGGCTTTCGCCGATATCACACCCAGACCCAACCCCGGGAAAATGTAGCTGTTGTTGCACTGGGCAATTTCAAAGTGACGACTGCCCATATCTACTGCTGCAAAAGGGCTGCCAGTTGCGATTAACGCCTTACCTGCTGTCCAGCGCAATAAATCTACGGGTTGAGCTTCGGCTTGGGATGTCGGGTTGGATAAAGGAAAAATAATGGGGCGCTCGCAATAAGACTGCATAGTCTCCACAATCCTTTTGGTAAACAGATTGGGCTGACCAGATACACCTATGAGAACTGTCGGTTTCGCATTCACCACCACGTCAAGCAAGTTAACTACACCCTCATTGCGTTCATGGGTGAGCGTCCATCGATTAACAACCGCATCCGGAACGCAAAGGTGTTTTTGGAAATCAAATAAACCTTTGGAGCTGGTTTGCAGCAACCCATCTTTACTAACCAGGAAAATCTGATCGTGAGCTTCCTGTTCCGTTAAACCTTCAATCATCATCTGCCTGACCAGCTGTTCAGCAATCCCGCATCCGGCAGAGCCTGCCCCGGCAAAAGCGATACGTTGATCGCGCAGGCGCTCCCCTTTGGCAAAACAGGCAGCCAAAAGCGTGCCTATGGCAACGGCTGCAGTCCCCTGAATATCGTCATTAAAACAGCAGAGTTCGTGCCTGTAGCGATTCAACAAGGGGGTGGCATGGTCGCCAGCAAAATCCTCGAATTGTAGCAATGCCTTGGGCCAGCGCATTTTTACCGCCTGGATGAACTCATCAACAAACGCATAATAATCGTCGCCCGTAATGCGCTGATTTTTCCAACCCATGTACATAGGGTCATCAATCACTGCGGGATTGTTACAACCAACATCAAGCGTAACGGGCAACACATAAGCGGGACTGATTCCACCACAGGCGGTATAGAGCGCGAGCTTGCCAATAGGAATTCCCATACCGCCAATACCCTGGTCGCCCAAACCTAAAATACGCTCACCGTCGGTGACTACGATGACTTTCACATTTTGTTTGGTAGCGTTTTGCAGCATGTCATCCATGCGGTCGCGGTCGGGGTAGGAAATAAATAATCCACGTTTGCGGCGATAAATTTTTGAAAACTGTTGGCACGCCTGCCCCACGGTAGGTGTATAAATAAGGGGCATTACTTCTTCCAGGTGCTCAGTCAAGAGGCGAAAATAAAGCGTTTCGTTAGTGTCCTGGATATTGCGAAGGTATATGTGTTTATCGATATCTGATTGAAATGCATTCAACTGGTGATAGGCGCGAGTTTTTTGCTCGTCAATGGATTCAATGCGATAAGGCAGCAAACCTTCCAAATTAAATTGTTGGCGCTCTCGTTCGCTGAATGCGCTTCCTTTATTTAACAACGGCGCCTCAAGTAACGCTGGTCCGGCAAAGGGAATATAAATGGGGCGCTTTTTGATTGTCACTTTATGAACCTGAATCCGTGGGCTGTAGTAATAACATAGTCTACATAAAAGCGAATAGCTACTTGATATTGTTGATTAATTTGTAAAAACATCCGCTGTAACCGGTATTAAACGCTAGATGCTTTTAAACGCAGGCCGTAAAATAATGCCTGACTTTTATCAGGATAACACCATGCAACTTGACGACTTTTTAACTCAACTAAAGACAGCCCCCGAGCAAATTAGTTTTGCGGATACTATCGCAACTGTCGATGCAAATTATGACTTCACACCGACCGCTTTTCGCAATGGCGATCTTGAAAATGCTGCAGGACAAAATTCTGGCTCATGCAAGCTTTTATCGCTTGCAAAATTACACAACTTATCCGTTGAGCAAACCTTACATTGCTTTGGTGATTATTACCGCGTTGATGTTTTACAGCACCCGGATGCAACAGATCATCAAAACATCCGTAACTTTATTCGCCACGGTTGGAATGGAGTGAAGTTTGAAGGTTCAGCATTAACTGCAAAAAATTAAATCCAGCGCGATAATCCATTAGGTTCAGCTGAGGTCATTAATATGTTGCGAAAAATGGTGGTGACTAGCTTCTTACTAACAATCGTATCTTGCACCTCCGCACCAACTAGCAAGCCGACAACAAATCCGGAAGCTACTAAATGCCCGGAAGAGCGCGTGCAAATGTGTACTCGGGAATATCTTCCGGTATGCGCCACTCGCGACACTGGAGTGCGCTGCATAACAGCACCCTGCCCCTCAACTGAAGAAAAAACTTATGGCAACGGATGCTCAGCTTGTGCGGATGCAAAAGTTATTGAATATCGCGCGGGTGCCTGCGAGGCAGATGTGAAAAAAACAAACAACTAAGGATTTTCTATGTGGCATCAAAAAGAAATTCAATTAAAGCCGCGCAACCGCGGATTTCATTTGGTAACCGATGAAATCCTTGCACAGATTCCAGAGCTGAGAAGTATCAATATTGGATTGCTAAATGTTTTTATCAAACACACATCGGCATCTTTAAGTATTAACGAAAATGCAGACCCAACAGTTCGGCAAGATTTTGAAAGTTTTTTTAATCGCGCAGTTCCTGAAGACGAACCCTATTACAAACATATGGATGAAGGTAGCGATGACCTGCCCGCACATTTAAAGGCGAGTATTTTGGGTTCCAACGTAAATATTCCCGTTACCAAAGGCAGATTGAACATGGGCATTTGGCAGGGAATTTATTTGTGTGAGCATCGTAATCATGGCGGCAGCCGCTCCATTGTAATTACCTTGCAAGGCGAATAATTCACACTGTATAAAATAAAAAAGGCGCATTTTCTGCGCCTTTTTTTAATCTTGAACTTATCGCTTTGGTGGTAATCCGGGCAAGCCACCTGCTCCCCCCAAACCACCCATTGCACCGCCAATGCCACGCATCATTTTGGCCATGCCACCACCTTTCATTTTGCCCATCATCTTCGCCATTTGTTTGTGTTGTTTTAACAAGCGATTCAAATCCTGGATTTGTGTTCCAGAACCTAAAGTAATACGGCGTTTGCGTGAACCACTTAAGTCATCAGGATTGCGGCGCTCTTCCGGCGTCATGGAACTGATGATAGCTTCCATGGTTTTAAATTGTTTATTCATGTTGGAACTTTGAGCAAGCTGTGCAACATTTCCCATACCGGGTAACTTATCCAACATAGATGTTAGGCCGCCCATGTTTTGCATTTGCTGCAATTGATCGCGCAAATCTTCCAAATCAAATTTTTGGCCTTTAGTTACTTTCTTAATTAACTTGTCTGCTTTTTCTTTGTCGATTGAACGTTCAGCTTGCTCAATCAGCGACATAACATCGCCCATACCAAGAATACGCGAAGCAACACGCTCGGGATGGAAAGGCTCAAGTGCATCAACCTTTTCGCCCATACCTAAAAATTTAATTGGCTTGCCAGTAATATGGCGAACAGAAAGCGCAGCACCACCGCGCGCATCACCGTCTGCCTTCGTAAGAATTACACCGGTCAATGGCAAGGCATCGTTAAACGCTTTGGCAGTATTCACTGCGTCCTGACCAATCATGGCGTCGATCACGAACAAGGTTTCAATGGGATTGATCGCCGCATGCAAATCTTTAATTTCGGTCATCAATTCTTCATCGACATGCAAACGGCCAGCGGTGTCCACTAACAGCACATCGAAGAATTGACGCTTGGCGTGATCAATAGCGGCTCGTGCAATATCCACCGGTTTTTGTTCAATATTGGAAGGGAAGAAATCGACTTCTACTTCGCCCGCCAAGGTTTCCAATTGCTTGATCGCGGCTGGACGATAAACATCCGCACTCACCACTAAAACTTTTTTCTTTTCACGCTCTTTCAAAAACTTGGCTAATTTAGCAACAGATGTGGTTTTACCCGCACCTTGTAGACCGGCCATCAACACAATTGCTGGAGGTTGCTGGGCAAGATTCAAGCGCTCATTTGCTTGGCCCATGGTAGCGATAAGTTCATTCTCAACAATTTTGAGAAATTGCTGACCGGGATTAAGCGCCTTGCTAATTTGCGCACCCAATGCACGGCTGCGAACTGTGTCTATAAAAGATTTAACTACCGGTAACGCAACATCTGCCTCAAGCAAGGCTTTACGTACATCGCGCAAGGCATCTTTAATATTATCTTCGCTCAGGCGGGCTTTGCCGGTAATACTGCGGAATGTGTGGGATAAGCGATCCGTTAGATTCTCAAACATAGCTAGTCTCGATCTTCAATGTGGGCTTAATTAGCGGGCTAGCCGCCGAAAAATGGCCGCGATTATAACCTTAAACCCATGTTTATAGGCGAGTTTGATGGACAATTCTTGCTGAATTATCGGCAGCCATGGCAATTAGGCTTCCCTTATGACAAACTCGCTATTGAGATTGTTTATCATTGCGCCGCGTTCTTAACATCACTATAAATCTATAGCTACATTCTTATTGAGCCTGTTTATGCTGTTTGTCATAGCTAACATTACCGCCGCAGTTCTTTATGCCGCTTTAGGTATCTATCTGGCGCGTCAATTGATCCAACAGAAAGATTTACACCTGACGAAATTTCTTGCCGGAATTGGATTGACCCTGGCGATACATGCCATTGGAATTTATGGAATCAGCGTAAAGCCTGAGGGAGTTCAACTAAGTTTTTTCACGGTATCTTCCCAAATTTTTTGGGTGATCAATGCCATAGTGCTTTTAAGTAGCTTGAAGAAAGCGCTGCATAATCTATTTATATTTTTACTGCCTTGCTCTGCCCTGGCCATAGTTACAACCTTGTACTCGCATACCGAAAGCACTATTTTGCAACTCAATTACACCTTGGCCAGCCACGTTATTTTATCCATTATCGCCTACAGCCTGTTAACGATTGCGACTTTGCAAGCAATGCTCCTCTCCTACCAAAATCGTCATCTGAAAAGCAGAACCGGCTTGCAATATTTGCGTTACTTGCCGCCGCTACAAACCATGGAAGCCTTATTATTTGAGTTTGTTTTGGTCGGGCAAATTTTACTTACGCTATCCATACTGAGCGGTTTTATTTTTCTCGATAATATTTTTGCACAACACTTGGTACACAAAACGGTGTTTTCAATCGCTGCCTGGATTGTGTACGGCTTTTTATTGCTGGGTAAATATAAATTGGGATGGCGCGGCAACACCGCAATTCGCTGGACACTGGCAGGCTTTTTGTTTTTGATGCTGGCTTATTTCGGCAGCAAATTGGTCTTAGAGATTATTTTGCAACGCGTATAAAAAAGCCTCTTAAGAGGCTTTTTTGTCTTTGCTTTTAAGTTGCTTGATGTATTCAAGCTCATTCAATGCATTTTTATCATTCTTATCCAGCTCAAGACATTCTTTAAACTTCTTTTCCGCCTCATCCAATCTACCCAACTCAATCAGCACAAATCCAACTCCACGTTTGGCTCGCGCTAACTCCCTCGTTCTAATGGATTCTGGCGAATAAGTTAACGCGTAGTCTTCAGCAAGTGAATACTTTTCTAAGGCAGTATTCCAATCGCGCTGGGTTTGGTAAATATTTCCAAGTTCAGCCAAATAATTTGCATTAAGCGGCGACCACTCCAAGGCTTCATTTAAAAATCTAATTGCGTTTTCCAACTGCCCCAAATCAAAACTGGAGTAGGCTTTCATAAAAAGAGCTTCAGGGCATGTTGCCGAAATGACTTGCGCATCCACATTTTCGGCACCGGCTAAACCAAGATAGAAAATGGTTTCAACCTGATTACGCGCCGCATAAATCTTTCCCTTATAATTCGCTTTCTGTGTATTGCAGCGTTCAATGATAGGATTGAAATATTCATTTATAGCCCGTTGGGCAGATCCATTTGCAACCAGCGCCGTGCCTTTCCTCAGCAATTCATCATCATTGATAGTGCTGGCTGGATTTTGTTTCCCAGTTGCACAACCAGCCAGCCCCAACACACACAACAACGCAAACATGCTTTTCATTTTATATCCCTATTTATGAAGTTATTCTCTACGCCAAAGAGTTCCACCGGTTTTGGAATCCTCAAGCACTACTTTTTGCTCAAGAAGATATTTACGGATTTCATCTGCACGGGCGTAATTTTTGTCGGCTTTCGCCTGTATACGCTCAGCAATTAATTGTTCGACTTTTTCAGCAGCGATAACATCATTACCACCCGCTTGTAAAAACACTTCTGGATTCTCTTGCAATACACCTAAGATCAAGCCAAAAGCTTTCAATTGAGCAGCCAAGTTTTTTGCTACTTCCGGTTCGTCTTTGGCATTATTTAAATCGCGCACCAAATCATACATGCCCGCCAAGGCCACGCGAGTATTGAAGTCATCATTCATAGCCTCGACAAAGGCTTTGTAATAAACACTATCCTGCATCTCGGCAAAAGCCAGGGGAGCAATATTGGTGTAATTGCGCAACGCACCGTAGAAACGCTCCAGCCCCGCACGCGCTTCAATTAAATTATCTTCTGCATAATTAATTGGGCTACGGTAATGGCTGCTTACCAATAAAAAACGTACAACTTCTGGATGATATTTTTCCAGCACATCGCGTATCGTGAAAAAATTGCCGAGTGATTTCGACATTTTTTCACCATCGACGCGCACAGCGCCGGCGTGCATCCAATAATTTACATATTTGCAACCGTTGGCGGCTTCGCTTTGTGCAATTTCATTTTCGTGATGCGGGAAAGGTAAATCAGGGCCTCCACCGTGGATATCAAAGGTATCGCCGCAGCATTTTTTACTCATTGCTGAACATTCAATATGCCAGCCTGGGCGACCATTACCCCAAGGTGATTGCCATGATGGATCGCCTTCTTTGGCCGCTTTCCAAAGTACAAAATCACGCGGATCTTCTTTAACTTCATCAACTTCAACACGTGCACCCGCAAGCAACTCATCCACATTTTTATTGGTAAGTTTGCCGTAATCTTTAAAGCTGGTTACACGGTAGTAAACATCGCCATTAGTTGCGGCGTAAGCATGGCCTTTATCAATAAGCGTTTTGCTCATATCAATAATGCCGTCTATAAAGCCGGTCGCACGCGGCTCAATGTCCGGGCGGGCAATACCTAAACGAGCTTCATCTTCATGCATATAGTCAATGAAGCGTTTTGTGAGGTCAGTATATTCCTCACCATTTTCTTTGGCGCGATTGATAATTTTGTCATCAATATCGGTGATATTGCGAACGTAATTAACGTCCCAACTTTGGCTACGCAAAAAGCGCGTAATTACATCAAACGCGACCAATACGCGAGCGTGACCTATATGGCAATAGTCGTAAACGGTGATGCCGCAGACATACATAGAAATTTTTCCCGGCTGCATGGGTTTAAAAATTTCTTTTTGACGTGTGAGTGTGTTGTATATCTGAAGCATTATTTAATCCGTAACAAATAGCGAAATATAAAATTATTCTTGATCATCAATTTTTGCAAAACTGTCTTTTAAACCAATGGTACGGTTAAACACGATTTTGTCAGCGCTGGAATATTTACTATCCAAACAGAAATAACCTTGGCGTTCAAATTGAAAGCGATCATCTAACTTAGCTTTACCTAAACTCAGCTCTGCCTTACAACCTGTTAAAATCTCCAGGTTGTTAGGATTAATCGAATCCAGGAAATTTTTACCGCCAGCATCTGGTGCTTCGTCAGTAAATAAGCGCTCAAAAATTCGCACTTCGCAATCAACATTTTGCGTGGCAGAAACCCAATGAATTACGCCTTTAGGTTTTACACCATCAGCAGGATCTTTACCCAAAGTGCCTTCAATAATGCGTGCACGTATTTCAACGATATTTCCAGCCTCATCTTTAACCGCTTCATCAGCTTCAATCACATAAGCGCCGCGCAAGCGTACACGTTTACCCAACACTAAACGCTTATATTTTTTATTGGCTTCTTCGCGGAAATCTTCCTGTTCAATAAAAACAGTTTGTGTAAATGGAACTACGCGATCACCCAAATCATCACGATTAGGGTGATTATGAACACTTAAGGTTTCAACTTGATCAACAGGATAGTTAGTCAAAGTAACTTTTAGCGGGCGCAATACACACATTGCACGCGGAGCATTTTTATCCAGATCATCGCGCACGCAGAATTCAAGCACACCAACATCCACGATACCATCTGAACGAGTAACACCAATACGATCACAGAAATCGCGCAAGGCTGCTGGAGTATAACCGCGACGACGCATACCGGAAATCGTTGGCATACGTGGATCGTTCCAGCCATCAACGTGATTTTCATCAACCAATTGTTTTAATTTGCGCTTGCTTGTTACCGAATAATTGATATTCAAACGTGCAAATTCGTACTGACGCGGAACTGCAGGCACAGGAAGATTTTGAATAAACCATTCGTACAGTGGTTTGTGATCTTCAAACTCCAGGGTGCAAATGGAATGCGTAATGCCCTCAATTGCATCGCTTTGGCCGTGTGCAAAATCGTAGGAAGGATAAATGCACCACTTGTCACCAGTTTGGTGGTGATGGGCCTTCTTGATGCGATAAAGAATAGGATCACGCAAATTAATATTGGGCGATGCCATATCAATTTTTGCACGCAATGAACAGGCGCCTTCTTCAAATTCACCGGCACGCATCTTTTCAAACAAAGCCAGGTTTTCGGCAACAGAGCGGTCACGGAATGGACTGTTTTTTCCAGCCTCAATTAAAGTGCCACGATATTCCCGCATTTGCTCTGCATTTAAATCACATACAAACGCCAAGCCTTGTTCAATTAAATGAATCGCCCATGCATGTAATTGGTCAAAATAATCGGATGTGTAACGTACATTGCCATTCCACTTAAAACCCAACCACTCAACATCTTGTTTAATGGAATTAACAAATTCTTCGTTTTCTTTTTCAGGATTAGTGTCGTCGAAGCGAAGATTGCAAGTACCGCCAAATTCCTCTGCCAAACCAAAGTTCAGGCAAATAGATTTTGCATGGCCAATATGGAGATAGCCATTAGGCTCAGGAGGAAAACGGGTCGCGATAGATTGATGTGTGCCCTGCTCTAAATCTTTACGAATAATTTGTTGCAAAAAATGCAGCGGTTTTTTGTTTTCGGGGGATGCGTTTGCGTCGGGAGAAACAATGTGGTCAGTCATGCTGCTATAAATTCCAGAATAAGGACAAGTGACGAAAATTAGGGGTTATTGTAGTGTAAGCACCCCATGATTGTCATTGCTATGAGGTGCTATTTAGGCGTTGAGCGGTAGTCAGAACTGCGCTGCAGTTGATAACGCGCTACCGCACGTTGGTGTTCGCTCAGAGTATCCGAAAACACGCTGGTGCCATCACCCTTTGCAACAAAATAAAGCGCCTTACTTGCATCAGGGTGCAGGGCGGCGTAAAGCGATGCCTTACCGGGAATGGCGATGGGTGTTGGCGGTAAACCCTGGATAACATAAGTATTATACAAAGTTGGTGTTGTCAGATGATCACGCCCGATTTTTCCGCTGTATGCCTCGCCCATTCCATAAATTACCGTGGGGTCAGTCTGTAACTTCATACCTAGCTGTAAACGGCGCACAAAAACACCTGCAATTTGATTACGTTCACTTGCGCTGCCGGTTTCCTTTTCAATAATCGACGCCATGATCAGCGCTTGATAATCCGAGCCGTAAGGCAAATTTTCAGCCTTGTTTGCCCAGAGCTCATTTAAGGTTTTGCGCATGGCACTGTAGGCTTGCGTTAATATTTCAACATCAGTGGTGCCGCGTGAAAAACGATAAGTGTCTGGAAAAAACCAACCCTCCGGATGACTGATGGGTAAATTTAAAATCTGCAAACGCTCGGTATCAGATTTATCCGAAAGTAGATGCTTAAGATTGGGCTCCTGATTAAGCGCCGCCATCACTTGCTTGAAATTCCATCCTTCCAAAAACGTGACCTGGTGCAGAACTATGTCACCTTTATTCAACTTTTCCAGCAGGCCTAAAGGAGTGATTCCTTCTTCCAATAAATATTCGCCCGGATGTATTTTTTCCTTTTGATAATAACGTGCATACCAATTGAGCCAGCGCGCATGGGTTAATACCTTTTGCTTGGCAAGATCATTGGACAAATGGCTTAAGGATTTACCGGAATCCAGATCATAATGGAAACCGCTATGCGGTACGTTCAATGGTGATTGCAGCCACTGCTGAAAACTAAACCACAGGAAGCCAACCGCAATAGCGACCAATAAAATAACAGCCAGAAATCCGGAAAGGACACGGCCTTTAGTTGTGGATAATGTTAATTTCATTTAATTCGAACAATTAATCCTGGCATTGATGGGGCTGTGGTATTACGAGGCCAAGGCTTCGGTTATTAAATCTTGTAAGCTGCAAGTTATTTTATGAATTGGGAAACTCAAGACTTTTTCATCGATTAAATTTGCGACAGGCCAAACCCCGTAAAGACTATTGCACAGAAAAATCGCATCCGCATTAAGCAAGTCATCAACATAAAGCGATTTCACCTGGATATTAAGACCTGCCTTAGGCGCTATAGTTTCAATGATAAAACGTCGCATTACCCCTGACACACCCGCTTCTGACAAGTCGGGAGTAAATATCTCGCCATTTTTTATCAAAAATATATTGCTAAACACGCCTTCAATTAAACGCTCCCTCGTATCAAACATAATACCTTCTGCAATGGATCCATCATTCCATTCAGCGCGAGCCAATATTTGTTCAAGGCGATTAAGATGTTTTAAACCTGCCAAGCCGGGGTTAACACTTAAACGCTGCTTACAATACCTGACAGTAATTCCGTCAGAAAAATAATGTGGCGGATAATTGACTGCCGGAAAAATACCTATAACGATTGTTGGCGTTACGAGAGTTGGCACACTGTAGCCCCTACCACCCTGGCCGCGTGTCACAGTAATTTTTACAACAGCATTTTGCGTATCTGCTATCGAAAGTCCTGAAATTAATTCTGCTAATTGGGTTTCCAGCACATCAATTGCGATAGGAATAAATAATTTTTCACAACTTTTGATTAAGCGATCTTTGTGCAGATCCCACAAAGGAATTTTTGCATTCTGTAATTTACAGGTTTCAAACACACCATCGCCATAAGCGAATCCACGATCAAGTGGAGACACTTGGGCGTCAATAACTCCATTGACAGCGATGACAGGAAGTGTGTGCTGCATAATTCACTCTTGATATTATTAATACAAAAACGCCGAACTGTGGTTCGGCGTTTTTGGTTTTTGACTCAAAGAAAAATAATTAAATTTTTCTAAAAATAATTGAACCGTTAGTTCCACCAAAGCCAAATGAGTTGGAAAGCACTGCATCGATTTTTCGCTCTTGTGCGGTATGCGGCACAAGATTGATATCGCAACCGTCTTCTGGATTGTCCAAATTAATAGTGGGCGGCGCAACCTGATCGCGAATTGCCAACACACTAAAAATTGCTTCGACCGCACCGGCAGCCCCAAGCAAATGGCCAATCATAGATTTAGTCGAACTCACGGCAACATTATTCGCAGATGAACCCCACACCGACTTAACTGCCTGACACTCCGCTTTATCACCAGCGGGCGTTGAAGTACCGTGAGCGTTTACGTAGTGAATGCCAGACACATCGATTTGCGCGTCGCGAATTGCATTCAACATAGATGCCGCTGCACCAGAGCCGTTTTCTGGTGGGGAAGTCATGTGGTAAGCATCACCACTCATACCAAAGCCAACAAGCTCAGCATAAATGCGCGCACCACGAGCCTTCGCGTGTTCATATTCTTCTAGAACTAATACACCCGCCCCATCGCCCAAAACAAAACCGTCGCGGTCTTTGTCCCATGGGCGACTTGCCGCTTGCGGATTATCGTTGCGGGTAGAAAGCGCGCGCGCAGCAGCGAAACCGCCCAAACCAAGTGGCGTAGTCGCCATCTCTGCACCACCAACCACCATCACATCGGCATCACCGTATTGAATCATACGGGCACCAAAACCAATACTGTGAGTACCGGTGGTGCAAGCGGTGGTGATAGCGATATTAGGGCCGCGCAGGTTATGCATGATCGAGAGATTTCCCGAAATCATGTTAATAATTGCGCTGGGAACAAAAAATGGTGATATGCGACGCGGGCCTTTTTCGTTAAGGGTAATTGCGCCCTCGGTAATGGTGCCAATACCACCAATCCCGGAACCAATAGAAACACCTATACGGTCGGCATTAGCTTCGGTGACTTCAAGACCCGAATCACGAATAGCTTGAATACCCGCAACCATACCGTACTGAATAAACGCGTCCATTTTGCGCGCTTCTTTGCCGGGAAAATAATCATCGACAACGAGATCTTTAACTGAAGCACTGAATTGAGTTGTGAATGCAGAAGCATCAAAACTAGAAATGGTAGAAACACCGCTCTTACCATTTACAATGCCATGCCAGGTATCAGCAACTGTATTTCCCAGTGAACTGATCATACCTAGACCAGTAACGACAACTCTTCTGCGTGACACGTTTTGAAACTCCTCAGTTTGACACTTGAGCCAGAATAACACTCAATGCAGGGAAAATTCTTGACCACAAAATAATTTATTGAAACCAAATTGCGGCAAAAGAAAAAGCCGTACTATTTCGCAATAATACGGCTTTTCGAGAAGATAAGTAATCAGCTTTGGAAATTACGCCAAGTTTGAATTGATGTAATCAATAGCCAATTGAACAGTAGTAATCTTTTCTGCTTCTTCATCAGGAATTTCAGTTTCGAATTCTTCTTCGAGAGCCATTACCAACTCTACGGTATCCAAAGAATCTGCGCCCAGATCTTCTACGAAAGAAGCTTCGTTTTTCACTTCGTCTTCTTTAACGCCTAATTGCTCAGCAACGATCTTTTTTACGCGTTCTTCAATGCTACTCATGATGTTATGTAACTCCTAAATGTTTATGACAAAACCGTCAGTTAGTTGAGCCGACAGTCGCCGGAAGCTGATTGCCCGACATATGATTCGGCAAAATCGACGCGCATTTTACATCTATTTAAATGACTTGTAACGCATCGAACCAAAAAAACTTAATAAAACCAAATTTTTCTTTAAAAAACAGCTACTTACACGCAAAATTTAAGACATGTACATGCCGCCATTTACGTGAATAGTTTCCCCGCTAATGTAACCGCCGGCATCGCTGGCTAAAAATACAACAACCGCAGCAATCTCTTCAGGTGCACCTAAGCGACCCAGAGGAATACGTGACAATAATTGTTGTTTTTGTTCCTCTGGCAATACCTTGGTCATATCGGTATCAATAAACCCTGGCGCCACGGTATTAACAGTAATGTTGCGCGAACCCACTTCAGCTGCCAATGAGCGCGCGAAACCTGCTACACCAGCTTTAGTTGCGGCGTAGTTAGACTGCCCAGGATTACCCATAGCACCAACAACAGAACTAATGTTAATGATGCGACCCCAACGAGCTTTCATCATGCCGCGCAAAACACCTTTGCTTAAGCGATAGATCGCACTGAGGTTGGTATTAATTACATCAAACCATTCATCGTCACTCATGCGCATCAATAAATTATCTTTAGTGATACCTGCGTTGTTAACCAGAATAGAAGGCGCACCGAACTCTTCAGTGACACTTTTTAATAATTCAGCAACAGAATCTGCATCGGTAACATTTAATACCTTACCGACACCGCGAACACCTTGCTCAGCGAAACGCGCAGTAATTTTTTCTGCACCCGATTCACTGGTAGCTGTACCAACAACAATCGCACCAGCCTTACCTAATTGCTCAGCAATTGCAGCGCCGATACCACGGCTTGCGCCAGTGACTAAAGCAACTTTATCATTCATGCTCATAGTTGATTCCCATATAATTCTTTCTAGTAAATTGATGGATTAAAATTGAGCCAAAACAGCATCGACTTCTTCCGACTTTTCAATCGAAAGCGTAGTTAATTCTGCATTAATGCGCTTGTTTAAACCTGATAATACTTTGCCCGGACCACACTCAATCGTAGCTGTAATGCCCGCTTGGCTCATTGTATTTACACACTCAACCCAGCGAACCGCGCTGTAAATTTGCTCAATCATTAACGCTTTAATTTTTGCGGGATCAGTTTCTGTTTGGGCACTTACGTTATGCACAACAGGAATTTGCGGTGCTTTAAATTCAGTAGCATTAATGTGTTCTGCCAAACGATCTGCAGCAGGTTTCATTAACGAAGTATGAAATGGTGCGCTTACTGGTAAAGGCAATGCACGTTTTGCGCCGGCCTCTTTACAAAGTGCGCTTGCACGCTCAACAGCCGCCGCCGTACCTGCGATAACAACCTGACCAGGTGAATTGAAATTCACTGCAGAAACAACTTCACCTTGCTCGGCATTTTTACAAGCTTCAATAATTAATGCATCATCTAAACCAATAATTGCAGCCATTGCACCCTGACCGGCAGGCACAGCTTCTTGCATAAATTTTCCGCGCTGCTGAACAAGCTTTACTGCATCGGTAAACGCAACCACACCAGCACAAACCAAGGCAGACCACTCACCCAAACTGTGACCAGAAACCAATGCAGGCTGTACACCATTTTTCTCTTGCCAAACGCGCCAAACAGCAACACTTGCCGTTAACAATAACGGCTGAGTGCGCTCGGTTAAATTAATATCTTCTTGCGCACCGTTTTGTACGAGATCCCATAAATCGTATCCCAATACTTGCGAAGCTTCTGCAAACGTTTGAGCGACAACCGGATAATTTGCAGCTAAATCAGCCAACATGCCAATTTTTTGCGAGCCTTGACCAGGAAATACAAATGCAAGATTTTGTTGAGTCATAAATAGTTACTTTATTGCTGAGAAGAAAAAGATTCGTTAGATAATTCCTGCTGAATACGCGCAGGAATGTTTTGAATAACTTGTTCGCGCGCGACAATCAGTGCTTGCATAAAAGCTCTTTTATTAGCATTGCCGTGGCTTTTTACTAGCACTTTCTGTAAACCTAAAAAACTGGCGCCATTATACATGGATGGATCTAGCTCAGTACGCAACTGTTTTAACAGCGGCCAAATGATTCCACCTGCAATACGGGTAAACCAGTTACGTTTAAATGCCGCCTGTATTTTTTTTGCGATAAAACGTGCAGTGCCTTCACAGGTTTTTAAGGCAACATTGCCGTGAAAACCGTCACATACAATGACATCCATTTCGCCGGTAAAAATTTTATTCGCTTCTATATAACCGGCAAAATTCAAACGCGAATCATCCTGCAACAAATCTTGTGCTGCTTTGATGACCTCCGTGCCTTTGGTGGATTCTGTACCAATATTTAACAATCCAACACGAGGATTTGTATTGGTCGAAGAGGCTAAAATTTTTCCCATCAAAGCAAATTGGTAAAGTTGCTCTGGCGTGCAATTTGTATTTGCACCTAAATCCAATAAATAGGTTTGCCCCTGCTCTACCGGCATCGCTTTGCAAATAGCGGGACGCTCAACACCAGGAAACGTTTTTAGTAAATATTTTCCCATGGCCAGCAGCGCACCGGTATTACCTGCACTTACGCACGCATCGGTATCATTATTGTTGAGCGTTTGTATTGCTAACCACATGGAAGAACTTTTTTTGTGGCGCAAGGCGTGCAAAGGATCTTCATCCATGGCAACAACTTCAGTTGCATTAAGAATGCTTATGCGTTGGCGAGATAGTTTTTTAACAGAAGAAAATGTGAGGAGTTGTTGTTCATTGCCGACAAGCACAATATCAACATCAGTAAAACGGGCGGTAAAATTTTGCGCAGCCGAGATAGCAACGCGGGGACCTAAGTCCCCGCTCATAGCGTCTACCGCTATTCGAATTCTTTCAGACAAGATGTAATCGTCTTGTTCAGAACTTACTCGTTGCTGCCTTTGTCGATCACTTTAACACCACGGTAAAAACCGTCAGCGGTAACGTGGTGACGACGGTGCTTTTCGCCGCTAGTTGCATCTACTGACAAAGTCGGGCCAGTCAATGCATCATGCGAACGACGCATGTCGCGCTTTGAACGAGATTTTTTGTTTTGTTGTACTGCCATGGGATCTACTCCTATTTACTTACTCGTTGGAACCGAGGCGCCTCTTGGATTTCGCAAAGCTTAATCTTTTTTCGGCGAGCTCTTAAGTTGCTCCAACACCTGAAATGGGTTCTTTGTTTTCTTTACTTCGACTGGCTTACCGCTAGAAAACAATTGGCGATCAACGCACTGCTTTTCGTGGTAGGCAACCTTAGGTAAACTCAACAGCATTTCTTCTTCGATCATGTCGTAGAGATCTGCTACACCTTCGCCAGTAATCCATGGGTCAAGATAATCCGGCAGTTTTTCTGCCTCTTCTTCATCCCACGCAATACCTAACGAGATATTACTTTCAACCGGTACAGTTACGTTTTCAAGGCAGCGCTGGCAAACTAATACAAGCTCGGCAGATGCATGTCCGGTAACGACCTTTTTCTTCTCCTCACTAATGCCAAATGCCAGATCAACCTGGATATTCCCGGCGGCTTCCTGAACTGCACTTACCAATCTTGGCAAAGCAGCTACGGGTACAAATCCATCGAGTGAAATGCCTTGTTGGGCAAATTTTCGAGGATCGCCCTGCTTCGGCAAAGGCTTTAATGAGGGGGTCTTAAACATAAGCGCGCCATAATAGGGATCTGCCCTGCGTCTGTCAAAGAAAAACTCTTGAAATAGCGCTATTTAGTGGCTTGCGAGTAGAATTGACCCCTTATTTATGGTTTTCACGACAATAAAGAGTACTTATGCAGCCCATTTTACTTGCTTCCAGTTCCATATATAGAAGAGAGCTCTTGGCTCGACTAGGTTTGGCTTTTGAATACGCCAGCCCGGACATCGATGAAAGCCCTCTAGCTAATGAAACCCCCGACGAATTGGTAGCTCGCCTATCCATCGCTAAAGCCAAAGCCTTATCTGCGAAATATTCGCAGCATCTTATTATTGGCTCGGATCAGGTTGCCGTTCTAAATAACCGAATCACGGGCAAACCACACAGCTACGAACGCGCTTTCGAACAACTCCGGGCCGCGAGCGGGAAAAAAGTTATCTTTAAAACGGGCTTGTGCCTGCTAAATGCGCGAACAGGGAAGTCGCAAATTAGCGTGGAGGAATTTGAGGTTTGCTTTCGCGAGCTTAAGGATGAGCAAATTCACCACTACTTAACCTACGAACAACCTTACGATTGCGCCGGCAGCTTTAAATGCGAGGGATTGGGAATTGCTTTGTTTAAAGAATTAAAAGGAAATGACCCGAACATACTGATTGGGCTGCCACTGATTCGATTGGTAGATATGCTGACTAAAGCAGGTATAGACCCCCTGCTTTTTGCCAGCAAACAAACTAGTTGATTCTGTGCCACCCAAGCAACTGATCAAATTGGTCCAGACACAATTCAGGCTCATAGGGATGCAAACGATCTATATGATGCGCTCCATAACTCACCGCAATTCGAGGCATGGAAATACTGCGAGCCATTTCCATATCGTATTCGGTATCGCCAATCATTACCGCCTCTCGAGCTTCAACATCAAAATGCGCCAGCAGCTGCTCCAGCATTAGCGGATGTGGTTTTGAGGCAGTTTCGTCGGCACAGCGTGTAGCATCAAAATAAGTGCTCATTCCCAAATCAGCCAAAATACGATCCAGGCCTTTACGACTCTTACCCGTTGCAATTGTTAGCAAATGTCCCTGGTTGCGCAAAGCTTCCAGGGTTTCAGGAACAACCGGGAAAAAATCCGAAGACTTTTCTTCGTACAGACGAACAAAATTGCCTGCGTAAAAATCGCGTAAACGCGCGCGTTCCTGATCACTCACCTGCGGATACAAACGCAAAATAGCCTCAGGTAAACCAAGGCCGATAATATTGTGGATCAACGCATCTTCCAGCGGCTCCCAGCCCATATTTGTTGCCGCCAATTGCATGGAGCGTGTAATCATGGCTTTGGAATCTACAAGGGTGCCATCCCAATCGAAAATAAACAGCAAATCTACTTCTCCAAATAAGGGCTATTGCACTGAGCTAATGGCTACTACACTTGAGCAGGTGACAGTTTTTTAATGACATCTGCCAAATCGGCCGCCAATGGCGCTTTTACGATGGTTTTTTCTTCAGCCTCAGGCAGATAAAAACCAAGCTCAGCCGCATGCAAAAATAATCGTTTTACACCTAGCGCACGCATTTCTTTATTGAAATCATCATCACCGTATTTTTCATCCCCTACCAGGCTGTGCCCCATATGTTTCGCATGAACACGGATTTGGTGAGTTCTTCCGGTAATTGGCCTGGCCTCAACCAACGAGCAGTTGGCGTATGAATTAAGCAGCTTAAACTCGGTCAAACTGGGCTTGCCGTCCGCATGAACACGAACAACGCGCTCATCATCAGCAACCTCGGTTTTAAGCAAGGGGGCGTCGACGCGTCGACAAGTCTTTGGCCATTGACCAATCACGAGCGCCTGATAGACCTTGGTAATACCACTAGTATTTTTCTCTCGCAACGCTGCCTGCAAGTGACGAAGCATGCTGCGCTTTTTGGCGATCATGATGCAACCAGACGTATCGCGATCCAGCCGATGAATAAGCTCAAGATAACGAGCATCAGGACGCATTTGGCGTAAAGTTTCAATCAAACCAAGGCTGACACCACTACCACCGTGAACCGCAAGGCCTGGCGGCTTATTGATCACCAACAGCCCTTCATTCTCAAACAGAATTGAGCTTTCCAGTAGCTTGGTCATCACATTACTGGCTTTTGCCGCCGGCTCCCGCTCGGCAATCCTGATCGGCGGAATTCGAATTTCATCGCCCTTAGTAATCTTGTAATCAGGCTTGGTACGCCCCTTATTAACCCGCACTTCACCTTTACGAATTACATTATAGATTTTGGACTTGGGTACACCTTTAAGGCGCGCCATAAGAAAATTATCGAGCCGCTGGCCCGCTTGATCTTCATCTACCGAAACAAAGGTTACCTGGGTAGGCAAACCTTGGTCAGCAGATGGTTTATTGCTAGCAGAAGGAGTTTTCATGGCGCGCATAATACCTTAAGCAAGCGAGCTAAGCACTTGAGATTGCTGCAATTGCTGATTGCTGCTATAGTCATTCGGCTGATCCAGGCTGGTTTCCGGGTCGCGCAGTTGCTTCAGATCCAGATGCTCAATAAGCATCCAAACAGATTTAAGCTAAGGCGCACCGCGAGGAAATACCGCTGACAGTAGAGTGATCCGGCATTGTCACGCCCTAGAGCAAAAGGCACGCTGGCTTACAAGCGAAACCAACTCGGTGACCTGGCTATGAGTAGTTTAGGCACCTTAACAATCGCGCTGATAATCTGGCCGTTATTGTTAGTTTGAATGTTTTGTTGAACTCCGCTTTCTATTTGTTAATTCGTAATTGTTTATGATGGATTCGAGGCGCAAACACCTGGTGAAAGCGCCCAATTAATCCGAGACATTTTGATTCTTTAAACTTGAGTCATGCGTTACATAGCCACTATAAAAAGTCACTATAAAATGCGTAACTCCTAACCAGACTTTAGATTGCCGCACTCCTTTAGAGGAGCAGAGCAATAAGCTGGTTCAGCTGTTTAAGCTGTGTCGCAAATGGATGAACGCCATTTGCTAACTGGCCACGATGCCAGCCAAAACAACGCGATTACGCCAACAACAAGTAGATGTAAGGTAAACGCGATTTACCTCCGCGAGTTAAATGGGGTTGAACCAAGCCACGCTTGATTCAATTGGCGCAGGCGCTGTGTAGCGACTCACCTGTGACTGGCCTCACCAACCGCTATTGCGAGCAATATTTGTAGCGCAATAGTCCACAAGGTTGCACAAATCATTTCAATTAACCTGACCGCTTGGTTTTGCTAGCGCATTACTAATGACAAGTGATTAGGTACAACATGAAAAGAATGCTCATTAATGCAACCCAACCTGAAGAGTTGCGCGTTGCACTGGTTGATGGCCAATGGCTTTACGACCTGGATATTGAGAATCGCAATCGCGAACAAAAAAAATCAAACATTTATAAAGGCCGTATTACCCGCGTTGAACCCAGCCTTGAAGCTGCGTTTGTCGATTACGGTGCAGAGCGTCACGGCTTCCTCCCGCTTAAAGAAATTTCTCGCGAATACTTCACTAAAAACTCCGGCGATTCCGACGGTCGCATAAGAATCAAAGACGTGCTGAAAGAAGGCACCGAAGTGATTGTGCAGATTGATAAAGAAGAGCGCGGCAACAAAGGCGCAGCCTTAACCACATTTATCAGCCTTGCTGGCCGCTACCTGGTGTTGATGCCAAATAACCCACGTGCTGGTGGTATTTCACGTCGCATCGAAGGTGATGAGCGTGCAGATCTTAAAGACGCACTGGGCGCAATTGAAGTTCCACAAGGTATGGGTGTAATCATTCGTACCGCCGGTGTTGGCCGTAGCGCTGAAGAATTGCAATGGGATTTAAACTATTTGTTACAGCTATGGGATTCGATTGACGCTGCTGCGAAAAAAGATCCTGCACCAAATTTCCTATTCCAGGAAAGTAACGTAATCATCCGCGCGATCCGCGATTATTTGCGTCAGGACATCGGCGAAATTTTTGTTGATAACAAAGAAGCCTTTGATTTGGCTTCCGGCTTTATCCAACAAGTTATGCCGAATTACCGCAGCAAAGTGAAGCTGTATCAAGACGATATTCCGCTATTCAATCGCTACCAAATTGAAAGCCAAATCGAAACTGCGTTCCAACGCGAAGTGAAATTGCCTTCTGGCGGCTCGATTGTTATCGACGTTACCGAAGCTATGGTGGCTATCGACATCAACTCATCTCGCGCCACCAAAGGCGGCGATATTGAAGAGACTGCCCTGCAGACCAACCTTGAAGCTGCCGACGAAATTGCACGTCAATTGCGCTTGCGCGATATGGGCGGCTTGGTAGTTATCGATTTCATTGATATGCAACCCGTACGCAATCAACGCGAAGTTGAAAACCGCATGCGCGATGCACTTTTGATGGACCGCGCCCGCGTTCAAATCGGTCGCATTTCTCGTTTCGGCTTGCTGGAAATGTCACGCCAACGTCTGCGTCCGTCACTAGGTGAAACACATTCAAAAGTATGCCCACGTTGTGAAGGCCAAGGTACTATTCGTGGCACTCGTTCACTTGCACTTTCTATTTTGCGCTTGGTTGAAGACGAAGCACAAAAAGAACGCAGCGTAGAAATTCGTGCGATCTGCCCTATTTCTGTAGCGACTTATCTGCTGAACGAAAAACGCAAAACCATTTCCAGCATTGAAATGCGCAACAGCACTCGCGTAGTGATTGTGCCAAATGCTGACATGATGACCCCGCACTTTGAAGTTCAACGCTTACGCGATGACGATGAAGGCACACTCGAAACCAGCTACAAAATTGTTTCGCACATTGACGAAGCCAAAGAAGAAGAGGAAGAAGCAAAACCTCTGGTTGTAAACAAGCCGGCCGTGCAACCAACTGCACCCACTCAACCAGCACCGGAACAACCAGTTGCAAAACAAAAAGGTTTGTTCTCACGTTTGTTGAGCTCAATTTCCTCAATCTTCGGCACAGAAAGCGAAGAGAAAGAAAAGAGTGTAAAACGCGATAATAACCGTGGCCACAGCCGTAACCGCAACGGACAAAACCGTAATCGTCGCGATACCCGCGGTCGCCGTGAGCGCAAAGATAGCAATGAAATTAGCGATAACTTAGAGCCGCGTACGAATACCAATGCACGCCCTGAGCGCGATACAAATGAATCGCGTGAACAGCGTCCACAACGCAATAATCAACGTGAAAATCAGCGCGATAACCAACGCGACAATACTGAAAATAACAGTGAAAGCCGCGAAAATCGTAATAATCGTAACAATCGCCAAGGCCGCGAAAATCGCGAAGCTCGTGGAGACAATCGTCGCCCGGCACACCAACCTGCAGAAGAAATTGTTGAAAATAATACAGTTGTCAATGATGCAGATGCTGCACAATTTGATGGTGATGATGATCGTCCTGCAAAACGTCCAGCAGGTCGTCGCACACGCTCTCAACAACGTCGTCGTTCGCGTCGTGATGATTTTGTACCGGCAGATCAACCTGTAGAGCAACAAGCTGAAATTGAATTTGTCAGCCTTGAAACTGCCGAGCTGAATAAGCAAGTGAACGATGCTATTGATTCCCAGGAAGCGGCGCAAGCGAGCCCTGCCCGTGTTGTAGAAGAAGTTGCTGTTGCACCCGCTGTTGAGCGTCAAGACTTTAGTGCGCTTGAATCTAATTTGGCCGCTGCGATTGCTGAAACCAAAACAACACAAGCTGAACCTCTTGTAGAAACAGAAGTTGCTGTTAAGACTCCTGAATCAAAAGTGGTTGCCGAGGAAGCTCCTGCACTTGAAGCGCAGACTGCAAGTGTGAATGAGCCGGTGACTCAAGCTCCTGTTATCGCACAAACTATCGCACCAACGGCGACTACAACTTCAACAGACACTAACGCATCAGGTGAGCGCGCAAGCAATGATCCGCGTCGCGCACCAAAACCTGTTGCTAACATTCAAATCGTGACTGAAGCCCCGGTTCGTCAACAAGCGCGCGCACTGGACACCAGCTTACCGCCAAGTGTTGAGCACAACCCGCGCCCAATTGCTCGTCCGGCAAATGATCCACGCCTTGCAAAGCAAGGACAATCGTCAGCTACAGAAACTAACGAATAAGATTTTTGCTCATTCGTTATTCGCGTTAGTACAAAAGCCGAGCATCTTGTTCGGCTTTTGTTTTTAGAGATTTTTGTTTGGAAAAAATCTTACTGTTATATGCATTTTTTTGTTCATTGCGTATTGCTGATCTGAAAAACCTATGTATAATTTGCGCCTCAACGGAAGGGTGGCAGAGTGGTTTAATGCACCGGTCTTGAAAACCGGCGTAGGTTTATAGCCTACCCAGGGTTCAAATCCCTGCCCTTCCGCCATATTTACAAATAAAAAAGGCACCATGAAAATGGTGCCTTTTTTATTTGTGCCGCACAGATTACACTGCTGCTTTAATCATTCCTTGTGTTATCAATCATCTTTTGCCATAAGCATTGAGTCACGATGATTTTTTCAATCGCCATATACGCTGCTCCCTATTCTTCCCAGGCAAGCGATAGCGCTTACAGGTTTGCGCTAGCGTTGCTGGAAAGCGGCAACTCGCTTTACCGTGTATTTTTTTATCACGACGCAATTCATGCTGCATCCTCACTCGCAACACCACAGCAAGATGAATCACACTACACACAAAATTGGCAGCAGCTCGCACAAAAATATAATGTGGATTTGGTAGTGTGTATTGCTGCAGCCTTAAAACGTGGCTTACTAAATGAACAAGAAGCCGCGCGCTATGAAAAGCATGCCGCAAATTTAGCAGAAGGCTTTGAGATTAGCGGCCTTGGCCAACTGGTTGATGCTGCAGTTGTATCTGACCGACTCATCACATTTGGGAGCTAGTCATGAGCGGTGTTCCATCAAAAAAATTATTATTTATTAGTCGCCACGCCCCCTACGGCTCATCACTTGCCAAGGACGCTCTGGATGCAATTCTTGCTGCTTCAGCTTATGAGCAACAGCTGGGTTTATTGTTTATGGATGATGGCGTTTTCCAGCTATTGGCAAATCAAAACACTGAACAAATTGGGCAAAAAAACTTTTCGGCCATTTTGCCGGTACTGCCGCTCTATGAAATTAATTCGATTTATGTACACTATGAATCGCTAATAAAACGACAAATAACAATAAATGAACTTGTTTTAGATAGTGTCCAGATTATAGATAGCAAAGCTGTCTGCAGTTTACTGGCACAGCAAGATCAGCTGCTGAGCTTTTAATATGAGCACTTTACATACAATAAATAAATCACCATTTTCCCACACAACCCTGGCGTCTTGCTTACAGGTGTGCGGCAATCAAGATGGTATTCTGCTGTTGGAAGACGGTGTTTTTGGCGCGCTAGGTACAGCACCTTGCGCTGAAGAACTTTCTACACTAATTAATTCAGGCCTTAAAGTTTATGCACTCACGAGTGACGTAATTGCGCGAGGCCTGAAAGAAAAAGTGCGCGATGATATATCCCTGACAGATTACAATGGTTTCGTTCAGTTGAGCATTGAACACAATTGTGTGCAAAGCTGGTATTGATATGCAACTCGCCGTAAATGGGCAATTAATAGAGCTGGATAAAGAAGGATTTTTGAAAAACCTGACAGACTGGAATGAATCTGTTGCTCATGCTCTCGCAACAAACGACAACATTGATTTAACAGATGCGCATTGGGAAATTATTTATCTGGTGCGGGATTTTTATCAGACATTTCAAATTTCACCGTCTATGCGCGCACTGGTGAAACGAACAGAACAAATGCTTGGGGCAGAAAAAGGGAAAAGTATTTATTTATTACAATTATTTCCAATCAGCCCTGCAAAATTTGTTAGTAAAATTGCAGGGCTTCCAAAACCGGCTAATTGCCTGTGATGAGTTGATTAAGCCGCTTCAATAGATTTGATAGTGCCTTTTGGTAAAACTGCGTGAACCGCAACTTTTTGAAACTTGAGCTCAATATTGTTACCAGTTTCAATTACCACATAATTTTCATCAACCTTTACTACTTTGCCGAGCATGCCACTGGTCATCACCACTTCATCACCTTTCGCCAAAGCGCTGACCAAATCCTGATGTTCTTTTTGACGTTTGCGTTGCGGGCGAATAATAAAGAAATACATAAACGCAAACATACCTACCATCATGATAATCATGACTGGATCGAAACCAGCAGGTTTAGCTTGGGCGGCAGTTGTTTGTGCGACAGCGGAAGAAACGAAAAAACTCATGGGAAACCCCTAACAATTAAAAAGCGCTAACTGTACCCGTTTTGCATAGGGCAAGCAATTAGCGCTAATCGTTAGAGAGGTGAATTAGCAGTTAGGCGTAATCGCGGAACAGCTTGCGGAAGACGCTGGGTGACAGGCCAGTCCAACGCTTGAATGCATTGGTAAAACTGGTTCTGTCAGAAAAATCCAGCGCTTTGGAAACCAGATCAACACTCATATGATCATCAATTAAGTATTTGATCGAATAATGGAATCTTACGTCATCACGCAGCTGTGCAAAATTTGCGTTTTGCTGTTGAAGCCGACGTTGCAAGGTTCGTTTGGATAATCCAATATCATCTGCGATTTTATCGATAGACAAATCAGCGTGCCCTACACGAGCGTGCAGTGCGTTAACAACTCGTGCAGATACTCCCTCGCAGTGAGGAATTCTGGCCAGAGATAAGTACTCTTCGTAAGAACGTACATCTGATTGGCTAAATTCACCTTCAGATGAAATGGTGTCATTACGGTAATTACGCTGTAGCTGAATCATTCAGGCCTCTCCTTACGCCACCAGGCATGGTGTTTAAATAAAAACTCGGTTAGAAACTAAGTTACTGCTTATATCATCAAGGCACGCCTTCGCACTTGGTGAGATTATAGTCAATAAATTTTATGCGCCATCAATTAAGCGTGAAAAACCTCAAGTAATCACTAATTTTGTGATTTATATATCATTACGCACTTAGGGCAACGTTTTGATATAATCAATCACATCATCATTGTGGGTCTTGGTATTCACCTTTTCGAGGATCTTAACCAGTCGACCACTTTGATCAATGATGAAACTGGTGCGTATTATCCCCATGAATTCACGCCCCATAAATTTCTTAAGACCCCATACTCCATAAGCGTCAGCAACTGCATGATCCTCATCTGAAAGCAAATCAAATTCCAGATCATACTTGGTAGCAAATTTCTGCAACTTTGCTGGACTATCAGGGCTGATAGCGAACACGCGGGTATTTAATTTTTTAAATTCCGCGGCGTAATCCCTAATACCGCATGCTTGTACAGTGCAGCCAGGAGTAGCGGCCTTGGGGTAAAAATAAACGAGAACATTACTTTTACCTTTAAAATCTTTCAGCTGAATAATTTCATTAGATTGATTTAACAGTGAAAAATCAGGTGCTATGTTTCCTATCTTTGGGAACGCCATGAAATTCTAACCTCGTTGCGCATTAATCTTCGTTACCTACCGCACCAAACAACGCATTTTTTTCTTCCTGCGTTACTGACTCAGTTCGTGCCTGGGTTGTTAGATCAGGATAAGTCACTTGATTGCGACCTTTATCCTTGGATTTATAAAGCCATGAATCGACTCGCTGGACAAAATCTTGGCTGGTTTCACTGTGAGTGGATGAGAACTGATCAACACCCAAGCTTGCGGTTATGCTTATAGGGGCTTGCCCGGTTAGGTGCAATGGAGTTGTTGCAATCATCTCGCGCAAACGCTCCGCTACATTTGCAGCTTGCCGCAAATCACTGTTGGGTAAGAGTATGACAAACTCTTCACCGCCAAAACGACAAGGGAAATCCAGCTTACGCACTGCCACTTTGATTAAGTTGGCAATGTGAACCAGAGCATGATTACCTGTTTCATGCCCCCAGGTATCGTTAAACTTTTTAAAGTGGTCTATGTCGAGCAGAATCATGGAGAGCGGTTGGGTACCGCGACGAGTGCGCTCCATTTCAAGCGCGATAGTTTCATTGAAAAAACGAAAATTATACAACCCGGTAAGCGCATCGGTTCGCACCAGCTCGGTCAATGAATTCACTTCCTTACGCAACTCGACAATTTCACTTAAAAATTGGCAAGTATCATCACTGCGTTTACAAACCAAAGTTTGCGTACCATTCTCGTCTGAAGCTGCATCCATAATCACTAAAAAACCATATGTTTATTAATAAGAATTGAGTATAGCGTTTAAATGAATCTAGGCCTGTAAAAGCACACCTTCTGGTAATTGCATAGTAATACAGTGAAGGCTTCCGCCACGCTCGATTAATGACGAGCAGGGAATACCAAAAATTTCATAACCGGGGAAAGCTTGCGATATAACATCCAGCGCGTCTTCATCGCTTAATGAATCGTAAATAGGGACTAAAACTGCTTCATTAACGATTAAAAAATTAGCGTAAGTTGCTGGCACGCGCTCATCACTATCATTAAATTTGGCACCTGGCCAAGGTAAAGCAAGCAAACGGTAAGACTGCCCTTCCGCGTTTGTCATGGCTTTTAACTCTGCTTCCATTTGTTTGAGTGCCGCATAATGCTCGTCTTGCTCATCATCACATGCTGTATAGACAATAGTATCTTGCGGACAAAATCTTGCTAACACATCAACATGACCATCAGTGTCGTCACCAGCCAAATAGCCCGAGCTAATCCAATTTATTTTTTTGATGCCCAAGGTATTTTTTAGTTGCTCTTCAATTTGCTCTTTGGATAAACCCGGATTCCGATTTTTGTTTAGCAAACATGAAGTAGTGGTAAGCAGCGTCCCTTTGCCATCGCTTTCAATCGAACCGCCCTCCAAAATAAAATCAAGCGCTTCATACTGTGCGGAAGGAAATGCGCCAAGCTCGCGGAGTCTTTGAGTGATTTTGCTATCCAAATCGAATGGATATTTTCCACCCCAAGCATTAAAGCCAAAGTCTATTAATTTCATACCCTCTTCTGTTTGAACAGTGACGGGACCAAAATCGCGAGCCCAGGTATCATTAGAAACTACCGGATAGAAATAAACATATTCGAGCGGGACATCCATCGCAGCCAAGCGAGCGCGAACATCTTCAATTTCGCCTTCGGGAATTGCAATCACCAGGTCAGCAAAATCACAGATGACTGAAACCAGCGCTTCGTAAAGCTGTGTCAATTCGTCAAGTTGTCCGCTCCATCCGGTATCTTTATGTGGCCAGGCGAGAAGAATGGCATCTTGCGGCTCCCATTCGGCGGGAAGGCGTCGATTTGTCATAATTAAGTTACAACCTCTAATGAGAGCAAATAAGTTAATTATAACGGAGCTGAGCTATCTTTGCAGACGTGAATTATTGGTTAGAAATGGTTTCCTGCGCGGGCAATGAAATAACTTGCTCACCGGATGTTTTTTTGAATTGCGTCGACTTTTCAAGGAGCGGACCCACCTGAAGGATTACGGCTAAACTGCGGCTAGACACCGATTCCCCGGAATCAATACTTGCGTGAATATTTAAATAATAACGTCCATTTTCCAATGCACGTAAAGCCACCGGAATTTTTACCGGCTTAGTCCCCTGAAGATCAACACTGGCTCGCGTAGATGTATCAAGGATATCCAGTCCATTCGACGGGAAAAACTCCAAATGCAATTGCCCGCTTGTATCGGCGACGTCAAACAACAACTCAGTTTTTACAATTTCATTAGCATTAATGAATAAAGTTGGGCTGGAAGCGAGCTTGATAGCGGCTCCGGGTTTGGCTTTCTTAACTGCATTTATTGCATTTCCCGGAGTTGTTTCTGAGGTTTGCTCATGGCAGCCTGACAACCCAATAAGCAGTAAACTTATCAATAAAATGATTTTTGGATAGGTCAAATTCATTGTGTAGTCACCTATATAGTTGCCGTTGCGCGAACGTTAAAGCAAGTCGTATTCTCTTCGGTATTTTCGGCATCCTGATTATTTGAATCATACACTTCAAGAATATAATTACCTTGCGCCAAGCTCAGGTTGCCCGAATTTGTATCCACCACATTATTGCGGAGATAATAAAGCACTGCGCCCTTGTGATAGAGAATAAATTCAGGTTTCGATGCAACATCTGCCCCACCCGATTTGTTTAGGCGAAGGTTATAAATACCCGCTTGAGCGATATTCAACTTTAAGAATTGGGAATTTCCGAGCTTGTTCTGCTTGCCAAAATCTGCGGTACTGCAAACGTTCACCGCCACATTATTGGTGGTTAAACTTCTGTAAACAGGCAAAGTATATGTCGAGCCGCCGCTATTAGATTCATTCAACCCATACTCATCAGTGCCAAATATATTTTGTTCCTGAAGCAAATTGCCAAACAGGGCTGAGTGGTTAGGAAATTGATTTTTAAGTTGATGATAAAACAAATAAATGCTCGTCAGTGCGTCATTTTCTATGTAGGAAGCGCTACTTAATACCTTGTGTATTGGCGAAAAATCATTAGCCGTTTTGTTTTCGTTACTGCTGTAATAATTGAATAAAACTGACCCGATTGATCCTTCACTAAAAAAGCCTTTATTAATGCGGTTTTTCCGCCCAATGCTAAAGAAAAAGCCAGAGGCTTGCGAAACGCCGGATGCGTCTGCATAACTCACATCATTAATCATCATGCCTGAAAAAGCGTTGGCAAATCCTTCTGACATAGCTACGCGCAAATCCAATGAATCACCATCTGCATGGGAGCCACCAACACTGTCGGAGCGGTAGATTTCCCTCTCCAAATAATGACCCCACTCGTGCAGCAAAACATGCGGATCATATTCGTCGGTATCATTATTAGCATCGCCTAAAATATAAATTGCCGAACCATCGTAATAACTTGTTCCGATTTCACCTCTGGATGCGTCTCCCTCTGCAACTGAATTTTTTGTACTCCAGCGCAACTCTAATGAACTTAGGTTTTTAGTATTTCCTGCTGCGACTACACGATTTGCTGCAGTGTAAATATTGTCCAGAATTGCGAAAGGTGCTGCGGCCCGCGCAGCTGAATAATTCATACCATCCCAACCCGATACCGCGTTCAGGTTTCGCTTTGAATTTTGCGAGCCTACTGATGCGAGCGCACCATCTAAAACATACAAAGCATTATTCGAGGTGTTATCAGTAACTTTAAAATTCCAGCTGGGCGCGGAGCTTTTAAACAAATGCGCTTTGGCCCGCACTTTCACCAAAGAATTTTTGGGTAAGGTGAATGAGTAACTTCCATCATTAGCGGTACTAGTAACTGATTTAACTTGCCCCACATCATCCAGTAGCTCTACTACTGCCCCACGAACCGGCCTTTGCTCAATGGCAGAATAATTTAATCCAATGTGATTTAGGTTGTGTGGAATAAAGTCGTAAGTGATTGTTCCACTTAATGTAACTGTATCTATAACGTTTGAGTCAGAGGATTGGGATGAAGAACTGGATGTTGAGCTAATTTTGGATGAGCTGATTGAGGATAAGGATGCGCTTGAGTTTGATGAAGAAGATTCCGGAGCTTGTGATACAGGATTAAGCTGGTTACTGCCACTGCCGCCACCTCCGCCGCCACAGGAGGATAAAATGAGAAGCATAATCGCCATAAGCATGATGCATCCCGGTTGCAACGCAAGTTTCAGCATCATTTGCTGCATGAAAAACCCTCATCAGTTACAAAATAATTGTAAAGTGGATTCAACTCTAAAACATTAACAACCAACAAACTCGTTTGCCTGGACTTCTCTTGAATCAACTGCGTTTTTGGCCCAACACGTGAATATAACGCCCCAACAATTGATAGGGTTGTTTGCGAGACAACTCCAGTTCGAGCTCTATGACACTTTGCGGATCACGTTCGCGATGCTCTTCGTTAAAAATATAATCGTGAAAAACCCGGATGCCGCTCGTTGCAAGAACCTGCAATGGCAACTGGTTTAGCCATTCAAACACTTGTTCAGGGTACAAGGGATTAATGGGTGTAAGGCTTCCTTTAGAACCGCCGAAATCCTGCTGTTGAATTTTTTTAAAATTTGTACGCAACAAATTTTTGTAAATGAGCGAATGCAAATTATAAAAAGTCAGCGACAAATACCCCTGAGGTTTTAATTGTTCAAGCAAGTAGCCTAAGAGTTCAGCAGGGTTTGCTACCCATTCCATCACCGCATGACAAAGAACAACATCAAATTTGTCTTCAGACACACCTATATGCTGGGAGACATCCTGAATCGCACAATGTATTAGTTGTACATGAGATTCAAGCTCTTGCTGCATTACCTCTTGCTCTGCGAGTTTTAGCATCTCGGCTGAAATATCACAGATCACCACCGAATGCCCCGCTTTCGCAAACTGAAGAGAAAATTGCCCCTGTCCACCACCGGCATCCAAAATGCGTAAGGGTTTTGCAGGCTTTTCGTTGCCGAAAGGTAATGCTGAAAAATACTCGCGAAAATCCCGTTCGAGCACAGCCAAGCGAATGTCGCCTTTTAATCCACCATAAATATTCTTTTGAAAACGTTTGGCAAGATCATCAAAGTTTCGATCCTGATTAATGGGTTGCTTCGCCATTGATAACTTCTTAAGGTTGTTTGAATCTGATTTTATTTTTTTGAATTTTAGCACCCAAGGCCGCCGCCAAATCTATATCTAACTGCATCGACAGTTCTGTTAGGTACATAACTATATCGGCAATTTCATCAGCAACCTGGGTTCTTTTTTCATCAGTGAGCTCGACCGATTCCTCCGCAGTTAACCATTGGAATTCCGCCAATAGCTCACTCGCCTCCACCGCAACTGCGGACGCGAGATTTTTGGGAGTATGGTATGCTTGCCATTTATTTGCAGCGGCAATTGCACGAAATTCACGGTTAATTTCCGCAAGATCCAATGGCTTTAATGACTGCACCTTTTGATCACCTCTGATACCCGGTCTGCTTGCATGAATGCGAAAAATTGGTTCGTATATATGATTCGCACCACCGATAGCCAATTGTACACCGGCATCACCACGGATATCCAAAGGCGCTGGCAAGAGCATAGCAGCGGCAAAGGCGGCGCACGCTATTTTCGCGCACGTACACCGGATGCTATAGCGCTCCTGGAGATACATCCTGATCGCAGCAGCGCCAGCAAGCGCGAAGCAGAAATTAAAAAGTTATCGAAACAGGCAAAAGAGGCCTTGGTGACAAGTCGTCTTCTCACCACCTTAGGTTTACTATCGGGAAGCCCTGAACTCAATGACTAAACGTCCATCCTGTAAACTGTGTTTACGACCTTTGAAAACCTGCATCTGTAAACACATTCGCAGCGTTAACAATCTAGTTTCATTAGTGATTTTGCAGCATCCCCAAGAAGTGCACGAAGTTAAAAATAGTGGTCGCCTTGCGCATTTGTGTTTAAAAAACAGCCAAATTCATATGGGTGAAAATTTTGGGGACGACTTTTTCCAGCAGTTACGAAATGATCAATATTACGACCTGCTGCTCTACCCGGAAACGCCAGAAGAGAAATCCCTGGGGATTATTACTCCTCCCCAAGTCGAAAATTGGCGCATAAACAATGATCAAAACCCGAACGTATTTAAATCACTTCGCCTATGGGTGCTGGATGCGACCTGGCGTAAAAGTCGTAAAATGCTTTATCTCAATCCGGCCTTGCAAACAATGCCTCGCTTATGTCTGGATAATTGTCCTCCTTCTTTATACACAATTCGTAAAGCGCATAGTGAAAATCAACTTTCCAGCTTGGAAGCAAGTTGTTACGCTTTGCAGAAGTTAGAGGCCGGCAAGGTGGACTATTCCCCGGTACTTAAAGCCTTTGCTGATTTTGTAGCAGAGCAACACTCATTCGTATCTTTATTCCAATTACCTTCATCTTTGTGACGGAACAACTATGACCCATCCCGCTTTTGAATTTATTCGCAGCCAAACAATTGATGCTTTGAAAATAAGTGTTGAGGAATATCGCCACAAGGTTACAGGCGCACAACACATTCATATGGTTGCGGATAATCAAGAGAATGTATTTTTAGTTGCCCTCCGGACCGTGCCCCATGACTCAACGGGAGTGGCTCATATTCTTGAGCACACTGCATTGTGTGGTAGCGAAAAATATCCGGTTCGCGATCCTTTTTTTATGATGGTGCGCCGTTCGTTAAATACGTTTATGAATGCGTTTACCAGTTCGGATTGGACCGCCTATCCTTTTGCCAGCCAGAACCAGAAAGATTTTAATAATTTGTTGGATGTTTATTTGGATGCGGTTTTCTTTTCACGTCTTGACGAGCTGGATTTTGCGCAAGAAGGTCACCGGATAGAATTTTCTGAAACCGATAACCCAAATTCTGATTTAGTTTTTAAAGGTGTGGTCTTCAATGAAATGAAAGGTGCTATGAGTTCGGTGCCCTCACAGTTATGGCATACACTCTGTAAATATTTGTACCCTACTACGACTTATCATTTCAATAGTGGCGGCGAGCCGGAAGACATTCCCAATTTAACTTATGAACAATTGAAAAATTTTTATCGCACACACTATCACCCTACTAATGCGATATTCATGACCTACGGAAATATTCCTGCATCTGTACACCAAGAAAAATTTGAAAACCAAGCCTTATCTCGTTTTGAAAAACTCGACTCGATCATTAGCGTACCTGATGAAAAACGTTATCACGCACCTATAGCTGTTGAAGAGTTTTATCCTGCAGAAGATGATGAAGATATCGCAAATAAAAACCATTTAGTCATTGCATGGCTGTTGGGTAAAACAACAAATCTTGAAGAGAGCCTTGAGGCACAATTACTTTCCAATATTTTGTTGGACAATTCTGCATCACCCCTACAGCAAGCGCTTGAAACAACCGATTTAGGCCAGGCACCCTCGCCTTTGTGTGGAATGGACGATTCATCGCGCGAAATGGCTTTTGTGTGTGGGCTTGAAGGTTGCGCAATTGAAAATGCTGAAAAAATTGAAGAGTTAATTTTTACAACCTTGCAAAAAGTGGCTGAAGAAGGCGTAGCCTTATCTGAAATTGAAGCTGCTTTACACCAGCTTGAATTACAGCAGCGCGAAGTCGGCGGCGATGGTTATCCCTACGGTTTACAGCTTATTTTAACAGGCTTAACCTCCGCTACCCATCGTGGTGATCCTATTGCGCTTTTGGATATGGATGCTGCGCTTAAAAGCCTTCACGAAAAAATTCATCAACCAAACTTTATTCAAACCTTGGTTAAGAAATGGTTATTGGAGAATAACCATCGTGTACGTTTAATCATGAAGCCCGATACGCAATTAAATGCTCGTGTACAACTCGCTGAGGCGGCACGTCTGGCCAAATTAAAATCAGAGTTAACGCCTGCCGACAAACAAAATATCATTGCTCGCTCGCACGCTTTACAAGCGCGTCAGTTACAGCAAGATGATGAAACCATTCTTCCTAAAGTAGGCTTGGAAGATATTCCAGAACACCTGCACTACACTCCCGGCACCCACGAAATTTTTAATGGCTATCCGCTACGCTGTTACAGCGCGGGCACTAATGGTTTGGTGTACCAGCAAATTACCTTCAAAATGCCTGCAATAACTGATGCACAGAAAAAGCTTTTGCCATTTTATTGCTCATGCCTAACCGAACTTGCTTTAGGTGATAAAGATTATTTGGATGTGCAACGCTGGCAAGCAGAAGTCGTTGGTGGAATCCGCGCTTTCAGTAGCATTCGCGGCACTGGTGATGACGTACAAAAAATTGATGCTTATGTCACCTTGTCCGCAAAAGCCCTAAGTCGCAATCAAGTCGCCATGAGCGAACTAATGCAAGCCACACTAAAGCAAGTTCGTTTCGATGAGCACGAAAGATTGCGTGAATTAATTGCGCAAAAGCGTGCGCGCTCCGAACAAAGTGTAACGGGCCACGGCCATAGTCTGGCGATGACTCTTGCAAGTGCCGGCATGAGCCCTGCAGCAAAACTTGCACATGAGTTAGGCGGCTTAATTGGCATTGCTGAATTAAAACTACTTGATAATTTATTAGACTATAAAGACAAGCTTACCGAATTTGCTCAGGGCCTCACGCAAATTCATCAACTTATGTTGAACGCCCCCATACAATTTTTAATTGTGGGTGAGGATGAGCATTTGAATACTTATCGCAAAACCCTGGAGACCTTGTGGCCAGCAACATCGGCAACCGACAAATTTGTCAGCTTTGCAATTCCTGCGGTAAGTGAGCAAATCAAACAAGCCTGGATAACCAACACACAAGTTAATTTTTGCGCAAAAGCCTATCCAACGGTACCCGCCGATCACCCTGATGCAGCGGCGCTTACGGTATTGGGAGGTTTTTTGCGCAACGGTTATCTGCACCGTGCAATTCGCGAGCAAGGCGGTGCCTATGGCGGTGGTGCAAGCCAGGACAATACTATCGCTGCGTTCCGCTTCTATTCTTACCGCGACCCACGTTTGACGGAAACCCTCGCCGACTTTGACGCTTGCTTAAGCTGGTTGCAGGAAACAAAGCATAGCCACCAGGCTTTGGAAGAAGCCATTTTGGGAGTTATCGGCAGTATTGATAAGCCAGGATCACCTGCCGGTGAAGCTAAAACCACCTATCAGGCAGAGCTTTTTGGTCGCACTCGTGAAAAACGCGAAACCTTCCGCAATCGTGTCGTGAAAGTGACTATTGATGACCTGTTGCGAGTTGCTAAACACTATTTGGTAAGTGAAAAAGCCAGCGTGGGAATCGTTAGCTATGCGGGGCAACAGGAGAAACTGCAGGCGCTTGGTTTAGACATTCACCAGCTGTAAACCTTTAAATACTTGATGTTTTAATTAGGAAAAGCATTTCGCCTAAGGACCTAAGTGTGATCAATTCTGCGCTTTTGCAAAGCTTTTATAGCTTTCGCAAATTGCGGGAATTGAAGAATGGCAAAAAGTCACACAATCAGCGATTATGGCGCAATAATCTTAATAACAGAGCCTTGCAATGACGCTAGTCCATCCACTCGAATACAGTGCCGCGACCCACCCGGGCCTTAAGCGCGAAAACAATGAAGATTGTTTTCTAAGTGCGCCTAATGCCGATTTGTGGGTGGTGGCTGACGGTATGGGTGGCCACGAGGCCGGTGAAGTCGCAAGCGCAATAGTGCGCGACACCTTCGAGGAGTTTGTACAACAGGGTCTCCCTTTTTCCCTTCCTGATCTTATCCAAAAATCCCATGAAGACATTTTAAGCTCTGCCGATAAGGGTATTGGAGCCATTGGCATGGGTTCTACAGTAGTCGCATTGCTTAGCCAGAAAAAGCATTACCAGGTTGCATGGGTAGGCGATAGCCGTGCTTATTTGTGGACACCGGATGAATATGGTGGCCAGTTAACGCGCCTGACAACAGATCACTCCTATGTACAAATGCTTTACGCATCAGGCGCAATTACAGCAGATGACGTAGATACCCATCCGGATAAAAACATCATTACCCAATGCTTGGGTATGCAGGAACTTGCCCAGGTAAAAGTTGATATAGCACAGGGACAATGGCAAAAAAATCAGTGGATTCTGTTGTGCAGCGACGGCCTCACCGATGAGCTGAGCGATTCTTCCATTGCACAAATTTTAGAACATAGTCCAAACAGTTTAACGGCTGTGGATCAGTTACTGCACGAAGCGCTAACCAGTGGTGGGCACGACAACATCACCATACAAATTATTGAATCCCCGATTGTTGCTGAATCGTTTAGCAGCCTATTTTGGAACTGGATTCCGTCAATTACAAACAACAGAGCGATAGACGTTATTATTTTTTTTAGCGCCATTACCGCCTTGCTAGGATTGCTGGTCAACACACTAAAGTAACCAACGAAACATTTGCATTTTAAGTAGAAGAAAGCTCGCACAATATGGCACTACAAATACCGGGTTACCGAATAATCCGTAAAATAAATCAGGGTGGAATGTCCACCGTTTACCTCGCGATCCAAATCAGCGTGGGGCGTATTGTTGCACTTAAAGTAATGAATCCCAGCTTGACCAGTGATCCTGCTTTTAGTGAACGTTTTCAGCGTGAAGCCACGATTGTTGGACAATTGTCGCATCCGAATATTGTGGCTATTTACGATATAGGTCGCGCTGAGGATTTGAATTACATTGCCATGGATTATTTACCCAACGGCTCTGTGCACGACAAAATGATTAATGGCATGACCGGCGAAGAAGCCCTGCGTGTCACTAAAGAAATTGCCAATGCTCTGGATCATGCTCACGAGAAAGGTTACATACACCGCGATATAAAACCGGAAAATATTTTATTCCGCGCTGATAACTCTGCCGTTTTATCTGACTTTGGTGTCGCCAAAGGAATTGTGGGCGTGTCGCGCATGACCCATGTTGGCACAGTAGTAGGCACGCCACATTATATGAGCCCGGAACAAACTCGTGGCCAAACAGTTGATTCGCGCTCTGACCTCTACAGCTTGGGTGTTTTATTTTTTGAAATGCTAACAGGCTTTTTGCCTTATCAAGGCGAAGACACAGTTACCATTGCGCTAAAACATATAAGCGCACCTATTCCAAAATTGCCACTGCAATACCAGGCCTATCAAAAAATGTTGGAGAAGTTTCTTGCAAAAGATCCCGACCAACGTTTCCAATCTGGCCAGGAAGTTAGCACTGCTATTGACCAACTGGAAGCTGCGGCAAGAACACCTTACATTCCAAATGCTGCGCCAGAAGATTTATCGGTCATGGCATTGATCCGCGCACTTTTTGCGGCTACCAGCCAGGCGATTAAGTGGCGCTGGAACAGATTAACGAATTTACGCTGGAACAAAGATGAAGGATTCCACACGCGCAAATCATTCAATGATTCCGTGTTTGGCAGTGAAATTGCGCCAACCATTTTTGCTACGCGTATCCAACAGCAAACCCACATTAATCCTTCGCTAATTATCCACAATCGCAGCTTGAGAAAATTGTTGCTGATTACAGGCGCAGTGATAATTTCATGGTGTGTATTGAGTGTGATTTTGCAATCCATTTTTGCGCAGCAGATCGCGCAAGGGCCTCAGCTTTTAAATAAAGCAACGCGAGCAACGGCAAGCCTATTTATTTCACCCAAACCCGTAACTGCAAAATTAACGCAGAATAATGCGCGCAGTTCCGTTTCATCTAAAACCCAATCAAGCGCGACAAGTTCGGTTGCAGTGGTTACGGAACAATCTTCAGTTGCATCATCTCAACAAGTATCCAGTCAGGCATCCTCTATTGCGCTACCGACTTATGCTTTAACGATTAAGACAACACCGGAAGATGCGCGCATTCGCTTAATGAATATTCCTGAGAAATACAAAGAAGGTATTGCCTTAACATCTGGTCGTTACAATATTGAGCTTTCAAAAACCGGATACAAAACCAGAACTGAATGGATTGAAATTAAAAATGAACCTCTCAGCGTTTCATTTACGCTTGAAGCGGAATTGGATCTTAGCAACCCGGCCAAAGCAACCATCCCCAATATTGTTTATGGCGGCAAAAATGCGCCTGCCCTAGTTCGTGTTCCCGCCGGTAGTTTTACCATGGGTAACGATAACAATATGCACTCTGCACCTGCGCACAAAGTAGCAATCAAAGCCTTTGCGATAAGCAAATACGAAGTGACTTTTGCAGAGTATGATTTTTTCGCGCAGTCAACCAACAAACCTTTACCGGGAGATAATGGTTGGGGCCGTGAAGATCGGCCCGTCATTCATGTCAGTTGGAATGATGCTGTGGCTTATACACAATGGTTGAGCAAAACCACCGGCAAAAAATTCAGGCTGCCTACCGAAGCAGAATGGGAATATGCCGCGCGCGCAGGAAGCACTACAACCTACTGGTGGGGCGACAACGAGCTGGATGCAAAAGGCAAAGCAAATTGTCGTAGAGGCTGCTCCAGTAATTATTCCGGTTTGTTCGGCAGTAAAACAGCACCTGTCGGCAACTATACGCCCAACGCATTTGGGCTTTACGATGTATCTGGAAATGTTTCGGAATGGGTACAGGATTGTTACCAGGACAATTATAAAAATGCCAGCAGCACTGGCGCAGCAACGGACGAAAAACAATGTACGGGTCGCGTTGTTCGTGGCGGCTCTACAAAAGATAACGTGCAACATTTGAGCACAAGTGCTCGCGATAATATTCCTTCAGGATATTTAAATGAAACCCTGGGTTTCAGAATCGTGATGGAATTGAACTAAACACGAGGAACAAATGTATGCATAAACTTTTTTTCAATCTCATTATTACAGCCGTAGCTTTAGTATTTACCAATATTGCAATGGCCGACGAACCACAAGTTATTTATTTGTGGAAAAAAGGCGCTCCCGGTTTCGAAAAACTAAAAGATAAACCAGAATCTGCGCAAGACTGGTGGGTCAGGGATATCAACAATCCTTCCATCGTCGTATTCAAACCTCCAAAAGAAATTGCGAATAGCACTGCAATTTTAGTTGCACCCGGTGGTGGCCACAGAAACCTGGTATTTAATTCAGAGGGCCGCGATGCTGCGCAATTTTTGAATAAGTTGGGTATTACCGTATTCGTATTGAAATATCGTTTAGCCAGACAAGAAAATTCACCCTACTCGCTTGATATACATCCGCAACAAGATGCCTATCGCGCAATGCGCACCATTCGCAGCCGCGCTGCTGAATTTGGTATTGACCCCAACAAAATTGGAATCATGGGGTTCTCTGCCGGTGGAGAAGTTGTTGCGAGTGTTGCCTATGGTTCAGGCGATGGCGATGCCAAAGCTAAAGATCCTATTGATCGCGTTAATGGCAAACCCAACTTCCAGATTTTGGTATATCCGGGACCACTTTGGGTTCCAACCAGTCTTGATGACAAGGCACCACCCGCCTTTATGGTTGCCGCTATGGACGATGCCTGCTGCGCAAAACCTATTATTGATTTAGCCCAGCTGTACCACGCCGCCAAAATCCCCGCAGAGATACATCTTTATGCAAAGGGTGATCACGCGTTCAACATGGGCAAACGCACAAGCCTCAAAGGCCTTCGCGATTGGCCACAGAGATTGGCCGATTGGCTAATTGACTCACAATTTATCCCTGCCCCGATTGCCACTCCATAAGCCTAATTATCGCTGAAGGCGCCCTTGCCTTCAGCGTGTCTACCCCACTTTTAAACTTCCTTTTTATTTGAATAATTCCGCTGCAATTCTTTACATCCACACCAATTTGTCTTATAGAATTACTATAGTAATGTATAAACAATGCTGTTAGCATTTGAACATAAATGGGCAATAACCAACACTTATTCGCCCTATAAATAGTGCTTGGAAAAGCACCTCATAAAATCTCCGGCCAGGCTTCACTCTTCACGTTAATGATCGAGAAATAGATAGCAAAACTTATCTATTTTCGTTTAATAAAAATTACTTTCAGGAAAAAATCGTGGATAAATTATCAGCAATCACAAGACGAAATATGCTTTTGGGAACTGCAGGGCTTGCAGGCGCGTTGAGTGTTCCACCCTATGCTGCCGCAGCGTCAACTTCAGCACCGCTTAAAGGTGTTATTGATACCAACCAAAAATTTCCTCCGATTAATCCCTACATTTACGGTGGATTCCTCGAACACGGCGCAAATATTATCAACCACACAATGTGGGCAGAAGTTCTACACGATCGCAAATTTTATTACGGCATTTTGCAAGTTGAAGAGCCAAAACCAGATCCGGCGAACTTCCGTGCAGCAATGGCCTATATCCATAAATGGACCGCCATAGGTTCACCATCTGATATTTCATTGGATGAAACTAATGCTTATGTAGGTAAGCACAGCCCGGTTGTTAAGCTTTCCTCAACTCCAACAGGTATTGCGCAATCCCATGTCGCACTCACCAGCGGAAAAGCTTATACAGGCAGAATTGTTGTTAGTGCAGAGCAAGACACCGAAATTTCAATATCGCTCGTGGAAGGAAAAAACAAACAAACCGTAAAGGTAAGAGCATCCAAAGAATGGAATACCCTTCCTTTTAAATTCACTGCAAAAACCAATACCACTGAAGCACGATTCGAAATTACCGCCACTGGTTCCGGTAGCTTCCGTGTGGGCGTAGTCTCCTTAATGCCTGCCGACAATATCAAAGGTTTCCGCGCCGATACCATTGCGCTGATGAAAGAGATGGATTGTAAAATTTTGCGCATGCCCGGCGGTAATTTCATTTCTGCTTACGATTGGAAAGACACCATTGGTGATCCGGACAAACGCCCACCCGTTTTTGATCCTGTTTGGAAAGCACTGCAACCTAACGACGCAGGATTGGATGAGCTTTTGTTAATGTGCGAACTCATCAATTGCGAACCTTACTGGTGTGTTAACACCGGCTACGGTGAACCTCGCTCCGGTGCAGAAATTGTTGAATATGTGAATGGTGCCGCTGACACATTCTGGGGCGCAAAACGCGCCGCAAATGGTCGCAAAGAACCTTACAAAGTTAAATATTGGAACATCGGCAACGAGATGTACGGACACTGGCAATTTGGTCACATGTCTCGTGAACAATATGTCATTAAGCACAATCTGTTTGCCGATGCGATGCGCAAAGCTGATCCTTCCATTTACATCATCGCCCCTGGTGGTTTTGTGGATGAAATGACAACAGGCCAAGGCATTTTCATTGAAGGGCAACCCGAAGTGAAAGTTGGTTCTGAGCGCGATTGGGCTTATGGGATGTTCAAAAACTCCAAAGGCAAATTTGATGCTCTAGCGACTCACGCTTATCCACCAGAAAACAAACGCTTTGATTTAAAAACCGGAAAGCTGTTCGATGTTAAGCAATCATTAACTGAATGGGCCAGACAGCCCGCACAACGTGTTGCGACAATGGCTGACGCATGGGAAGAATACAAAAAAGCTTTCCCTGAATTAAACGATGGGAAAGTGAAAGTATTTTTTGATGAATGGGCGTTCAGTTTCCGCGATAGCATGAAAGGCACTTTGGCAGTTGCAATCGCTTTCCACGAATTTTTCAAGCATACCGACTTTATTGATATGGCCGGCTATACCATGGCGACCGCGTGGCTTAATGTTACACCTACAGGTTCAACCATTAGTGCCAAAGGTCGCGTATTCCAGCTGTACAACCAACATTTTGGAAGTATTCCTGTTGGTGTAAGTGGCAACTCTCCGCAACCTGCACCGCAATATCCTGCAGGCGGCGATCAACCAAAAGTGAATACCGGAAGCGCAACCTATCCTTTGGATGTAATGGCTGCATTGACCAAAGATGGGAAAACGCTGACAGTTGCTGTTGTTAACCCGACAGAAACTACGCAGAGCCTCGATTTATTTTTCGAAGGTTTTAGCGCAAGCGCTCAAGGCAAAGCCTGGAGTTTGATTGGCAAAAATCTTGAGGCAACAAACGTGGTTGGAAAAAAACCTGATGTTGTTATTCAGGAATCATCTTTTGATGCACGCTCTACCCGCTTCCAGCTTGCACCAGCTGCCATCAAAATCTTTCACTTTCCAAAAGCATAAGGATTAAGCTTTAGCGAAAGATAAAAAAGTGGCGGAAGGCTTATCACCTTCCGCCATTTTTTGTATTGGGATTTAATTCTTTTTTAGCACTGCAACAAACATTGCATCTGAATTTTGTTCTGGTGAACCCAACATTTTTTGCGACACCAGTGCGAACTCAGGGTGAGCTTTCAAAAACCAATCTACTTGCGTTTCATTTTCACTCGCTTGCCAACTACAGGTTGCATAGACAACATGACCATTAGCTCGTACTGCTGTAACAACATTACGCAAAATTTGTTGCTGTAGCTCCACCAACTCCTGCGTATCTTTTTCGTTGAAACGCCAACGTGCATCAGGGTTGCGTCGCCAGGTTCCGGATGAACTGCAGGGCGCATCAACCAGCACCCAATCAAAACCTTGCTGCTGTGCAATTTCTTTTGGTAGGCGCAAAGGCTCATCGCCAGACCATTCAAAGCTGCGAATGTTGTGAAATTCTGCGCGCTTGCTGCGGCGCTTTAATTCTTCCAATTTATAGCCATGCAAATCTGTGGCTATCACAACACCTTTGTTATTCATTCTAGCCGCAATGGCCAACGATTTTCCACCGGCACCGGCACAGGCATCCCACACTTTTTGGCCTGGCTTAACATCAACAGCCAGTGCAATTTGCTGGCTAGCCAAATCCTGGATTTCAATCCAACCTTCTTTATGCGCTTGCGCTCCAGATAAATGTTTTCCACCTGCAGCAAATAAACGGCCTGCTTCATCCAACTCTACGTGAACCGAATCTTGTTGGAGTTTTTTGATAACATCCTCAAGTGGTATATTTTTTTGAATTCGCAACCATAGTGGCGGTGTTGAATTTTGCTGCTCAATAAAATCCGTAAGCTGCTCATGAGTCCATTGCGATGCGTCTTTTCGCTCCTCCAACAAATTTAACCACTGTGGGCGCAATCCCGCCCACAAGAGCAAATCTTCTGGCTGTTCGCTCACGCTAAAATATTTTTCCAGCTTATCAAACCATTCTTTGCGTGCCGTAGCGTCACGCAACGCTTTCGGCGCTGCGTTCTCATTTTTTTCACGCAAGGCAATCCAAAACCAAAACGCGGCGACAGGAATCTTTTTTGCGCTGGATTTTTCCCAGGCTTTATCCCACTCGTTCCAGTTTGGAATTTCTTGCTTCTGGTAGCTTTCTTCCATCGCGCAGGCCAATTGAAAATAGCGCATGGCAGAAAACATACATAAGCTGAGTTCGCGGTTTTGGTTTTTTGAAGACGCAAACTCGGAATAAGGATTGGTATTTTTACGGAGCTGATTTTTTAACCATTTATCGAGCGCACCCCATTCATTTTGTGAAAGCCAGTTGCGCCATAAATCAAATAAAGTGTCATAAGGGATTTTGTTGGGAATTGCCATTGCGGGAACCATGAGCTGAAATTGCGCCCATTTTAACAGCGAAATGCCCTGCTGTACGTTTTAGCGGAATTCTTAAGCTTAAATATTGCTAAATTTTAAATTTATAGAGTTCTTCATGCAGGGAACTGGCTACCTGTGCCAATTCTTCCGACGCACCTTCGACATTTTTCGCTAAACCATCTGCGTCCTGGGCATAAAGCGATATATTATTTGTGTTCTCGCTTATTTCACCTGCAACTTGCGATTGCTGGTCAACCGCCGCAGCAATTTGTGAATTTAACTGGGTAACCTGACTAACCGCATCATCTATTTTTTGCAGGGCATCGCCCGCTGCACTGGCCTCAGTGACAGACTCCTGCGCAATTGACTGGCTTGCCTGCATGGCATTTACCGCTGAAGTTGCACTCGCTTGCAAGCGGCCGATCATTGCCTGTATCTCCTGGGTTGATTCCGCAGTTCGAAATGCAAGTTCGCGCACTGAATCTGCCACTACCGCAAAACCTCTACCCTGCTCACCCGCACGCGCGGCTTCAATAGCGGCATTTAAAGCCAGCAAATTAATTTGCTCAGCGATACTTTTAATAACATTGACAACACTGGCAATGCTTCCGCTTTCTGCGTTGAGTTCAACAATAACACTGGCAGATTTTTGTACTTCATTCGCTAAACGATCAATCGCTTTAATGGTATTTTTGACTACGCCCAATCCATTCTTGCTTTCTTGCTGGGCAAGCTGAGTTCGATCAGCCGCCTGAATAGCCGTATCTGCCATGGCTTGAACGGACGTTGAAAGCTCTGTGATGGCACTTGCTACCAAGGCAACTTCATGTGTTTCTTTTTGGACCAAGGTTGAATTTTTATTGGCGAGCGCAGCGAGAGTTGAAGCCTGCTTGTCAAAAACTTCGCCCATTCCTATAACTCGTGCAAGCAAGCCGCGCAAGTTTTCAATAAATTCATTGATAGTTTCGCCCAAGTTACCAATTTCGTCGTAATACTGGATGGGGATTTTATGTGTTAAATCACCACCATCACCCGCAAGTGATTTGATGAATTTTTGCATCTTGTAAACAGGTTCAAGAATAAGGCGAGGTATTAAATAGAGCATTACCAGTGCTACCGCTATGCTGATAACAATAAAAACGATAATGACGAAATAACTACGTTTAACAGCATCGTGAGACTGCTGCATTGCCTCTGACGCTTTTGACTGCACGTTTCCCTTAAGCGTATAAATTGCTACACGCATATCTTCAAATGCGGCGTTACCATCTTTAAAGCTTATTTCAATTGCCGTAGTCCTGCCCTCACGCGTATTACTCTGGCGAGCAGATACAACTGTTTTAGTTAGCTGCTCCCATTTATCACGTGCTATTTCATATTGATTATATGCGCCCTTAAATTCCTCTTCATGCATCAACTTATTAAAGGCAGCCATTTTTTCGTGGGCACTTTGCAGACTTTTTTGGTGATTAGTAACCGATGTAGAAAATTCAGGGGAATCTGGATTGAGAAACAGCATACTGCGTTCTTCAACCAGGACTTTATGAACATCAGCATCGGCTACTAACAAATAATTAGTAGCCGATAAATTCACTTCGCCCAACTGCCGGACTTTGTTATCAATGAGCTCAAACTTATAAAGCACCAGGATTCCCATTGCCAACATCATTAAACCTATGATGGCAATGGGAACCATTATTTTATTGCGAATTTTTAATCCGTAAAACCAATCCATGCTTGGGCCTATAATTATTTCGCTTTATCGAGTTCATCCAGATTAATACCAACACACAAAGCGCCAATGGCTTTACCGCCATCAAGTACAGGACAGAAACCTGAATCAAATAAGCTTTGGCGCTGTCATCGAATTTACTTTTACCTATATCCACGCCGCCCACTTTAAACGCGTTGGTAAATTTGGGTTCATCACCTTGCCAGTAATCAGATGTCTTATTAGTCATTGCAACATTCGCACCCTGATTATCCATAAGAATGCTTTCAAAGAAATAAGGTTTGGTTGCCTCGAGCTTGTCCAACTCCTGAGCACCAGCATTTTTCATCATGGCTTTCATTTGGTCATCCATACCTGTCGTCGCCATCCATTCTTTATCCCGCTTTTGTATTTGATCGAGTGTCATAGCCTTGGCATTCTGTTCTTTTACAGCGGCAACTAAAATTGGATCTTCACCCCATTTTTTAATTACTGGAAGCAAAGCAGTAACAGCCGGAGGAACATCTTCAGCCATAGCACTTGTTGCTGTTAACAAGCCAAATATCCCTGCCACTCCCAATTGTACGAAATAAATAAACGCTTTCATTTCCTGCTCCCATAAATGATTAATGTGCCAAAGCTACGCCTAACTTAATAAAGTAAAGGCAGTAACAAGGACTGTGTCAAGGACAGAAAATAATAGAAATCAAGTATATTTTTTAATTAAACGAAAGGAAAAATTACGCGGGATTGGAACCAAAAAAGAATGGGGAAACCGGCAGGCCATATCCAAAAAAATCGATTAAGCCCAAAAAGCCATGCATTCGCAAAATGAAATATTCCTGCAATAACTAATGCGATTAGAAATGTTATTTGATTTAGCAATGAAAACGGAAACGCTAATTCAAATAAAATCACCACCCAACTCATAATGCACATAAGCCGTGTCGATTTACCCCATAGTCTTATTTTATCGCTGACAGGATAAGCGGTGATCGAAAATACATCCTGCAGCGCACGGCCATTTCGCCACTCGACATTGATAACTTTAATGTAGCCGGATTGGAAGTAAGAAAAGGTCAACTGGAAAGCAAGATATCCCAATGCAATTTCCTGCCAAAAATGTGTGGAGGCTAGATGCGATAAGAACAGGCTAAACAGGACCAATATCCCCATTGCATCACTACCGCCATTGTACGGCCCCTGAAAGCGAAATAAATAAAACACAGAGCTTAACAATAAACCTAGCTCTACCCACACAGGTTGAATACCAACAAGTAACAACAATGAAAGCAATAGACGAATTGCAGCAATACTTTTTTCAGGCTGCAATCCGCGTAGATATTCCAGGCTTTGTAAAACAAAGGCGAATGCCAGAATAATTTCTGATACGCGTACCGCTTGTTCCAGTAGCATTAGCAAAATCCTTTTAATAATGCAGGTGAAGATGTAAAAGTGATTTGCTCGTATACGTGTTCTTCTTCGCGCATGACTGCACCAATGCGATAAACCAGGTAATTATCCTTTTCGCCAACAAGAATTTCCTTTCGTGCAACTGCTGCCAGAAGCCGGTGCATAATTTCTCGCGCACGCATTTCTGCGTAGCCTTCAAACAATCGCTCCGCACAAGTGTTTATATAAAGTGTTTCATTCCACTGTGGATTGTGAAACAAACGCAAAACCTGCTCTTTTACAGACAGTACTTTTGGTTTAGGACGAAACTCTAACCATTGCGTAGGCTCATCAGATTCAATGTGTAGCAAGGCATAATAAATTCGTGGTGACGGACCTATACCGCTAAAAAAACGCCATGAAGGAAAAAGTGCAGGCAGGATTATTTTTATCATGAATATTATTACCGGCTGAACATCAACTTAAATTCCAGGAACCACCTCCTTGTGCATGATTCGTTAAATCGCTTTCCTCTTTAACTGCTCAATTTGGTCACGCAATTTTGCCGCTGCTTCAAATTCCAAATCTTTAGCGGCTTGGAACATTTGTTTCTCCAACAACTCAATAGACTTCCAGATATTTTTTGGATCTACAGCGACAGAATACTTCGCTTGCTTCTCAGCAACTGCAGCACGATTGCGCGCTGCGCGGCTACCAGCGCCCGGCACCACTGAGGTTTCCATAATATCCTGCACATTTTTGCGAATACCTTTTGGGGTAATATTGTGCAAAGTATTATGCGCGATTTGCTTTTCACGGCGACGCTCGGTTTCATCAATCGCACGCTTCATGGAATCGGTAATCTTATCGGCATACAAAATAGCTTTACCGTTTAAATTACGTGCGGCGCGACCTATGGTTTGGATCAGTGAACGATCGGAACGCAAGAAACCTTCTTTATCAGCGTCGAAAATACAAACGAGCGATACCTCCGGCATATCCAGACCTTCACGCAAAAGGTTGATACCCACTAGCACATCAAATTCGCCCATACGGAAATCGCGAATAATTTCCATGCGCTCAACCGTATCTATGTCCGAATGCAAATAGCGCACGCGGGTACCATGCTCCGTTAAATATTCGGTAAGATCTTCCGCCATGCGTTTGGTGAGAACAGTAATAAGCACACGTTCGTCTTTTTCCACTCGCAAGCGAATTTCCGAGAGCGAATCATCCACTTGTGTGCCCGCCGAACGAATTTCAATTTCCGGATCGACCAGACCTGTGGGACGAACAATTTGCTCAACCACCTGCCCTGCATATTCTGATTCGTATTTCCCGGGTGTGGCAGACACAAAAATCATTTGCGGTGCCAAACGCTCCCACTCGTCAAAACGCATGGGGCGATTATCTAAAGCTGATGGCAAACGAAAACCATACTGTACAAGCGTCTCTTTGCGCGAACGGTCACCTTTATACATAGCTCCGATTTGTGGAACCGTTACGTGGGATTCGTCCAGCACAAGTAATGCATTAGGTGGCAAGTAATCAAATAATGTTGGTGGTGCCTCACCAGGTTGGCGGCCCGACAAATACCGTGAGTAGTTTTCGATACCGTTGCAATAACCGAGCTCTTGCATCATTTCCAAATCGTAACGCGTGCGCTCTTCCAAACGCTGGACTTCAATTAATTTATTATTCTCGCGTAATTGCGCAAGACGTTCGCGCAACTCTTCTTTGATTTGGTCAATAGCCTCCACAATTGTTTCACGCGGTGTAACGTAATGTGATTTTGGATAAATACTAACGCGCGGAACCTTGTGCTGCACTTCGCCAGTTAGCGGATCGAATATTGAAATGCTTTCAATTTCGTCATCAAACAATTCAACACGTACTGCATCGCAATCCGAATCAGCTGGGTAAATATCAATCACATCACCGCGAACGCGATAATTGGCGCGATAAAAATCGACATCGTTGCGAGTGTATTGCAGCTCGGCCAAACGACGCAAAATAGAACGCTGGTCAATTTTTTCACCACGCACCAAATGCAACAACATTTTCATGTAAGCATCCGGGTCGCCCAAACCATAAATCGCTGAAACCGTTGCAACTACGATTGCATCTTTGCGTTCCATTAATGCTTTGGTGGCAGACAAACGCATTTGCTCAATGTGTTCGTTAACCGATGAATCTTTTTCAATAAAAGTGTTTGACGAGGGAACATAAGCTTCCGGCTGATAATAGTCGTAGTAGGAAACAAAATATTCCACCGCATTTTTTGGAAAAAATTCTTTAAATTCCCCGTAGAGTTGTGCTGCAAGAGTTTTGTTATGCACCATCACCAAGGTAGGTCTTTGCACTTGGGCAATTACATTGGCGATGGTGAAAGTTTTACCTGACCCGGTTACCCCCAACAGGGTTTGGTGAGCAAGGCCTGCATTAATGCCTTCCACCAAGCCCGCTATAGCCGCAGGCTGATCACCAGCGGGAGGAAATTCGCTTTGCACTTGAAAAAGTTTATTCATGGGGTCGATATGTTCCAATCAAATTCATTGAGTTAATTGCAGCGAGCAATAATAGCCAGATTTGCTGACAATCAGTGTCAGCAGTGATTTTCTCCCGAACAGGCAATCGGCAAACACTCTTTAAAAATCTCCGCCAAGCGTTTTACGCCCGGACCGGTGAATTCTTTATCTGCAAATGTTAGATAAACAGGCCCCTCGCGCTCGGAGCCTACTTCCACGGGCAAATACTTTAAGGTGCCCGCGGTAATGTCATCTTTAGTGTATGCATCTGGAAGCCACGCGTAGCCCAGGCCCATACGAATCGCCTGCAATGAGGTTTTAATGTGGCTAACCGTCCAGCGCTGGTCAGCTTCTTGCCAGCCAACGGTGTGGCGACGATATTGCCCCGAGTCGCGTACGACTATTTGGCGATGCTGACGCATATCTTCGTAACTAACCTCCCGTCCAAGCTGCTGCAAGGGGTGATCTGCGCTGGAAACGCCGTGGAATTTGGCTGTCATCACCTTGTCGCCAATGAATCCCGCCGGCACAAAACCACCAATGGCCAAATCTACCTGCCGTTTTAGCAGCATGTCCTCAGTCCCGCTCAGCACGGTTTCATAGTATTCAACCCGCGTATCCGGGAAGTCTTTGGCGAACAACGACAAGCAATAGAGCACTTTCTCTGGGGGAACAATGATGTCGACTGCGATTTTTACAAGGGGTTCGACGTGCACGGCTAGGCATTCAGCGGATTTTTCAAGGCGTTCTGCCTGTTCCAGCAGCTGCTTTGCACGACGATAAAGCAACTCTCCTGATGGCGTAGCCACGGCTTTACGCCCTTGCAGGTTGAAGACTTTCACCCCAAGCGCCGTTTCGAGCTGGGCAATTGCGTAAGAAACCGCTGACTGGCTCTTATTTAATTGCTCTGCCGCTTTGGCGTAACCACCTGCATCTATAACCGCAAGCAGCGCCCTCCACTGCTCTAAAGTGACTTTATTTTCGGTAACGGCAGAGCTTGTTGGTGTATTCATTAGGGATTTTCTCTCGTTCAATCCAATTTTTCGATCAAATACAGCCAAATATCGCTATTTATCATTCATTCGTCAAATCATTTAATAGCTCCATGGCAACCAAGCCTGAAATTGACAACGAACAAGTTGAACTTAAATCTGAGGACTATAGAAATGAGCACTTTATTACAGATCAACAGCAGTCTTTTTAGCGACCACGGTAATTCAAGCGCATTGGCAAATGAGTTTGTTCAAAACTGGTTGGCAAAACATCCCGATGGCAAAGTTGTTGTACGCGATTTGGCTAAGAACCCTGTTCCACATTTGGACTCTGCCACCGTACAGGCATTCTTTACTCCAGCAGAAACGCGTACTGTCGAACAACAAGCTCTGGTAGCACTTTCTGATAGTTTGGTAGCTGAACTGGCAAATGCCGATGCCGTTGTGATTGGCGTACCTTTGTATAACTTTGGCGTGCCTTCAACGCTTAAAGCCTACTTCGATCAATTGGCGCGTGCAGGTATCACCTTCAAATACACTGAAACCGGCCCTGTTGGACTTTTGGCGGACAAACCTGTGTATTTTATTGCAGCGCGCGGAGGCTTCCATGCTGGTAAGGAATCCGATTCACAAACAGCGTTTTTGAATTCGTTCTTTAACTTTTTGGGAATCAAATCCATTCAGTATATTTATGCCGAAGGCTTGAGCATTACTGATGCGAAAGATAAATCCTTAACAGAAGCTCGTCGTGAGATTGAACAAGCTGCTGCCGCTTAAGGATTAATCGGGCTATGATAGCGCGAAGAAATTTTCGCGAGGAAAAAAAACCGTGGCCCAGTTAATTAACGAATTGAGCGAAAAAACCTGTAGCGCCTGCCGTGTGGGTGCGCCTCTGGCAAGCGCAACAGAAATAGCCGATGTATTAAACGCTTTACCGCATTGGTCTGCAATTGAAGTTGATGGTATTCAGCAATTGACGCGCATCTATAAATTCAAAAATTTTGTAGCTGCGCTGGAGTTCACCAATCTAATTGGCGCTGTAGCGGAAGAATATGGTCATCACCCGGCGCTCTTAACGGAATGGGGAAAAGTCACGGTCAATTGGTGGACGCACAAAATCAAAGGCTTACATGAAAATGATTTAATCATGGCGGCAAAAACAGAAAAGATTTTTCAAGCTATTGATTCAACGAATTTGTAGATGAGTTAGTGAAATTTTAAAAACCCACACACAAATTCACAACTATTAAGGTGAACAAAATGCAAAAGCAACTCCAGCAAATTATTCCTGCCCGCGCCACCAGCGATGGTGCAGGCGTGCGCATCAAGCGCAGCCTGGGGCAAACGCAACAAGCACGTTTCGATCCTTTTTTAATGTTGGATGAATTTGGTTCAGAAAGTGCCAATGATTATATTGCGGGCTTTCCTTCTCATCCCCATCGCGGTTTTGAAACTGTGACCTATATGCTTGAAGGCCACATGTTACATGAAGATCACATGGGCAACAAAGGTCATTTGCGCAATGGCGATGTGCAATGGATGACTGCAGGCCGAGGAATTATCCACTCAGAAATGCCGCAACAGGAACACGGGTTAATGCGCGGTTTTCAATTGTGGTTAAACTTACCCGCAGCAGAAAAAATGAAGCCTGCGCATTACAAAGATATACCAGCGAGTGAAATTCCCGTTGCGCAATTAGGTAATGGTGGCAGCATAAAAGTGATTGCCAATAGCGCGGTTGTTAATGGCAAAGTGATCAGCGGCCCGATTCAAGGCATAACTACCCAGGCAATTTATTGGGATGTGCATTTACCTTTGAACGAAAGCTTCGCCCACGCTATTCCGGCTACTCACAATACCTTTATTTATGTATATGAGGGAGCGATTGCGATTGGTGAAGATAAGCGCAAACTTGAAGCTGGCAATGCAGGATTGCTAGGTGCTGGCGATGAAATTTCTGTAACGGCACTTAACGACGCTACACGTTTTATTTTGTTGGCAGGCATTCCACTCAAAGAGCCTATCGCACAGTACGGCCCTTTTGTGATGAACACATCCGACGAAATTGAACAGGCAATCCAGGATTATCGCAGCGGTGCTTTAATCAATTATTAATCGGCAAACTAATGAGCCTTTGTATAAAAGCAAAGGCTCATTAACGCCCTTGTGCGTAAGCCTGAATGTAAGACTTTAATAAAACTTCGTGGGATTTCACAAAAGCTATATCCTCAGCCGGTGCATTTAATACAGCTGTGTCTGTTTTTGCACGCAATGCCTTCTTTTGATCCTCAGTTAACTTCGACATTTCCTGTGTAAAAAAATAAGCTGCAATAGCATTGCCAAGCCGTGTACTCAAGCGCATGTACTCGCCAACAGATTTCCATCCATGGCGTGCAACAATTGGATTGACTACTCCCGACAAATCATTTTTTTGCAGGAAGGCTGCAATACGTACATCTTGTTCGCTCGCAGGTAAGGCCTCGAACTTTTTCATGTCTTCTTCTGACTTGTACATTGGCTCTAGCACCTGCACAACGCTCACAAAATCGCGATTGGACGTCATCCAACGCTGAACGGATTGCACATTAAGCGTTGCATTGTCTGGTAAGAATTGCGCAAAAGATTGAGCGCTTAAAAGCACTGATATCAAGAATATAAATTTCTTTAAAAACGTCATTAAATTATTCTCTTATTTGGCGACCTTTATAGTAATAGCAGCTGCCAGAGCCCATACCCAGAAAAAAAACAAAACAACAAAAGGTGTCAATAACCCCAAAGATAATCCTGCAACACCTTTGCTTTCATAAAATGGGTAGATAACAAATAATTGCACGCCTGCAGGAATAAGGGCGATAACAAAGCTGCGCGCTACGAGGCTACTCGCCAATATAGGCAATAAAAATAATAAGCCCCACAACCCACCCCAAACAATGCGAGGGTACATCCATGCTGGCGCTAAGGAGCCCGCTAAATTTACGTGAAGAGCGTGAGTAATTCCGTAGTGCGTAAACAACCACATAATCAAACATTGGATTACAGCGCCCACACAACCCGCAGCAAAGAAAACCAGCGCGTTTTTCATTGAGATTCCCTGAATAAATCAAAAGGTTATTTGTGACTATTGTCAGTACGCTGCCAATATTAACATTTTGAGACAAGCTTATAGGAACAATAGATGATAAAATTTTGAGCATTCTCTGCGCACCCTGCCAAGGCGTTCTAACTGCATTCAAGTGACAAATTCTATGTATCGTTTTTTTGAAAGCCTGATAAAGCCCTTCCCCCCCGAACACCCCAAGGCGCCACCGCAAACCTTGTTTGCATTTTGTCGCCACTACGCGCGCGGCGCTGAGCCATTCCTGATTTCTATGGCTTTGCTAACCGGTGCTATAGCAGTCATGGAAGTATCACTCTTTGGTTTTTTAGGGCAATTGGTTGACTGGTTAAATACTCACACTCCACAAAGTTTTTGGAGTGAATCGCAACACCAGTTATTAAAGATGGGCGCCATAATTCTCATTGGTTTACCTGTGACCGTTTTATTGCATGGATTGGTTATGCACCAGACTTTATTGGGCAATTTCCCCATGCGCATTCGTTGGCAAGCACACCGTTATTTGTTGGGGCAGAGTTACCAGTTTTATCAAAATGAATTTGCTGGCCGAGTTGCAACCAAAGTTATGCAAACGGCACTGGCAGTACGCGAAACAATAATGAAACTGCTTGATGTGCTGTTGTATGTATTCGTTTATTTTTCCAGCATCCTGGTTTTATTAGGCAGCCTGGATTTACGCTTGGCGGTGCCGCTTGTGCTCTGGGTATTTAGTTACGCAGGTCTGCTTTATTACTTTTTACCAAGACTGGCGAAAACCGCAATGCGCCAAGCGGACGCCCGGTCTGACATGACAGGTCGCTTGGTAGATACTTACACAAACATCTCTACCGTGAAATTATTTTCGCACTCCAACCGCGAAGCAGAATACGCCAAACAAGGTATGGAACATTTTTTATCAACGGTTCATCCGCAAATGCGCTTGGCTACAGCCCTGAGCTCAAGCGTGTGGGCAATTAACGCCGCATTAATTTTCTCGGTGGCATTTGTTTCAATATGGCTGTGGAGCAATGTGGCCATCACTACCGGCGCCATTGCTGCCGCTATAGGTTTGGTTTTGCGACTAAACGGTATGGCGCAGTGGATTATGTGGGAAGTATCCGCACTCTTTGAAAATATAGGCACAGCAAAAGACGGTTTAAATACGCTTTCAATACCGCGCGAAGTTCAGGATGTAGAAAATGCCAAGCCTTTGGTACTTACACAAAGCCGCATTGAATTTAAAAATGTGAATTTTAACTACGGCAAAAATGGCGGCCTTCTCAATCAATTTGACCTTGATATTAAATCTGGTGAAAAAATCGGTTTGGTTGGTCGCTCTGGCGCAGGCAAGTCTACTTTGGTTAATTTACTTTTACGTTTTTACGATGTTGAAAGTGGTAGCATTTTAATTGATGGCCACAATATCGCCTTGGTTCAACAAGAGAGCTTGCGCGCACAAATTGGTATGGTGACGCAAGATACCTCCCTACTGCATCGCTCTATTCGCGATAACCTTTTATACGGCAAACCTGATGCAACTGATGCAGATATGATTGAAGCCGCTAAACAAGCCGAAGCCCATGATTTTATTTTGCAACTCAGCGACAACCAGGGTCGCACAGGTTATGACGCGCATGTGGGCGAACGAGGTGTAAAACTTTCCGGCGGCCAACGCCAACGCATCGCAATTGCACGAGTGCTACTCAAGCAAGCTCCAATTTTGATTATGGACGAAGCAACCTCAGCATTGGATTCTGAAGTTGAAGCCGCGATTCAAACCAACTTGAATAAACTCATGCAAGGTAAAACTGTAATTGCCATTGCCCATCGCCTATCAACTATCGCAGCACTGGATCGATTAATTGTATTGGATAAGGGACATATTATTGAGCAAGGCACTCATGCAGAATTAATTGCCAAGCATGGTATTTATGCGCAGTTGTGGGAAAGACAATCGGGAGGGTTCTTGGGGGAGTTTTAGATAACTCACCCTTAATAGCTTGAGTGCGGTTACCTCTAATGTTAATCGTGTAAAAGTAAAATAAAAAAGCCGAGCAATTGCTCGGCTTTTTTATTTTAAAACTCAGATTGGCATCAAAGAAAAACTTTTGCGCCCACGTAAAACAATCCACCCGCCAACAAAATTGTCGCAGGTAAAGTCAGCACCCAAGCCATAAGAATTGTTTTAATGGTGGAGAATTGCAAACCAGATTTGTTGGCAACCATTGTGCCCGCCACAGCGGACGAAAGTACGTGTGTTGTTGACACTGGCATACCGGTAATACTTGCAATACCAATTGCAGTTGCCGCAGTAACTTGCGCCGACATACCTTGCGAATAGGTCATACCGGTTTTACCAATTTTTTCGCCAACGGTTTTCACTACACGGCGCCAGCCGGTCATGGTACCTAAACCCAAGGCCAAGGCTACTGCCACAATTGCCCAATAAGGAGCGAATTCCGTTGTTGCAGTAATTTCTTTGCGAAGTTTATTAAGCTCATCTTTATCTTTGCCAGATACGCCTTCAACCTTGGTCATCTTTTTGGCCGTATCATCAATGCACAATAAAATACGGCGCACTTCGCGGCGATTTTCGATGCTGAGCTTGCTGTAGTCAGTTACATCTTTTAGTTGCACACCCAAGCTGCTAATAGCAACCAACGCATTTTTGGAGCTACATTTTTCTTCAGAAGTTAGAGTTGCTTCTGATTTGGCAAAATCGATTTTCTTTGCAAAAGCTTCCTGATTATTTTTATAAATACTTTCGATGTAAGTTGCCGCGTGGCGCGTTTTATCAATATCAATTGCGGAAGTGTTCAAGTCGAGAACAAAGTGTGCAGGTGCCATGCAAATCAACACCAACATAACCATACCAATCCCTTTCTGACCATCGTTTGATCCGTGCACAAAACTCAGGCCCATTGCTGAGGCAACCAAAGTTGCGCGAGTCCAAAAAGGTGGATGTTTTTTGCCATCAATATTTTCACGTTCTTGCGGCGTTTTATGAATTTTTTGTCCCGGCCAAATGCGCTTTAACAATAATAAAACCAATGCGGCGATGATGAACCCCACCAACGGAGAAATCAGCAAGGACAACATAATGTCTGTTGCCTTTTTGGTATTAATCCCATCGGCCAAGGGCAAATGCTCTAACAATGCGTAAGCTCCGCCTACACCTAAAATTGAGCCGATTAAGGTGTGTGAGCTGGATGAAGGAATTCCAAAATACCAGGTTCCCAAATTCCAGAAAATCGCGGCTGTTAGCAGCGAAAACACCATAATCATCCCTTTGGATGAATCGATATTGAGCAGCAAATCAACGGGGAGCAAATGTACGATTGCATAAGCAACACCAAGCCCGCCAATCATTACCCCCAAAAAGTTAAAAATACCGGAAGCCACAACAGCCATATGTGGCGGCATTGCTTTGGTGTAAATCACGGTGGCAACGGCATTAGCCGTATCGTGGAAACCATTAATAAATTCGTACGCAAGTACAAACGCCAAAGATAAAAACAAGGCCAAGCCAAGGGCAAAGCTGAGTCCAGTGAACATTTCTAACATAGGTAATCGCCTGTAATGGTAATGACGTTATTATGACACAAGCTAAAATGGATTCTAAGAATAGCCAAACCCGAAGGTTTGTGTTACCACATTAAATCGTCTGGAATTACATAGTCTTTATAGGGATCTTCTTCATCGGTTTGCGCTGCCTTAACATTCGCAACCAGCACAGATTTCGCATCGCGCAGGGCAATTTTATCAGCGACAACCCTGGGCACGACTTCATACCCATCGCCCAATTTAACGACGGCTAAAACACCGCGTGCGATTTGCTCCAGAATGAGGGGCGCTACTCGCATTTTCTTGATCAGCTTGCCATCAGTGAAGTTGTATTCAACATCATTTTGGCCGGCACCTTTCGGCTGGCGATGGTTTTCAATAAGCTGTTTTACTTGCGCGGCGATTGCTTTTTGTTCCTGCTCGGTATTGCGCTGACGATTGAGCTCGCGATCGCGTTCAGCCTTTTGTTGCCGGGCCATTTCGGCCGATTGCTTAACCTCGTCCACTACTGGCTCAGCAGAGCGGCGGGCAACATTGGTTTCCTTGCGCCTCTCTTTATTGGCTTGCTTGGCTTTTTTGCCGTCAATCAGGCCTGCTTTTAAGAGTTGGTCTTGGAGGGAAGCCATAAAAATTCATCCAATTCGAGAAATGTCGCGCATAATAGCGCCCTCTTTTTCCCAACAGCAAGAAGATTACATGAGCCACCTGCCCGTCAAAACATGGGACATTTTTTGTCGCGTTATAGACAACTATGGCGATATTGGAGTCTGCTGGCGCCTGGCCCGACAACTCGCTCGTGAATACCCTATTCAAGTGCGTTTATGGGTAGATGAAATTGCCGCCCTTCAACATATTTGGCCAAGTGTCACCAACTCCGCTAGCCAAGAGGTTGAGGGAGTCGAGATTCGGATTTGGCAAGGAGAATTCGAGGGAGTAATACCCGCTGATGCAATTGTCGAAGCCTTTGCTTGTGAGTTGCCCGTAAATTATCTGGCCGCAATGAAACGCCGCCCGACTCCGCCCTATTGGTTCAACCTGGAGTATCTAAGCGCAGAAGACTGGGTTGAGGGTTGCCATGGATTGCCGTCAGTACACCCGCAGCTGGGGCTCAAAAAAACCTTTTTCTTCCCCGGATTTACCGCCAAAACAGGCGGTTTATTAAAAGAAAGTTCTTTGCTGGAAGTTAGGGATAGCTTTTTAGCCAATAAAGAATCCCAAAACCGATTCTGGCAAAACCTAGGCGTGATCCCCACAGAAAATGAGCTGGTCATTTCACTTTTCGGCTATGAGAATCCCGCTGTAGCTTCATTAATAGATAGCTGGATTCAATCAACCCAACCGGTTTTATGTCTGGTGCCGGCTAGCAAAATTCTTCCCAGTGTTAATAGTCACCTGGGACGATCACTCGCGATTGGCGACGAGTTTGTACAAGGTTCGCTGCGCATCAAGATTATCCCGTTCCTAACCCAACGCGAGTATGACTATCTTCTGTGGGCAGCCGATATCAACTTCATACGCGGCGAAGATTCCTTTGTACGAGCACAATGGGCAGGAAAACCCTTTGTCTGGCATATCTACCCGCAAGATGACGATATACATATGGTCAAGCTGGATGCCTTTTTGGAGTACTACCTGCAGGGCGCAACGCCTAAATCACGCGCGACGATCACAGACCTTTGGCACCGCTGGAACCTTGGCGAAAATGCCAGTCAAAGCTGGGAAAACTGCCTTTCAGAATTGCAAGACTGGCAAGAACAAAGTAAAAACTGGTGCCAGCACCTGAATTCCCTGGGGGATTTAGCCTCGAATATGGTGCGCAGCTGTATTTAAAAGGGCCAAAAAAACGCTGTAGAAATCCACTAAAAAAGGTATAGTAGCGCCCGAATTTATCCCAGCAATCGGTATTCGCTCACCAATACCATTTACATTTATTGAGAGTCATCATGAAAACAGGTCAAGAATTACGCGCCGGTCATGTAATCAACATCGACGGTTCACCTTGGTTAATCCAAAAAGTAGAAATCAGCCGCTCAGGTCGTAACACTGCGGTTGTAAAAACCAAGTTGAAAAACCTGCTGAACGGTTATTTGACTGAAACCCCATACAAAGCAGACGACAAATTCGAAGACATCGTTCTTGATCGTAAAGATGTAACCTACTCTTACTACGCTGACCCAATGTACGTTTTCGTAGATAGCGATTACAACCAATATGAATTGACTGCTGACGAACTCGGCGATATGGGTCCATACATTGAAGACGGTATTGATGATGTATGTGAAGCTGTATTCTATGATGGCAAAGTAATTTCTATTACTCCACCAAACTCAGTTACTCGTGAAGTTGTTTACACCGAGCCATCAGTTCGTGGTGATACTTCAGGTAAAGTGATGAAGCCAGCTCGTTTGACCAACGGTACTGAAATTCAAGTATCTGCATTCGTAGAAATCGGTGATCGTATTATTATCGACACTCGTACTCACGAATATAAGTCTCGTGCTAAAGACTAATTAATATTAGTTACTAAAGGCTACTCACTATGAGTAGCCTTGAGATCTTTCCTCTATTTCCGCTCTGATTTTTCCTCTATCTTTCTCTTCCTGCTTTGCCTAAAAATATCTTCCACAACTTACTTGCCTTTTAACCGTTCATATCTTTAACCGTTTATATTTTTAACCATTCATAGTTGATTTTTGCCTCTCGGCATCTTTATCCATTGATCAGGTTCAACTGACTTAAGCTCTCGCCTCAGGAATACCATTACAGGCTGGGGGTCAGATGCGCAACCTATCTAATATTCTTCTGTTGTACCTCTTTCTGTCTTATTCCGGCTGGGCTCAGGCTAGCGACCAAAAACCCGACAAGACCTTATTAAGATTGTGTGCTGTTGAAATTATCGCAACAAATTTTCAATCGCAAGATTCCATACATTCCATTGCTATTCAAATTAAACCTTCGATTTATCGCTTCAACCTCATGGAAATTCTGGCTTATCAATTTCTATCGCTGGCATTTATCGTGAGTCTTTTTCATCTCAACAAAAACCAATAAATAGACAAAGGAGCAACCATGTCTGCTGAGGAACGCTTCCACTCCCTTGACGCAGTACGCGCTTGTGCGCTGCTAGCAGGAATAGTGCTACACGCTATCATGGGATATATGCCCGGCTGGCCGTTTACTTATGGATCCACAAGTACAGGGCTAGGCGTTTTATATTTTGTGATTCATATTTTCCGCATGGCGTTATTTTTTATTATTGCCGGATTTTTTGCGCGCTTGCTTCATCAACGCCTCGGTACAAAAAATTTCATAAAGAATCGCCTGAAGCGTATTGGTCTACCTTTCATCGCAGCATTCTTTTTCATAATGCCTTTAACGATTATCCCAATTATTTGGAGTGTTCGACAGCTAGGAATCCAGAGCCCGCCAAACATGCAGCCTCCCTTTCCGATTATCGGCCCACCTGTACCTATGGGACATTTATGGTTTCTATATGTTCTCCTGGTCATTTATATGCTGGCAATGGGATTACGCACGATAGTAGAGCGTTTTGATCCTGAACAAACATTGCGTAACAAAATGTCGGGTCTGGTCGAATCATTAATTAAAACGCGCATCGCAGTTTTTGTATTGACTGCGCCACTTGCAATCTCATTATTTACGAGCCCGTGGTGGATACAATGGCAAGGAATTCCATCGCCTATTATGGGGTTGGTGCCCAACTTTCCCGCATTATTAGCCTATGGAAGCGCATTTTTAATGGGCTGGTTTATTCATAGGCAACAAAATTGTTTGCGTTTGTTTGCTGCAGATTGGTTTTTATATTTTGCCTTTGCTTTATTGGCAACTGTTGTAGCGCTTTACATAGGAGGCATAACACCTAAATTTGTAGCAATCGCCCTTAGCGATAGGGAGCGTGCAATTTTTGCAATAGCATATGTAGTTGCGCAATGGTGCTGGGCATTTGCCATGATCGGCTTGGCTGTGCGTTATCTGTCTGCACCCAGCGCGCGGTGGCGCTACCTCGCTGACGCATCCTATTGGATGTACCTTATCCATCTTCCCATTGTATGGTTACTACAAGCCTGGATGTTGCGCTGGCCGCTGCATTGGTCAATAAAGCTTTCGCTGATACTGACAATTACCAGCCTGGTGTTAATCGCCAGTTATCACTATCTTGTGCGCCCAACCTTTTTAGGGAAATTCCTCAATGGAAAAAAATATCCGCGAGCAAAACACGTAGACCAAAGTGAGCTCAGTAAAAACAACTAAAGAGCTTAAGGGCAGCAGGAGTTTGAGTTATAGGAACAGCTTATTGGTATGTCTGCATAATTTGTCCATGCCAATTTTTTGTTCTATATTTAATGAACTATGGCATGATTCCCACTGACTTCAGGCATATCAAATTTTCGCGGGCTTTGCTTTGGCAAACCCGCTTTTTTAATTTTTACCTTAGCGTGCACCTATGAAGGTATTGTTTTTTCCTCATGATCAAAGGTTCTGGTTAGATCATGGGCTTTTTATGCTTTTTCTCGCCGCCACTCAAATGGTCATTATTGTTCCATTACACGAGTACGCGCGTTTTTTGTTTTTTTGCGATTTATTTTGGTTCCCGTTTTTCACGCTGGCTGTTCTTATTTTTCGCTATATGTTCAAAACATTGGGATGGGAATCTTTTTCCAGCAAACAATTTCTAGAGTACAGCCTTGTCTTCTCGTTAATGTCCGGGCTCACCATCGCGATTTTCATGTGGATTATTTTTTCATCCTTTTACTGGCATGAAATCACCACGGAACTCACTCCCAACAATAGTAAACGTGCGCTTGCAAAATTTGTTATGGGCTCAATTCTGGGCAACTGGATTCAAACGACTATTTTTATTTCCGCCTGGATATTTCTTTACAACAGCATTACATCTACCAAAATAATGCGTGAAACGGAATTGCGTTATTTAAGAGCTCAACACAATCTTAAAGAAGCTACTTTAAATAGCCTTTCCAATCAGCTCAACCCGCATTTTCTCTTTAACGCCCTCAACAATATTCGCTTTATGATTCACGAGAATCAAAAAAGCGCCGACAGTATGATTACTTCTTTATCGGAAATATTACGTTACTCACTCGAAAGCAGCCGCCGGGAAAAGGTAACTCTTGCTGAAGAAATTAATATTATTCACCGTTACATTGAAATAGTGAAATCCCAACTGGAAGAGCGCTTAAACTTCCAATTACTCATAGCAGAAGACCTGTACGACTATTTAATCCCGCCCATGGTTTTACAAATGCTTATTGAAAATGGCATCAAGCATGGACTTGAAAATATTAAACAAGGTGGCGAGCTCAGCGTAAGCTGTGAGGATTTACATTCAAGGCTGCGCTTTCATATTGTTAACGATCTGGCCAACACTGCGGTAGTGAGAACACCTACAACCGGTATAGGGCTAAAAAATATTCGCCGTCGGCTTGAATTGCTCTACGGGAACGAAGGAGAATTGCTGGTTTCCAAAACGGCAGAAAAATTTACGGTAACGCTAAGCATACCCAAGGAATTATCTTAATGAAGGCAATAGTGGTTGAAGATTCTCGCCTGGCGCGCGAGGGGTTGATAAAAATGCTGCAAGAATATCCCGACATTGATATCGCAGGAGCAGCAGATCATCCCTCAACAGCTTTGGTACTGATTCATGAACATGAGCCGGATATTATTTTTTTAGACATACATATGCCGGGTGAAAGCGGTTTCGACTTACTGGAAAAGCTGGACTATTCACCCAAAATTATTTTCACAACCGCCTACTCCGAATACGCTATCCGCTCCTTTGACTTCAACACTATCGATTATTTATTAAAACCCATAAGTCACGAGCGCCTGAAATTAGCGATCGAAAAGTTGAGCATGCATAGCGAAGAATATAAAACCTCACCCAAACCTGCGCTGGATATTCACAGCCGTATGTTTGTAAAAGATGGTGATAAATGCCATCTTGTACCACTTGAATCTATTCGCTATTTTGAAAGCTGCAAAAACCATGTTCGTATTTTTTTTGGCAATGATAATGCTTTTGTGCGTAAGTCTTTAAACAGCGTTGAAGAGCGACTACCAAAGAAATATTTTTTTCGAGCTAATCGACAATATGTCGTTAATCTCAATGAAGTAACAAAAATCGAGGAATCAATTAGCGATGGCTACGAAATCACTATGAGCGACGGAAAAACCCTGGAAATTTCCCGCCGCAACGCTGTGGAGCTAAAAGATCTTCTTAGCTTTTAGTTTTATGGCTTTGAACTTGAAATGGATGATTTTTTCTTAAAAAACCAGTAACAGCGAATTCCCAACAAACCAGCGGTAAGCACGCCAAATAGCACCGCATCAGCATAACTGGATCTAACTTGTAGTAAAACATGTAGCCACGCCAGAATCGCAATAAGATAAATTGATTTGTGCAATTTAACCCAATTTTTTCCTAACCTGCGCATCATGCCTTTTGTTGAGGTTATGCCCAAGACTATGAGTAAAATAACCGCAGGTATAGTTAATAAAATATAAGGGCGCTTAACCAACTCCGCACCGAAAATTGAAAAATTCAACCCAAGTATAAATATAAGATATGCAAGCATATGTAATACGGCGTAAAACAACGTAAACAAACCGAGCATACGCCGATGTACCATCAACCAACTTTGGTTCGCCAAACGCTTTAAGGGTGACACCGATAAGGTAATCAACAAAAAATAAAAAGCCCAGGTTCCAGTAAATAGCACTATGGCTTTCGCTGGGTCAGCACCTAATTGATTAGTGGCAGCACCAAAAGAAATAAAAATTACAGGAATTAAACTCGCACAAAACAGTAAAGCTCTTCGCCACATCACCGGCATTGCTGCTCCCTCACTCAATAGAATTTTCGTAGATCCAGGCCCGTATACAAATTAGAAACTTGATCGGCATATCCATTAAACATTTGGGTGGGGATTACATTAGGACTAAACAAGCTACTCGGCAGGCGACGCTCATGTGCCTGACTCCAACGCGGATGATCGACCTGAGGGTTTACATTGGCATAAAACCCATATTCCGAGGGAGCGATTTGGCTCCAGGTTGTTTTTGGTTGGCGATCGGTAAATTCAATTTTCACAATCGACTTAATACTTTTAAATCCGTACTTCCATGGAACCACCAAACGCAATGGAGCGCCGTTCTGATTTGGAAGCGTTTTTCCATACAAACCAACAGCCAGGATAGTTAACGGATGCATGGCTTCGTCAATACGTAAAGCTTCGCGATAAGGCCAGTCAATAGTGCTAAGTGAGCCTGCCTGCGCAGGGAATTGCCTTGAATCTTTCAGAGTTACAAAGGAAACATATTTGGCATTGCTATTGGGCTCAAATTTTTTCAACAAGCTTGCTAGCGAAAAACCCACCCAGGGAATAACCATGGACCAAGCTTCAACGCAGCGTAACCGGTAGACACGCTCTTCCAGATCTATGCCTTTTAACAAATCTTCCAGATTATATTTTCCCGGTTTGGCTACCTGCCCCGCTATTTCAACTTGCCATGGATCAGGCTTAAACCTTTTTGAATATTTAGCTGGGTCAGTTTTATCGTAACCAAATTCGTAAAAATTATTGTGGCCTGTTACATGCTCAAAAGGCGTTAATGATTCTGTTAGTTTTTGCGTATCTGCCTTGGCGCGAGCAATTTGCGTGTTTAGCCATTCTGGTCCTTTGTTAACAGCCTCTGCTGCGCTGTAACTTGGGTCTGCCATAAGATTTTGCGAGCTTAAGGAAGCTGCCCCCAAAAGTCCCGTTGCGATACTGCCGCGCATAAAATCACGGCGAGCAAGATAAATGGATTCCGGCGTGATTTCAGACGCAGGTATATCACTTGGTTTCTTAATTAACATGACGACCTCTAACACATTAAAGGATGAACTTGTTAAAGCTTAGATGCACCAATCTGCAATTTGTTACAACGCTTAATAAAAATTAACCAATTGGATATCAATGCGTGATCAACCAACATTGGTGGATTTTAGGATTACGTTTAAAATCTTCATCAATAGTTTTTGCACTTATATCTTTAACGGTATAGGCCGACAGGGCTTCAGCATCCAATTTAAAGGTGCGCAAATTATTTGAGAATATCAGCGTGCCGCCCTCCGCCAATACTCGCATTGCATTGTGAATCATGTTTACGTGGTCACGCTGCACATCCAACACATCCTCCATGCGTTTTGAGTTAGAAAAGCTGGGTGGGTCGAGCAAGATCAAATCAAACTGTTGTTCGTTTTCTTCCAACCACTTTAAACAATCGGCTTGCTCCAAGCGGTTTTTAGATTCACTCAAACCATTAAGCGCATAATTTTTACGTGCCCAATTTAAATAGGTATTGGACATATCCACACTGACCGTATAACGCGCACCACCCATAGCGGCATATACGCTAGCTGTTGCTGTATAGCAAAACAGATTTAAAAAACGTTGATCTTTTGCCATGCTTGCAATCATTTTTCGTACAGGTCTGTGGTCCAAAAACAAACCTGTATCCAAATATTGCCACATATTGATATGTAATTTGGCTGCACCTTCTTGCACGCTAAATACATCGCCGGTAGGCAGTTCCGTTAATTTTTCGTATTGCTGAGTGCCTTTATTGCGACGACGTTGCTTGTAACTGATGCGCTCAGCGGGAATATCCAACGCAAATGGCACGGCTAATTCAATATCGGCAAAACGTTGTGCCGCGCGATCTTCATCGACAGATTTAGGAGCGGCATATTCCTGCACATTCGCATACCACTGTTCAGGCTTACCGGGTTGAGTTTGGCCACAGTAAACATCAATCGCAGCGGAATATTCAGGCATATCGGCATCATATAAGCGATAAGCATTGATATCATTCTTACGCGCCCACTTCTCAAGTTGTTTGAGATTTTTTTGCAGACGATTTACCAACATTTGCGCGCCGTTTGAAAGCGCAGCGGCCTGCTCCTGGCGATTAGTTTCGCGCACTCGCTCTTCTGCGGCGATACGCTTTTCTTCATCCCGACTAAAACGATCATCTTGCTCAATTCGGCTTTGCACAAAAGCTTCGCTGGCGATGTTGAACATTAACAATTCGCTGGGAATAGTACCGTTAAACAATTTATATTTTTTATCGGCACGCAAACCCATTTGTTTGCCGAGTTCAGGATTGCCTGTGAAAACGCCAGCGCGCCAACCTTGAAATTCATTTCGTAAACGCTCGCCCAAATGGGCGTACAACATTTTGAGTGATTCAACTTCGCCCAAACGTTCACCATAAGGTGGGTTACTCAATACCAAACCATTTTTTAATTCTGTATGAGTCGGCTTTTTAAATTCAGCGAGTTCTTTGCGGCTCACGCGCAACCAATGATCCAACTCTGCGGTAACAATATTTTCTTCAGCGGCGCGGATCACACGAACATCTGCATCGTAACCGCGAATTTCCGGAAGCTCTTTTTCCAAACCAACCCGGCGACGCTCATGAGCTTCGTCACGCAATGCTTGCCACACAGCATTGTCGTGCTTTAACCAACGTTCAAAGCCAAAACTCACACGGCTCAAACCCGGGGCAATGTCTGCTGCAATTAAAGCTGCTTCAATAAGGATTGTGCCGGAACCGCACATAGGATCGAGCAATGCTCCACCAGCAGCGGCAATCTCAGGCCAACCGGCGCGAATTAAAATCCCCGCCGCCAGGTTTTCTTTCATGGGCGCACTGCCCTGCTTTAAACGATAGCCGCGGCGATGCAAGCTATCGCCCGACAGATCCAGACTTACCACAACCTTGTCACGGCTGAGGCGTGCGTTTATGCGTAAATCCGGGTCTTGTTTGGCTACTGACGGACGTTCGCCTGTGGCATCGCGCAGACAATCAACAATGGCATCTTTTACTTTAACTGCGCCAAACTGGGTATTGCGTATGGTGTCGCTGGTACCCACGAAATCAACCAATAGGGTTCCATCGGGTTTGAGGTGATCCTCCCAGCGAATTGCGCGCACACCGTCGTAAAGGTCTTCTTGACTGGCGGCTTCGAAGCTCGTTAGGGGTAAAAGAATTTTGTTGGCCAGACGGGACCAGAGACAGGCGCGATAAGCTGTTTCGATGCTGCCACTAAAATACACACCTGCTACCGTTTCACGCAGCTCAGTAGCACCCAGTTGGCCTAATTCAGAAAATAAAAGTCCTTCAAGACTTTTCGGACATGTCGCAAAAAATTGAAATTGAGTCATTGATAACGCCAGTTTAATAACCTTATACAGGTAATTTAGGCCATTCTGGCCAAAGTTTGTGCGTAGGTAGGCTTAAGAGAACTTGTCAAACCAATTCACTAGAGCTTTAGGTGCTATAGAGGAAACTATCTAGAAGAATAAAATCGTTCACAAGAGGAACCTTTATTGGTGTACTGGTCAAACCCAATACGTTAAGCAACCAAGAGGAGGTATTGTAGCAAGTCGTTCGTGATGTCTATATAACTTTAGTTGAAATCTAATAGCGCTAATAAAGAGGTGCCTTATAGGATGAAAAGTCAGAAACGAGATCAAACAGAACGCGCTTTTGCAAAAGGCTACCAAGCCGGGATTGACGGTCGATCGCGTAGCTTATGTCCCCACGAAACAGGCGTTGCCCGACAGCAGTGGCTAAACGGGTGGCGAGAATCACGGGTAGATCAATGGGATGGACTGAACCGGTTGGCTCAAGTTCAAAAACTCAACAATTTACAACCTATGTCAACCATGGCATCGGCAGGCTGATCAACTCATTGCATCAGCAACTACATTGCAAACATCTTTCGACAATTTAAATTAATTCGCTGATTGGCGAAATCGAGCTAAAAAAACGGGCCTCACAATGAGGCCCTTTTTCTTTACGAACAAATAACTATATTTTTAATTGCGCGATAGCGGCGGCGGCTTCACCGATAAGAGCCGGACCCCGATAAATAAATCCGCTGTATACCTGAACCAACTTCGCACCTGCTTTAATTTTTTCCGCAGCACTTGCACCGTCGGTAATTCCACCCACGCCAATAATAGGTAACTTATCACCCAACTCTTCGTGAAGGACTCGAATGACGCGCGTGCTTTTATCACGCACAGGAAAACCGCTTAAACCACCGGTCTCTGCGCTTGTTTCATACTGCTCGACACCTTCACGGCCGATGGTGGTATTGGTAGCAATAACACCATCAAAATTTTGCGCAACCAAGCTTTGGGCAACCTGGATAATCGAATCATTATCCATGTCAGGTGCGATTTTTACTGCAACCGGAACATAGCGACCATACTCTGCTTGCAAATTACTTTGCTCGATTTTGATGATTTCCAATAAACGATTTAACGAATCGCCAAACTGTAAATCGCGTAAACCTTTGGTATTGGGTGATGACACGTTGACCGTAATATAGTCCGCGTGGGCATAGACTTTTTGCATGCACTTTACATAATCGTCGGCCGCATTCTCAACCGGAGTCAGGGCATTTTTCCCGATGTTAATCCCCAGAATACCTTTGTAACGACGGCGTTTAACTTGGGCAACAAGATGGTCAACACCTTTGTTGTTAAATCCCATGCGGTTGATAATCGCCTGCGCTTCAGGAATGCGGAATAAACGTGGCTTTGGGTTACCCACTTGGGGCTTGGGTGTAATGGTGCCTATCTCTACGAATCCAAAACCCATAGCGCCCAGCGCATTGAAGTAATCGCCATTCTTGTCCAGGCCAGCGGCCAAACCTACCGGGTTTGGAAAGGTAATACCCATAACTTCTACGGGATTTGGGGGGATTTCTGACAGGAAAAGCCCTGCAAGCTTCAAACGCTCGGCGGCACCGATTAAATCCAGGCTAAATTCATGGGAGGTTTCAGCGTCTAACTTGAATAGTAAGTCGCGAATGTGGGTGTACATAATTATCGCTCCAATGCCCCGAATACAGTGCCCAAACATCAGCACATGTTTAGTGGTTGAAAAATACGCCGTGCAGGATACTGGAATCGCTCCGGCTAGTCGATTTTTTCAATGCGTTGGAAACGATTTTCGTCTGAAAAATGGATGGCAAAAGTACCCGTAATGCCGGAATGGGTTATGAATGGACGTAGGATATTGGCCGGAAAATTAACATTCCTCCCGTCAAGGCTGCGAGCATTAACGGTTTTGGCAACGCCTTCATATAAGCGCTGGAACTCTTCGGGAGGGATATTGAGCTGTACATAAATTGAGCGCAACGAAACAGATCCTATCAGGTTTTAAATTTCATGGCATTTTCGAGCAGAGCCATGGCACTTTTACGCAGACTATTGCTGAAGCTTACCGTTTTTTCGACTTGCCCCAAAATATTTTCAGATGAATCGCTCAAATGCAAAGTATTGCGGGACATTTGCTCAGCCACTGCAGCCTGTTGCTCCGCCGCCGTTGCAATTTGCGTATTTAAATCGCGCAGCAGCTCCACGCCCACCACAATTTTTTCCAGCGATTGACCCGCACTGGCGGCGCTTGCAACAGAGTCTTGGGCGCCCAGTGAACTTTGATGAATAATATTGACCGCATTGGTCGCGCCGACCTGGAGCTTTTCAATAACTGCGCGAATTTCGGCTGTGGAATCTTGCGTGCGCTTCGCCAAGGAACGCACCTCGTCCGCCACCACAGCAAAACCTCTACCCTGCTCGCCCGCTCGTGCCGCTTCTATAGCCGCATTTAAAGCCAGTAAATTCGTTTGTTCAGCAATGCTGCGAATAACTTCAAGCACTGCACCTATATCCGTAACATCGTTTTGCACCTGGCTGATTATATTTTTAGCTTGCTCAACATCCGTACCCAAGGTATTTATTTTTGCGATTGCGCTATTAACTTTTACTTGCCCTTCTAGAGCAGAATCATGGGCATGATCCGTTGCGCTGCTCACTTCAACGCAACTTCTGGCAACTTCGCGAATAGTGGCAGCCATTTCAGTTGCGGCAGAAGCCGCTTGTTGCGTTTGGGAATTTTGCTGATCAAGCTCATGTTTACTCGCATCGGAAACTGATTGTAGTTTCACTGAAAATTCACTAACTTCATGAGCAGATTTTTGAATAGTATTTAACAATTGCGCAACGCTACCCACCATGAGCCGAAGGCTTTTAGCCGCGTCCCCTAAGGTATCTTCTGTATCAATGTTGATGTGTGTAGAAAAATCCCCTTCTTTCAACTTATGCGACGCATCATTCAATAACTTGGCGTTGTTGTTCAACGAGGTGAGAATACCAAATGAAAAATAAACTCCCAAACCGGTAATTAATGCTGCAATAAACATAAGCACCAGGTTTTGCGTGTATTGCTTGTCGTGAAGCTCTTGAATGCTTTTTTGGAATTCTTCAGTAACTTGCTTATCAAACACGCTAAGCGCTTCAATGGCTTTGGTTCCGTGTTCAAAATAGGATGTTCCGGAAATACTAATATCGTCAGCCATCACGATCTGGTTATTGGTCACATCGATAAATTGCTGCACAATATTGCGATAGCTTTGCGCGTTTGCGTTTAGATGCTCATGGATTGCGGCATCCTTAAATAATAATTCCAAATCCCGGTTTAAAGTACTATTCAAATTTTGAGCGGTCGATAACAAACTTCCAATGACCACCCTTTCGTTAGGTGTAACCACTTTATCTGCTAAAGAGCCCGCACCCTTACCACGCAATTGCCCGAACACTTCTTCTAATTTTGGAATACCGTATGCCATGACACTTTCAAGATAATGATCGGTATGTGAGCTTTGCATGATTAAATCGAAATCGGCGGTGATGGTGGATATCATGTGGTGAACACTATCGACCAGATCAGAGTGATCCTGGAAGTTCTTTCCACCCGTCGCGGATTTATTGCTGCTAATTTTTAGCTGTTGCCACTTGGTGGCCAGCTCACCCAAATTAGTAATTTCATAATTATTTTCGGTGGCTAATTTTTTAACTTTTTCTATTTCTTCATCCAGATTTTTTTCAATAGCAACTATGCTACTTTCTTTATCAGTAGCACCTGACAGGTATTGCGCCATGTTGCCGCGGTGTTTGGCGATATCCAAAGCCATGGGCTTAAGCTGAACAACCAGTTTTAAGCCTGTTTGTTGTCGCTCTATTTTTCGAATATCACTCCAGGAATCCAGCACCTTAAAAGATAAAACCACTAAAAACGGTATAAGAAATATTAATACCGCTAGAAATAACTTAACAGTAAATGACATTCTGTTAGCTGCATAAATGGCAGGCCGTAAGAATTCGCTCATTGAACACCCCAAAAATATAAATTATTGAATTTTTCGCTCTTATAAAGTCACATCACAATGTTGGGTTGCCTGGGCTAAATCCAACAATTCACGCAAGGCCACAGAAAACACCGCGAAATCTGTTCCACTAGCAGCCTGGAGCTCATTTACCATAAGCTTCCATCGATTTATCAAGAGCGCTTGCTGTTGGCTCCAGGCCTCCACGACCTGTGTAACACTACCTTTACCTTTTGAAAATTTAATTAAGGATATAGTTAGCGAACGCAATTGCGATTCCAGATCGTCCATATAGGTTTCGCGAGCCATAGCCTGCCAAAAGGTTTCTACTTTCAAATTTGCAATTTGATTTGCAAACCAGGGCAAACTCAGTGCCTCACTTAACGCAAAATAAAGTTCTGCAACCTCATCCATTTCCCGGTTACTGCGTCTGGATGCTTCACCGATACTTAAGCCTGAGAATAAATAAGAAGCAGAAGTTGCACGGATAATTAAATCTTGTGGCACACCACTCTCTTGTAATCGCTGATACTGGCCTTGCAATTCTTCTAATTGCCCGCCCAACAAAAGCTGCGGAAGTTGCTGCGAAATAATACTGACTGCCGGCGCAAAAAATTCGACTTCAGCGGCTGGATTAATATTACTGCGGCGATTACGCAAGAACCATCGTGTCGCCCTACGAACACGACGCATCATATTAATCATTAATTCATATTGGATTTTTGCAGGAATCTGATGATCCAACGCCTGCAAATCAACAATGAATTTTTCCATTTGGTAAACATCGCGCGCAGCCACATAAGCCTTGGCGACCTCACCTACAGTAGCACCAGTTGCCTCCACCAAACGTTGTGCAAAACTGATTCCCATATTGTTAACCATATCGTTAGCAATTTGCGTAGCAACAATTTCGCGCTTTAATCGATGTGCATATAGTGATTCGCGGTATTCTGTGGCAATACGATTAGGGAATGCGCCTTCTATAGCTTTGGCGACATAAGAGTCATCAGCAATATTGGCTATCGCCAAATCTTCTTTCAGCACTGCTTTCGCATAGGAAATTAAAACTGCCAGCTCTGGTCTTGTAAGGCCAAGATTGTGTGATTGTCGCTCTACCAAAATGTCGTCTGCCGGTAAAAATTCCAGCTTTCGGTTCAAACGTTTTTGACTTTCAAACGTAGACATAAAACGACGATACTCAGCACCGCGGGCCAAAGATTCCAACTCTGCAATACTGATGGCCTGTGTTTGGCGATAATTATTTTTCAACACCAAATCTGCAACATTGTCCGTCATATTCGCCAACAATTGGTTGCGCTGTTTAGGTGTTAAATCACCATTACTCACAACTTCATTTAACAGAATTTTTACGTTAACTTCGTGGTCACTGCAATCCACTCCACCAGCATTGTCAATGAAATCAGTATTGCAAGCGCCGCCATTTAACGCATATTCAATTCGGCCACGCTGCGTCATTCCCAAATTGCCGCCTTCGCCAAACACTTTGCAGCGCAATTCATTACCATTTATACGCAGGCTATCATTAGCTTTATCACCAACATCTGCATGGGTTTCGCTTGATGCTTTAACATATGTGCCAATGCCGCCATTCCAAATCAAATCTACAGGTGCTTTAAGTAAGCTACTGATCAGCTCGGCTGGTGTTAGGTTATCTTCGTAAATGTTAAAAGCGGTTTTCATTTCGGGCGTGACAGCAATTGTTTTTGCATCGCGACTAAATATGCCGCCACCTTTACTAATCAATGATTTTTCATAATCCATCCAGCTTGTTTTTGGTGTGTTAAACAAACGTTGCCGCTCAACAAAACTTTTTGCTGAGTCCGGTGTTGGATCGATAAAAATGTGCACATGATTAAATGCGGCAAGCAAACAAATATGCTCTGACAACAACATACCATTGCCAAACACATCGCCCGCCATATCGCCAATACCCACTACGGTAAAATCTTCTTTTTGGATATTGATATTCTTTTCGCGAAAATGACGCATTACTGAAATCCACGCGCCGCGCGCGGTAATGCCCATTCCTTTATGGTCATAGCCCTGGCTTCCACCTGATGCAAAAGCGTCACCCAACCAATGGCTATATTCAGCAGAAATACTGTTTGCTATATCTGAAAAAGTTGCCGTGCCTTTATCGGCGGCAACAACTAAATAAGGATCATCTTCGTCATAGCGCACCACATTGTTAGGTGGCACCAATTTGCCATCTACCAAGTTGTCAGTTAAATCGAGCAAACCGCGAATAAAAACTTTGTAACACGCAATGCCCTCTTGCTGAACAGCTTCGCGCCCTCCTGTAAGTGGTGGCTGCTTACAAACAAAACCACCCTTTGCTCCATTGGGAACAATCACGGCATTTTTTACTTGTTGGGCTTTGACCAAACCAAGAACTTCTGTGCGGTAATCTTGTAAACGATCTGACCAGCGCAAACCGCCACGAGCAACTTTTCCACCGCGCAAATGCACACCTTCCACACGCAATGAGTACACATAAATTTCGTAAAGTGGCCGAGGCTCAGGGATCTCGGGAATAGAACGCGGGCTTAATTTAATAGACAGATAATCTTTTTCAGCGCCATTAGCAGCCACTTGATAATAATTTGTCCGCAAGCTTCCATCGATTAAAACTAAAAAGCGACGCAATATACGATCTTCGCTCAGATTTTCGACTGCATTAAGATGAGTGTTGATTAATTCACGGCATTGGTTTAATTCAGCCGCTCGCGTATCCGCGTTGGCATTGGGATTAAACTTTAAACTGAATAGTTTAATTAATAGCCGAGCTATATCGCGATGATTCACCAAAGCATTCGCAATATAGTGTTGCGTAAAATTAAATAGCGTTTGATGCATATAACCGGCGTAGGCGCGCAAAACAAAAACTTCTCGCCAGCTTAACTCCGCACTCAATACCAGCTTATTAAATGAATCATTAACCGTTTTTTTATGCCATGCAGCAGAAAATGCCTCCTGGAAAATATCTTTTACCCTGAGCACATCGATCACTCCGGGAAGATTGTAGCTCAGCTGGAAATCGTGCAGCCAAATAATGCCCTCGCTTTTTTTATGAATGGCATAAGGATTCTCGGACAAAACCCGTAAACCCAAATTTTCCAACAGTGGAATAGCATCAGACAACTCTATGGTTTTGGTTTTTCTAAATACTTTAAAACGAACTACATTCGGTTCTGCGCCCACGGGCTGATAAAAACTCATTGCAATATCGTCTGGCGTATTCAGTTCAGCCATTGATGCTATATCGTGCACTGCCGTGCGGGATTCGAAATGCTCTTTATAAGAAGATGAAAAAGCATCGCGGTATTCTTGCAGCAACCGCATAGCTTTTTCTTCGCCCAGGGATTCAATCAACGAATTTTGCAAGTGATCTTCCCAGGAACGGGATATTTCACGAATTTGGCGTTCAAGCTTTTCCTGGTTGTATTCCAGCGGAAGTTTTGGATCCACCTTAAAAACCAAATGCACTCTAGCCAAAATAGATTCAGAGAAATAAGTATTAAATTCGCTCTCCGTTGCATTAATTGCTTGACCGATAACATCCTGAATCCGCAAACGCATCTGGGTAGTGAACACATCTCTTGGAACATACACTAAACAACTAACGAACTTTCCAAACGGATCGCGCCGCATAAACAAGCGCACCATATAGCGTTCGTTTATTTGCGCAATGGCGGTTACTGTTTCAAATAACTCCGAGCTATTGCTTAGGAATAATTCGTCGCGTGGGAAGGTTGTGAGAATTTGTTGTAAGGATTTTCCATCGTGACTCTTGGCGCTTAAACCTGAACGCTCAAACACTTTGTTAACTTTGTTACGAATAACCGGAATCTTGGTCGGCATCATGGTGTAAACACTGGATGTGTACAAACCCAGGAACCGCATTTCACCCACAACATCCCCTAGCGCATTAAATTGCTTAACGACAATGTAATCGGAATAGGCCTGACGATGAATGCGTGACTTAACAGCAGATTTTGAAAAGGTTAATACTTGCGGTGCAAGATGGAATCTCGCCATCCCCGGATTTAAATTATCAGATTCAGAATAGTTTGCCTCACCACCTTTGTAAGCAAAAAGCCCCAACCGTTTTTCTACCTTTTCCCGTAAAAACTTTTTACCCTGCTCTTCGCCAAACTCGTATTCGCTATAACCTAAAAATGTGAAATTATTGTCGCGCAGCCAAGCCAAAAACTCCTGGCTTTCGGCAACATTAGCAACAGCGACAGATTTTGTTGCATGGCTTAGATTTTCTTCGGCTGCCGCTACAGCATTTAACATGGGCTGAAAGTCGCTCACTACAACGCTAAGTTCTGCCAATACAGACATTAAACTTTGTGTAATAGATTCAAGCTCCGACTTTTGTGTAAGCAAATTAATTTCTAAATAAACGAAGGCTTCTTTTGTGCCCGAAGTTTCGGTATCGGCGCGGTTAAGAATATCGACCAGTTGATGTTTGCTGTCCCGCTGTATATTTAACACCGTACTTTTAATTGCATGAATGGCAATATTGCGGCGATTAAGCTCAATACGAATTGAATCGACTAAAAATGGCATATCCGTTTGATGAACAACTAAAACCGTATGCGGGCAAACCCAACCTTCCGTATCGAGCTTGGGATTGACGAGGCTGACTTTGGGATGTTGTCCATCAAAGTGTTGTATGTATCGCCACCATTGATAAACGCTGCCAAATAAATCGCCTAAATAACGGCCAGCCAATTCTTCCAGGGGAAAACGGGAAAAATAGCTTTCAACAAATTTCATAAACCCGGGAAGCTCAGCCTCTGGTATTTTTTCCCTGGCGAAGTTGTGCAAGTCTTGCACAAATGTAGTGAGATCCTGTGCGGCCGCCAATTGGCTATTCACGATAAAAGCTCCTTAGCATCAAGAATGTGTTGGTCAGCGTTTATTCATAACTTTGCCTTAAGCCTAGCCCATAAATATGCACTGAGCCGTTAGGCAGCTCACTTGCGCTTATAAATGTTTATTGATGCACACTTGCCCATTGAAAAAACGAGGAACTGACACCAAATGATGCGGTCTATGCGCCGCGCCTATGGATGTTAGTATTGGCAACTTCCTCAATAGCGG